>NZ_CATWDQ010000019.1:0-41129 GCF_958349595.1 uncultured Phascolarctobacterium sp. | reverse complement strand
TTTTCCTACACAAGGGGGCTTTTTGTCTATTGTCCGTTTTTTCTGGGGCAGTTCAGCTTACGAAAGGGGCTTTTTACAAGCGTTATTTTTTAATGCTGCTTTACACAAGGAACCAAGATCAGCTTAATTTACAATACAGAAATCTCATTGACTTCTTCAATATGATTCTTTTTGGCGTAACCAGTCAAAAACAGCGTTAAAGCACCATCACCAGTTACATTGCAGGCAGTACCAAAGCTATCCTGCAAGGCAAAGATCGTCAGCATCAGCGCCGTGCCTGTAGCATCAAAGCCAAGCACGCTGATGATCAAACCCAAAGACGCCATAACCGTACCACCAGGAACACCGGGTGCGCCAATAGCAAAAATACCTAACAACAGGCAGAATAAAATCATCGTACCCAGTTCCGGCAAGGTGCCATACAAAATCTGAGAAACTGTCATCACAAAAAATACTTCTGTCAAAACACTGCCGCACAGGTGAATATTGGCAAACAGCGGAATGCCAAAGTTTACCAGATCCTTACGCAGCACTTTGGATTTGCGGGCACATTCCAGCGCAACGGCCAAAGTTGCCGCAGAAGACATGGTGCCTACGGCAGTAATATAAGCAGGCCAGTAATGCTTGAGCACTTCCATCGGATTAGCGCCGGCATAAAGACCAGCCAGACCATACAACAACGCCAGCCAGAGATAATGCCCCACCATTACTATCAGCACCACGATCAGGAATACCGGCAGCTGCTTTGTGATCGTGCCTTCATACGATAAAGCGCAGAAGGTGCAGGCGATAAAGATCGGCAGCACTGGAATAACGATATTGGTCACGATCGCTAAAACGATTTTCTGGAACTCTTCTAAAAATTTAGTGATTACAGCAGCCTTAGTCCAGGCAGCCGCCACACCAACCAACACAGAAAAGACCAATGCGCTCATTACGCTCATGATCGGGTCGATTTTTAAATCAAACAGCAGTTTCGGCAGCTCTTTTAAACCATCGACAGAGGAAACGATATTCAAATGCGGTATCAGACCGTAGCCGGATAACATCGCAAAGAAGGCCGCACCCACGGAAGAAACATAGGCCAATATGATCGCGACCCGCAGCATAGTCGATGCATGCTGCCCCAGGCGTGTAATAGACGGCGCAATAAAACCGATAATAATCAGCGGTACACAGAAAATGATCAGCGAACCAAGTAAATTTTTGACTGTCAGTATCACCTGCATCAAATCTTCGTTGGCGTATAAGCCCACAATAATACCAGCGATCACACCCAGCACAAGACGGGCCGGTAAACTTCCCAATATGTTCTTCATCAGCGTCACTCTTTTCTTGGATAATAGATTTTACTATATACTAAAATAGCATATACTAATCAATTCCTCAACTGTTTTTCGTCTTTTTCCCAAAAATATTTCTGCTTTTATGCGGTAAAGATTTAAAAGCCTTCCAATTTTATTCAATTTCATCAAAATTAAAATTTCACATTTTTTTTGAAGCTTTGCCCTTTTTCTGTCAAATATCTGTTGTATACTTAAGTCATAGCAAGTGATGAACTTGCTATACCCTTCCCATCAAATTCATCATAAACAGCTTTCCTATGAAGAAGCCGTTCGCAACCATCCCCTGCGAACGGTTTTCTTTTAATTTATATTAAAAGCCGTTCCTGCTTAGGAACGGCTTGAATATCTTAATTTTCAGGACATATACCTTCACGCAGTAATTTAATAATATCAACAGTATGTACTCCAGTAGCTACAACACTGTTATGTGGCAAAGGATAAATACGCTATTTACACACGGCTTCAATCTTACCAAAAATCTGCTTACGCATTTTTGCCAAAGCAATATCCTGCTCTGCCTTGCCACCATGATAGACCACAAAGATCACATCAGCCTACGTATTGTATACAATCTCATCAAATATTTGCTATTTCTTAACTTACTCGCAATTATTAATTTCAGCAAATAATAAACGACAACGCCCAATATTCTTAAATATATATGCAGGATAAGCATCTGGGAATTTGATATTCATAGCATCAACAATTTTAGGAATTACTTTTTCACATTGATTGTTAACCAAATCTAAGATTTCATTAACATCAATCATTTCAGTAGTATACTTAGGGTGGCTCTTTATATTCTGTAATACAACATACAAAATAAAACGATTTCCATGAATTAATGCCAAACGATTTCTAGCCTGATAATCATTTTCGTGAATCTGAAGATACTTATCAACCGCTCTCAAAACCTCAATACTATTTTTCATAGTGAATGCATTAGTAGAACCATTAAAAAGAATTTTATAAGGAGGTTTTGTTATATCTTCTGTTAATGATCCTACACCCTTTTTACAAATAGTTGAATAAGTTATATCATCTTGCAAACAAGCTTGAGCCACTATTGCCTCATCGATTGAAACCTGATGTATGGGGTCCTCAATCTTAGCACCTGATTTATACAGATAATAAATATTTGAGAAAATCAAGTCTGTTTTTAGGCGTTCTTGTTCTGGATCTAATGCAGCAAATTCCTTACTATCAATTCTGTTTTGTGTATTTGATAACTTCGTAATTTGTAATGCACAAGTTTCATCTACATCTGCAAGGTCAATTAATTGAACAAATACAGTGGCTTTACTAACTTGATCTTGATTCTCTAAGAATGTAGTACCAATAGTTCCTGTAGTTTGCGCTCCATTAACTAAAGACACTCCCTCAAGTGCGAATAAACCTGTTTTAGCATTTGTACTAAAAGCTGCTTTTCGAGTAATTTTTTTACAAAGAATTTTAATACCATTATTGTAGTAAAAGAAGTTTTCCGGGGACTCTAATAAAACTTTCCTTATCCCCTGATTTACCTCTGTATCACCTTTGTAGTAACGTATATTCTTGGCAAATAACTTGTTATCATAATTACTATACCATTCACCAAGGGCAGCAGCAGAAAGTGTCCCATAGTATGCTTTAAAAGGTTCATCAATAAATCCCCAATTATTCAAAATCACATCGTCTATGCATATATTATCACTATCTTGTCCTGCAGCCAAATATTTAAATACATCTGACTGCAGTACCTCAACAAAACTCAAAATATCATTTGTATCGTCATTTGTATTTTGCAATAGTTCATCAATGGGCTTCCTGCAAAAAGTTGATATTTGCTGATTTCCAGTATGTATAAACACGCATATTATTTGATAATCCATATTTTTTATAGCAATTGTGATTTCCGGTGATTTGAGTATATCATACAATTATTATAAAATAAACCATATTGCGACCTATCGAACGGTGTCATGCTTTATCGTACTCTGTCGACTTTTGTCGCCACCATCTCTGCCACCCTTATGTCAAGGCCACGACAAAAAATATTTTTATATCATACTATAACAAAAGTCGATGTATCAATTACACATCGACTTTTGTTATAGTATGATTACTTATTTGCTTTCAATAAAACGCTGTAATATTTTCGCTGACGGATAGCTAGACATTGATGCTACTCCATTAGCTAGTTCTACAGGAAACAATGCCCCTTCATGTCTCCTGCTGATCAAATCTGGGAGAGTTGCCATTATGCGCCCTAACCCGACAAGATCATCTTGTTGCGGAAATTGTGGGTTCTCGTTATATTTTCCCGTTGGAATATTCAAGACAAGCGCGGTATCGGGATCTAACTTAACATATACCTTTTCGCCCCAATTGGTTCTTGAGCCATAAGGATTAGCAAGATCTCCTGTTCGATAGACTTCCTTTCTTACATATTCATGAGTGAGTACAGCTACCGTTGGTGTTTCTCCCAATTGTTTAGGAGAAACATATTTACAAAGTACAGTCAGATGATCATGAAAAACGCCACTCTTTTCTTGTCCGATAATATGTATGGGCCTTTGTACTCGTTTTGTGTATTCAATGAAATCACGGATTAAGGGAACAAACTTCGCATACTGGCTACGCAATGTTAAAGGACCATCCTTGATAAAAAGCGTATCCGAAAAAACACTTTTATCTGTATGATGCCACATAAGTCGTACAATTGTAAATAGCATAAGATGTTCCATCAAAAGCATATAGGAGGATACTATTTTTTCGGAAGCACTATCTTCCTCCATATCAAGATGAAACCCTATCATATCAGTCAATAACACTTCTTTGTGGCAGTGAGGGCATTCACCTTTTGATGAATCATATGGTAATCCTGGGATCTCATTGGAACAATGAGGGCAATCAAACTTTGGCGAGCAACCTTTGCTGTCTTCCCACTTTTTGTATGAAAGCCACTTGAGTGTCTGAAAATACTGACCATCCTCATCAACACGTATAGAGTCGTATATAATATGCCGAATTGCATTATAGTTGTTGCCTAAACTCGTTTTTACATTTTTAAGTGGTAAAACAGTTGCATGAAATAAAGCACTACCAGCCATAATGTCTTGTAGCAAGAGTGGATGTGGATTTTTCTTATCAATCTTCTCCAAATTCTTTTTATCAACAGAAAGCAAAGCAGTTTTTATAAATGCAACTTCCTTACCCGTAGGCGGGTTTGTTTTTACAGAAACAAAAGAGCCGTCCACAGCCCAAATATACTTTAGTTTTTCTAATTGACCCACATCGAAATCATGCCATAAAGACATATCGTGGTCTGTCTCCCGAGATTGACTATCCTCAAAATCTTCTATCAGTGATTGTACCCATTGGCTCTGGATAACTGACAAGTGACCTAATTTTGAGGCATGTTCATCGGGTAACTTTCCAGTTGAAGAATACGCCATGCTTCCACCTCCAAGTTAAATTCCCTCATATAATTTAGCCTGAACCGGAACAACAAATCGGTTCGACATTGTAAGCATCCGCATAAATCCAGGTGTCTTTGCACGCAAAATATCTTGCTCAATCCCGTCAAAGGCAACCTGCAAACGCGCAAGAGCATGAGCTTCATCCTGTGATGAAAGATGCCCTACAAAAAAGTTTTCAGTCTGCGCTAACAGTTCCTTACTGATCGTTGACGGTGACTGTGTGGAATAAATCATTCCAATATGGAATTTGGCACCTTCTTTTGCGAAACGGGAATAAATATCTGTTATACTATTTGATGTTGCCGGGAACAAGTTGTGTGCCTCTTCAAAATAAAGCTGTATATAATGACTTTTTAGCGAATTGCTGACAAATTTCTGTTCTTGGTGAGTAAAAACGGCTGTCGATAAAATATCCGAAAAGTATTGCCGTATAGCATCTTGTGCATTACCAAGGTCCAGAATGACAGTTTTTCCTTCATCTAAAGATTTAAGAATATCAGCGGTAAAATCGCTTGCTCTTGCATCATGATAAATACGATACTTACGTATCATGTCCGGACCGGCCCCTGCCTTTGGGAATAAAAAATCCAGCAAGGCACAATCATCCGAATCAAAGATCGGCTTTTTTGATAAGGTTGAAATGAAAAGTTTATCGTTTTCCTTTGGGTGGTACAGTCGGAAGGCATTTATCTTGTCTAACTCTTCGACAAGTGCATCTAAAGAATTTACATCAGGCAGCATTTCCGGATCTGCCACGCCATGAGCTGCCATTCGAAGTTTTTCTCCAAAGCCGGGATCAAAGCCAATTGCATTTCTACTCTTAACCATATAACGGATTTTGCTCTCATCCGCAGGATACCCAGCTTTTTTCAAGACAGCCCAATAATACAATATTTTTCTTGCTGCTCTGGTTTTGTCACCCTCTTCCAACAACTCCAATTCATCAAAGTCTATAATAGCTGAACTTGTGAAACTTGTAATATAAATCGAATTTCTTTTATCAGTGCTAAGAAAAGATGCTAATAGCCCAAGTCCTGCAGAAGGGTACTCATAGAAGTTCATCCGAAGAACTTCTGATGGAGTTCCTTCTCGCGGGGTGAGCGCATATACAATACAACGGTTCTCATTGGATGAGCGCAAAGACTTGTTACCATCCTGCGGGTTGTCATTAGCATATTCTCCGTTTATATCAAAAATCAGTTGTCCAACAGTTTGATCAACGGGCAGTCCATTCGTTGCATTAATCATCCCTTGAGCAAGAAGTTTGACTACGTTGGATTTGCCCAACCTTGTTTTACCAAACATCGCTGTACGGCGTCCCTTGAAATCCTCCATTGACACATACACCGGAATATCACTTGACGGAATATCACCTTCAATTAGCCGACATTCCATTGTGCGTAAATCGCCTAGTTCAAATCTGGATTTTTCCGGTACAATGCCATTTATGATAGCCTTTAACAGCTCATCACTGGGAGCATAGACTTCATATCTGTGGGCACTTACTATGTTATTCACGTCTCCTGAAAACTCTAGTTTACTAGAAACCTTGGGATTTGCATAAAACATACCTAACACATCGCACTCCAAAGCACCCCATTGAAGTTCGTTCTGTGTCCAAATGTCAAGTTCTGGCATAGCTTTTTTATGTAGTTCAAAATAAGTTTGTTGAACTTGGCTGCTCAATGGTGTAGTCGAGACGCCTCTGACGCGGAGTAATGAAAAATGTGGAGGCGCACTTCCAAACTCGCTGGGAACCATAATCAAAAAAGAACCTCTAGGAACGCCACCAACTATAATCTTGTATTGATCAGAGGTAATGATTTTTGCGCTGTCAAACCCTAGCTCCAATACATAACCGATAAAGCGCATTTTCTCCACTTCACGCGCATTCTTATGCCGTTTCTCCTGTTCAATAAAGGACATCAACGCAGAAATAGGGTTGTCCTGATAAATTGACCTGTCAATGAGGCCCGTCAACGTATTCATCGTCATTCCTCCTGTAAATTAATAGGGTATGAAGATACCAACAATTCTTCCTGTGTACCTCGTCCAGCCGCCAGTCCAGATATTGAACTGAACCTATGTAAGGCTTGTGTATAAAAGTAGTTATCATCATACATCTGTTGTAAAGCTGGATAATTAGCATTAGTTGCAATAATGATTGCACCTCTATCTCTTGCTCGTATCAAAGCATTAAGCAAGCGCTTTTGATCTTTCCATGAAAATAGTTTCTCATTATACTTAATAAAAGCGTTTTGATTGTGTGCAATTGTATAAGGCGGATCAGCAAAAACAAGATCGCCAACGGTCGCTTCACGTATTGTATCAACAAAATCCTGTTTTCGTATATGGACATTGTACAGCGCTTCAGAATATTCTTCAAATTGCTGTACATCATCAATAAACTGTTGTTTCGTGCCGATGGGCACATTGAATTCTCCTAAACGATTAACACGGTACATGCCATTAAAACATGCCCTATTTAAATAAAGAAATCTAGCGGCACGCTCAACAGCATTATTAGGCACATTCGCTCTTACAGCATAGTAATGAGTAGTCGAATGATGCTCTTGATGTTGAATTAATTGCTCTCGGAGCTGTTCTGGATATTTTGCCATAATACGATATGTATTTATTAATTCACCGTTGATATCTGATATGGTGGCTTGTTTTGGCATTAGGGAAAAAAAAGCAGATCCACCACCGAGAAACGGTTCATAATAGCGATTGTATTCGGCAGGAAAAATGTGCTGGTAATTTGCAATCAACCACCTTTTTCCTCCTGGCCATTTCAAAAATGGATGCACGTTTATCGATTCACATCCTCTCTGCTAGAATTATATATCTTCTATGCCGAAAGTAATACTTACACTCAAGTGTAAGATATATAGTACTCTTATAATACCAAATAATTCCTAAAAAGTCATTGTTTTAAGAATAATTTTGACAATTTTCTATTTTCCATAATTTATCTATAGTTAACAAGCGCTCATAATTCTTTATTGATCTCTATTCATTCGACAGTTTTGTTTACCTTTTTATAATCTATATTGCCGTATTCTATCGAATTTTGTCGTCATCATCTCCGTCACACTCATACTACAGAATTACTTGCAAATGGAGTACCATTGCTGGAGATTGCTAAACGTTTCGGGCGCAGTAAAGCAAGCCATACATTAGGCTTATATATACACGCAATACCTGAGTATGATAATATGATCCCAACAAAAATCAAAAAAATATATTTTATTAAAAACCCCCTCGACAATTGAGGGGGTTTTCCGTTGGTACCATTTTTGCATCTTAGACCCGTGTTTTTTTTATACCATAGCAAACAAAAAAGCTGCAGAACAAGTCTGCAGCTAACTTACGCTGTTGGTGATCTGGGAGGGATTCGAACCCCCGACCCACGGCTTAGAAGGCCGTTGCTCTATCCGACTGAGCTACCAGACCAAAAATTGGAGCGGGCGATGGGAATCGAACCCACAACATCAGCTTGGAAGGCTGAGGTTTTACCACTAAACTACACCCGCAATTTACTAAGCAATGCTCTATGTATTTGGTCGGAGCGGCAGGATTCGAACCTGCGACCCCCTGCTCCCAAGGCAGGTGCTCTACCAAACTGAGCCACGCCCCGAATACAAGGGATATTATATAAATTTTTGGTCTTAAAGTCAAGTCTTTTCGTGTTTTAGCAGACAATTTATTATCACTATACTTGACCAAAACAAAAAGGCAGTGTTAAAACTGCCTTTTTAAATACAAGCTTACTATAAAATCAGGCTTCTTCAGTTACTTCTTCAGCCAGAACAGCTTGCTGCTTCTTTTCAGCCAAATGTGCATGATAACGTTTCGTTTCAGCTATAATAACGCCAGTCAGTCCTAAAAGGGCGATCAGGTTAGGAATAGCCATCAAACCGTTAACGATATCTGCCAGTACCCAGATGGCTTCCAATTTCAGGAAAGCACCACAGGCAATCAAGCCGATAAAAATAATGCGGTACGGCAGGATCGCTTTAACGCCCAGCAAATATTCGATGCAGCGTTCGCCATAATAGTTCCAGCCTAAGATCGTAGTAAAAGCAAACAGTACCAGGCCAACCATCAGCAGATATTTACCCCAGATAGGGAATCCCATCGTAAAAGCAGCCTGCGTCAAAGCCGCGCCATTCAAATCGCCAGTCCAGACATTGGTAACAACCAAAGTCAAACCAGTCAAAGTACAAATAATGATCGTATCGATAAAAGTACCGGTCATGGAAATCAGACCCTGTTCAGCAGGCCATTTGGTTTTTGCGGCAGCAGCAACGATCGGCGCACTGCCAAGACCGGATTCGTTAGAGAAAACGCCGCGGGCAATACCATTACGCATCGCCATCATAACAGTTGCGCCCAGGAAGCCGCCGGCAGCAGCCGTCGGGCTGAAAGCGTTAGTCAGCACTGTAGCGATAGCATCCGGGACCTGATCGGCAAACACCAGCAGGATGCCAACAGTAGTAATAACATACAGCAAAGCCATGAAGGGAACGATCTTACCTGCTACATTCGCGATAGATTTCAGACCGCCGATAGTAACAACGGCAACAAGGATAGTCAGCACAGCTGCAGTATAAATAACCGGGATACCAACGGAAAGCTGTGTGATCTCAACGATAGCATTGACCTGAGCAAAAGTACCGATACCAAAGTAAGCACACAATACGCCGGATACGGCGAAGAAAACAGCCAGCGGTTTATAAGACTTACCCAAACCATTTTCGATATAATACATCGGTCCGCCGGCAATATTGCCATTGGCATCTACAGTACGGTATTTTACAGCCAGAAGACCTTCGGCATATTTAGTCGCCATACCGAAGAAAGCAGCCAGCCACATCCAGAACAAAGCACCCGGCCCGCCTGCCTTGATAGCAGTCGCAACACCGACGATATTACCTGTGCCGACAGTAGCAGCCAAAGCCGTACACAAAGCCTTGAAGCTGTTGACATCGCCGTCACCGTCATTTTTCGCCGAAAAAATCAATTTCAAAGCCATAGGCAGTTTCAACACCTGCAACAAATTCAAACGCAGGGTCAGCCAGATACCGGTACCAACCAATAATACCAAAAGCGGCGGCCCCCACACAAAACTGTCGATCTCATTCAAAAGCTCCAACATAAAATTCTCCCTCTTCCCATTTGCGAAATAAAAAACAAAACCCACCGGAATAACGACAACTCCGGTGGGCAAAAAACGATATAAGTACTCCCCTGCCTGAAAGGCAGCGGAACTACTGCTATTGCTCTGTCCATTGGCCTGAGAGATAAAAACGTCAACGACGTTCGTGCACCTTCGGCGCCCATTCAAGGGACTCTCCAGAGTTGTGTCCGCATACGGTTCCGCCTGTTTTACAGGCACCTGAGAGTTTAGCTCCTTCGGTAGACGCATCGTCTTCTCCCATATGTTTCATCCACGCATTATTCACTTGTGATGTTAGTTATTATAGCAGATAGTTTGAAAAAAGCAAGTACTTTTGTATTGTATACATGTATTCAATTGATCAAAGTGTCGAAATAACCTGCTTCTACCAGCTTAGCCAAAGCCAGCTCGCCGCCCTGCGGTTTAAAATCAGCTGATAAAACAGGCGCCGCCAAGCCCTCTGCGCCAAGCGAAACACCGACAGCGCGGGTATTATAGCCACCGGCCACTGCTTCCACAAAATGCGGCAGGCAAAAGCCGCCAAAAACGCCCGCGATCAGCAGAACCACGAATACCTTGAGCCAACGATCACCCAATTTAGCGCATGTCATACTGTATCACCGTCCTTTACTGTCTTCATTATACAAAATTATTCACTTCTGTGAACATTTTGAAAACTACAATAACACTTTCATTATCTACAAAATTATTTTCCTGTGGTTTACTTGTGTCTTACAATTTGAAAGCTAAAATAATCTGCTAAGATAAGAAAAAAGGAGGTATACTATGAAAAACCCCAACGGCTACGGTGGTATCAGCAAACTGCCCGGCAACCGCCGCAAACCATATCGCGTAAGGCTGACAGCAGGCTGGCAGCGACATAATAATGGCAAGCTGCTGCAAAAATACCACACCTTAGGCTATTATACCAGCCGACGTGCTGCCCTGATAGCGCTTGCCGACTATAACAAACGTCCCTACGACCTCAACCAGCAGCAACTCACCTTCAGCAAGCTTTACGAACAATGGTACGACAAGCACACAGCCCGTCTTTCCAAATCCTCGCGCAACAGCTTTGCAGCCGCCTGGAAAAAATGCAGTGACCTGTTTGAACAACCAATCAATAAAATAAAAAAATCCCACATGCAGGCAGTGCTGGATCGTAACCAGCATCTGTCACCCAGCGTACAGACCCGTCTTAAAACTATTTTCAGAGGCATCTTTCGTCTGGCACTCGAAAATGACCTTATCAGCGTCGACTACTCATCTTATCTGGAAAAAACAGCCGCAGTCAGCCAAACCACACGCAGTATTTTTACCCGCAGCGAGATCAGGCAGCTCTGGCAAAACCTTGACCTGGCACTGCCGCTTGCTGACGGCAGCCGTCACCACTACACCGATGTCAGCCTCGTCGACACCGTACTCATCATGCTCTACAGCGGTATTCGCATTGGCGAATTACTGGAAATACAAATAGCACATATCGACCTCAAAAAGCAGATCATCGACCTGCACGGCACAAAAACAAAGGCTGCACACCGTATCCTGCCACTGCACAAGGATATTCTGCCACTTATCGCCGCCCGCATGCACGGCACCTATCTGATCGAAACACCAAGCGGCCACAAACTTACCTATGACACCTATAAAAAACGTTTTTTTGAGCTGCTGATGGCAAAATTAAATCTGCAGCACAAGCCGCACGATTGCCGGCACACCTTTATCAGCGGTATGGATACCTGCGGTGTCAGCGCCGGCAGCGTTATTTTAAAACGTATCGTCGGCCACGCCAACGCTGATATTACAGAAAGCTATACTCACAAAAATATCCGGCAGCTTTTAAACGCCGTTAATCAACTAAAATACTGATTTGTGTCTTACCAGAGTCTTACAAAACAATGACAATGCACAAAATACCAACCTGCTTATGTTAGAATTTCTGACTGCTCACCTGCCAGAAAAATTTTTCTTAGACACCTCCGCTTTTATTAAAAACAGAAAAGGTTTTACCCTGGTAGAACTGGTAGTAGTAATTGCTATTATCGGTATATTGGCTGGTATTGCAATTCCGCGTTTTATCGACGCAACAGAAACTGCCCGTGGTGCAAAAATTGTAGCTGATATGCGTACTATCCAAGCTGCAGAAATAATGTATTATGCAAAATATGCTAAATATCCTTCTAACACAGCAGCAACTACTGGAGGAGATGCAAATTTTGTTGCTTTAATCCAAGGCGGTTGGCCTACTCCTCCTAATGGAAGCTTTTCAATTGCTAAAACATTAGGAACAGATACTGCTGGAACATTTACTGCTGGTACTACTGCTACTGCTTACACCTACACAAATGCTAGTGCAGGTCAAGCTGATCCAGGTGTACTCACTTTAACTGGTGGTACTATGGATGGTAAAGAACTTACTGAATTATTAGGTGGAACCAAATAACTAACCCCTGATAATATTTAAAATAAAAACGGCTGACAAAATTGTCAGCCGTTTTTTATTTGACAAACACCATCAAAAAGCGCATACTTAACAGGTTGCCTTCAACCCACAGTTAGTGAAGCAAGGCTTCAAAAAACAGGACAAGACGCTGCGCGATATGTAAAATGTTTTGATTGACAGCAAACTAAAGCGACGACGTTATAAAATCCTACGCAACGGCAATAAACAAGCATTGAGCAACGATGAGCCTTAGCCGGATAAAAAACGCTCTTAAGCGGCAGAACACCTGTAAGCAGACATCATTACATCCAGCCAGCCGGGAATCCCTTGTTTTTTATATTAAAAATATAAAAAATCGAGGTGTTCTGTATGAACAATGGCTTCTTTAAAATTTATCGTGAACTTTGGGATAAACCGATCTGGAAACAGTCTACTCCGATCCAAAAAACTGTTCTTCTTACTTTGCTCTCTATGGTCAACTTTGCGCCCGCCGAATGGGAATGGCAAGGTCAAAAGTTCAACGTGCAACCAGGGCAGACTATTACCAGTTTACAGCATATTGCTGACCGCTGTGGCAAAGGCGTAAGTACAGGTAATGTTCGGGGAGCTTTAGACCGCTTTGTAAAACTTGGTTTTTTAGCAAACGAATCTACAAAGACCGGACGCCTGCTGACTATCGTTAATTGGGGCGCTTATCAGTACCTTGATGGCGACCGTTGCACAGATGGCTGCAAAGACCTTACAAATGCAGTGCAAAGCGATTGCAAAGGCTCTGCATCTAATAAGAAGAATAAGAAAGAAGAGAAAGATAAGAAGAATAATTTTTATCAAAACTCTTCTTTTTCTTCCTTTTCCCATCCAGCCAAACCCATGCTTTCTGCCGGTGCCGCGCAAATCCGTGCTTTAGCACAGGGAGGCCGCCATGAATAATCAGGTCACGCAGCAGGATGTAGCTAAGATTCTTGATCGTTTAGGCCGTTACTTTCCTATGTTGGTAAAAAACGGCAGCGAAGTCGTAACAGACTGGTATCCATTTATTGCACAGTTCCCGCTTGATGTGGCGCAGGCAGCGGCGATGTATCTTATTGAAAACACCGCTTTCGACCCGCCCAAGCCTGCCGTTTTTGTGCAGGCAGCCAGAATGCTGTTGCAGCACCAAACCGGACAGCGCGAACTGACTGCGGCAGAAGCATGGCACATGGCGTGCAAACAGCTGAATCCTTATAAAAAACCTCATTACGAAAATAAATTAGTTGCTCAGGCTGTACACGACATCGGTTATATGACGCTATGTACAGCTGACCACGATATGTTTTCCCGGTTTGAACATGTTTATAACATTCTGCTGCAGCGTGAAAAGGACGAGTTTAAGATCGAAAGTACACTGGCCAGTATTGGCCTGTGCCAAAGCAATATCGAAAAAATCGAAGCCAAATGAAACAATCCCCGCTGACTATTTATGTCAGCGGGGATTATTTATATTTCGAATCAATTATTTATATTATATGTAATAAAATATATGATATAATTAAAATACAAATATACAGAATATAATTTTTGGGGTGGTGTTATGCGTGTCAAAAAGGGTTTTACATTAATAGAATTAGTGGTAGTTATTGCTATCCTGGGAATTTTGGCCGGAATCGCGATACCAAGATTTATGGATTCCGTAGAAACTGCCCGGGGAGCCAAGTTATTGGCTGATTTACGTTCTATTGAAAGCGCAGGAACTGTTTATTATACAAAAAACGGTAAATTCCCTACTGTCAGTACAGAAGGGAATTTAGGCAAAGATAAAGAATTTATTGAGCAATATTTTGAAAGCTGGCCTGTATCTACGGGCGGATATGCTATAGTGCAAGGTTATAATGGTGTCAATTATCGTTATAATCTAAGCAATGGCGATAAACCATATGAATATGCTTATAATAGCCAGACAGTTGCTGATAAAGCTTATGAAGGCCGGGCAACCATTGATCAGAAGACGTTGGAGCAGTATTTAGGCGGCGAGGCTGGACGGGGAAGTGGACCGGTGTCAATCGTTAGTGCCGCTTCTCTGAGCAGCAGTGAGGCCGAAAAAATCAAAGATAATTTGCTGGACGCTTTAGAAAACGCAGGTATTACAATCGGAGCTATTGATTCTACCAGTACCAATGGTGCAAAAGTTCAAGCTATTGTCAATTATCTAACTAATCAAGGAATAAGCCTGAGTGGCTGTGATTGGGCTATTAGAGGCAATAACAGTAATTACAGCATATATGTGTTCCCCACGCTTACCGGTCCTGGTAAAGTGAACGCTACTGTATATAATTTTAAAAACGGTAATGTTATTTCTTCCTCACAGACTGTCGTTACTGTCAAAAATGATAATGGGATATTAAAAATCGATAAATAAAAACAGCTGTCTAATAATTTAAAATTAGACAGCTGTTTTTATCTTTATAACTTTGATCTTCTAAGTGAAAATATGTAATTTACATTTTTCCTAAAATATATTGCTCGATAAACATCGAGTAGGGAACGCCAGCATTTCCACTGCCCAATCCATTAAGAAAAGATACTGTTATTTTTCTTTTATTTTCACTACTGCCAATACCTGAACTTGCTTTCTCGATACCGTAGGCACAATTATTAAAAGATATTCTTTCTCCAAAGACTGCATAGTAATATTCACCCTGAGGCGGAGTTGGTACTGCGTATAAAAAGCCTTTCGCAACAAGTTCTTGAAAAACTTTTTCGCCATTTGCCTTTTGATCATCTGTAAGGTCGCTGATGTTATTACCTGCTGCCATATATTGTTCAACAGCGCTTTGTAAAGTACGCATATCAGCCGCCGCTCTGGCACTTCTTGTTTTGGCCTGCGAATCTAAAAAGTGAGGAATAGCAAGACCGGCTAAAATTCCAATGACAGCAATCACGATCACAAGTTCAACTAGGGTAAAGCCTTTACTGTGTTTGAACATAACCTTTCCTTTCCTAATCTAAACAAACAGGCAGACAGGCTGTAATTTCCTATCTGCCTATGTAAATTTAATTATTTTTTCTTAGTCATTAAAGTTTTTAAATCAATACCAGTACCGGCATTAATGGTAACAGTTTTAGGTGTAGTACCATTATTAGGTGTTACGGTATAAGCTGTTACAGCATCTTTAATTTCACCAGTCTGATTAGTTTCAGCCACTTTAAAGTTGCCGATAGGCGGAATAGGTTCTACTGCCAAATAACCATTATTTACCAATTCTGACATTGTTGCAAATTGACCTTTTTCAGCGAAATACATAGATTCTGCACTTTCGATAGTTCTCAAATCAGCAACTAATCTGGAGCCACGGGCATTAGTTGTTGCGTCCATAAACCGCGGAATAGCAAGGCCTGCCAAAATACCCAGAATAGCAATTACTACTACCAGTTCTACCAGGGTAAAACCTTTTCTGTTTTTAATAAAATTTTTCATTGGAATTCATCCCTTCTTTTATGCAGCGTTACTATGATCATCCACATAACATAGCCGCTACTTTATTTATATTTTAATAATAACTCTTTTTTAGCCTTTTATCAAGTATTTTTATTATAAAAGCAGTATTTTATTTATAAACTGCCAACTTTAGTAACTATTTCGAACATCGGCAGTAACAGCGCTATAGCCAAAGTACCGATGATAACGCCTAAAATAACGATCAGGATCGGGTCCATAATGGTTTGCAGACGTCCGATCGTATCATCGACCTCAGCACCATAGAAATCGGCTACTTTATCGAGCATAGTATCCAAAGCGCCTGTTTCTTCACCGATATTGACCAGACTGATAACGATCGGCGGAAACATACCGCTGGCTTCCATCGGGTCTGCCAGTGTCCGCCCACGCCGCAAGCTGCCGCGTGCCTGATTGAGAACCCGTTCGGCCTGCAGGCTGCCTGTCGCTTTACTGACGATATTCATGGCGTTCAATATTGGCACGCCGCTGCGCGATAAGCTGGCAAAAGTGCGGGCAAAGCGGGTGATGATGATTTTATTATACAGATCTCCGAAAATAGGTACTTTGAGATAAATACCGTCACGCCACAGGCGAAAGCTTTCTTTAGTCCCAGCCCATTTATAAAGGGCAAACAATGCCGCCAGCGCGGCGAGAACCAGATACCAGTAATGCCCAAGAAAGTTGCTGATACCGATAACGACACGGGTAACAAAGGGCAGTTCTATTTTTAGCTGCTCAAACAATCCGACAAAAACAGGCATGACGAACATCATAATAATAGCAACAACGATGGCTGCCACCGATAAAACGATTGCCGGATAGATCATAGCTGATTTGAATTTGGCGTTCATGCGGTAGTCTTTTTCAAACTGTGCTGCCAGACGGTCCATAACGATCTCTAAAATACCGCCGGCCTCGCCCGCTGCTACCATATTAGTCATCAGCTCGGGAAAGACCTTGGGAAATTCGGCCATGGCCGCAGATAAGGCCTTGCCTTCGCGAACACTGGTAGTGATCTGCCCTAAAACATTACGCAGCCGTTCTTTGGCAGACTGCTGCGTCAGTATCTCCAGGCCTGTTAACAGCGGTACGCCCGCTCCCAGCAGGGTCGCAAACTGACGGGCAAAGATGGAGATATCATAAAGGTTGATGCTTTCTTCAAAAAGTGCGCCCGCAAGCAGACCTTTCTTTTTAGAGGCTGTGATATTGGCCACATACATTTCCTGTTTACGGATAAAGGCGGCGACAGCAGCTTCGTTGGGGGCGTTGACGGTGCCGTAGACTACAGTGCCGTCACGTTTACGGGCTTTATATTTAAATTGCTCCAAACTGCGCTTCCTCCTTTAGCTTTATAGTCCGTGCATATAGCGTTCCAGTGTCAGCGGGTCATAACAGCGTTCTTCCGCAACGCTGCGGTCGATCCTGTTTTGGCGTACCAGCTGTGCCAGATAAGCGTCCATGCAGATCATGCCAAATTTAGAACCGGTCTGGATATAAGACGGTATCTGATGCGTTTTACCTTCACGGATCAGATTGCGCAGCGCCGGTGTGGCGACCAGTATCTCAAAGGCTGCCAGCCGTCCTGTCTGCTCGCGGTTCATCAGCAGCTGCTGGGCCACGATGCCCTGCAGATTGCCTGCCAGCTGGATCCTGATCTGCTGTTGCTGATGTTCCGGGAAAACATCGATAATGCGGTTGACTGTCGATGCCGCATCCTGCGTATGCAGTGTCGCCAGCACCAGATGTCCTGTTTCAGCCGCAGTGATCGCGGTGGCGATAGTTTCCGTGTCGCGCATCTCGCCTACCAGAATAACGTCTGGGTCTTCACGCAGCGCTGCCCGCAGGCCGTTGGCAAAGCTTTTGGTATCGCTGCCGACTTCGCGCTGGTTGATGATGCTGTTGATATGGTTGTGTTTGTACTCGATCGGGTCTTCCAGCGTGATGACGTGGTCTTTGCGGTGTTTGTTGATTTTGTTGATGACTGCCGCCAGCGTCGTGGACTTGCCGCTGCCTGTAGGTCCTGTGACCAGCACCAGTCCGCGCGGCAGCATGGCAAGCTCGCTGATAACGTCGGGCAGATGCAGATCTTCGAAGCTGGGGATATTATTGGAAATCAAACGCAGCGCCGCTGCTACACAGTTGCTTTGCTTAAACACGTTCACACGGAAACGGCACATATCTTCGATTTCATACGAGAAATCGGATTCGCCGTTGTCCAAAAACTGCGTGCGGCGGCGGTCATCCATCAGTTCCATGACCATGTTATAGGTATCCTCACGGCGCAGCGGTTCTTCGCCGGCCTTACGCAGCACACCGTTGACACGCAGCATCGGCGGCAGTCCCACGGTCAAATGGATATCGGAAGCGTTGACTTCAAAAGCGTCACGCATTAACTCTTTGATCACTTTGTCATCTCCTTAGGCATACGCTACGCGCAGCAATTCTGAGGCAGTTGTTTCACCATCCAACACCTTTTGGATACCGTCTTCCTTCATGGAAGTGACGCCATGGGGACGTCCGGCGGCAAAAATATCTGTATCCGGGGCATTTTTCAAAATCAGTTCTTTCATTTCGGGAACAATGGGCAAAACCTCGTGGATCGCCATGCGTCCGGCATAACCGGTAAAATTGCATTTGCCGCAGCCGGCGCCTTTATAGATTTTGACATCTTCGTCAAGCGCAATGCCCATATAAGCTCTTTCAGCTGCATCGGGAGCATAAGCCTCTTTACAATGCGGGCAGATGCGGCGCACTAAACGCTGCGCAACGACGCCGCGCAAAGCAGAAGCGACTAAAAATGGCTCTACGCCCATATCGATCAGCCGTGTGATAGCGCCGGCGGCATCGTTGGTATGCAGGGTACTGAAAACAAGGTGACCTGTAAGTGCCGCATGGATACTGATGCGTGCCGTTTCTACGTCGCGGATCTCGCCTACCATGATGATGTTCGGGTCCTGACGCAAAATACTGCGCAGTCCGTTGGCGAAAGTGAGTCCGGCTTTATTGTTGACAGCGACCTGATTGACGCCGTCGATACGGTACTCGACCGGGTCTTCGACCGTGATGATGTTTTTGCTGGGGTGATTGATATTAGTCAGCGTAGAATACAGCGTGGTAGACTTACCGCTGCCCGTAGGACCTGTAACCAGCACGATGCCGTAAGACGAACTGAACAGATTGCTGTACAAAGCCATGTTCTTGGCAGTAAAAGCCAAATCGCCGATCGCTATC
Source organism: uncultured Phascolarctobacterium sp. (assembly GCF_958349595.1). NCBI lineage: Bacteria > Bacillati > Bacillota > Negativicutes > Acidaminococcales > Acidaminococcaceae > Phascolarctobacterium > uncultured Phascolarctobacterium sp. The sequence continues at coordinate 21,991 of NZ_CATWDQ010000019.1, read as the reverse complement.
GATGCCGCTGATTTGTCAAGGATACGCATAACGACTTTTTCGCCCAAAATCGTCGGCAGCGTTGAAATACGCAGGTCGATCTCGCGTCCGCCCTGTTCGATATTGATGCGTCCGTCCTGCGGCAGCCGTTTTTCGGCGATATCCATTTCCGCCATGATCTTGATACGTGAAATAATGGCACCGTGGCTGTTTTTAGGCAGTGTAACGGCATTACGCAAAACGCCGTCGACACGGAAGCGCACACGCGTCGCCTCTTCCTGCGGCTCGATATGGATATCACTGGCTTTATCACGGATCGCCTGTTCGATGACCGAGTTGACGATTTTGACTACCGGAGCGTCGTCGCTGCTGTCCTCGACTCTGCGAATGACAGGCGCGAAGGAATCTTCCTTCAATTTGTTCAGACTGCCGCCCACACGTCCGCTGACGCCGTAAAAATTATTGATGGCATTGATGATATCCTGCTGCTCGGACAAGACGATGGAAATATCGCAGCCGCTGACCATACGCACATCGTCGATGGCGTAAAAGTTAGTCGGGTCGTTCATCGCTATCGTAAGGCGGTTGCCATCCTTTTTGAGCGGCACTAAAGTATAACGTTCCGCCAGAAATATCGGTACCGCTGCAATGGCTTCCGGCATGATCTCGATATCGCTCAAAAACATATACGGTATGGAAAGCTGTTTTTCCAGTGTCTTCAGCATCTTCCGTTCCGTCAGAAAGTTCAGGCTGATCAAGGTCTCGCCCAGTCTTTTGCCATTTGTTTTTTGTTCAGCCAAAGCCTGTTCCAGCTGAGTCTGCGTTATTTCTCCCGAAGTGACAAGGATCTCACCCAGGCGTCTTTTCTGCGTTGCCACGTTGCGTACCTCCGTTTTTGCCTTTACTGACAGTAAAATTACATTAGTTACTTTATTGGTTTTAGAACGAATAATATGTATATTTTATTTTATATTTTATTATACTACGATGTATATTCTAAAACAAACTTATTTTAGTAGAAACAACAAGAATATTTATTTGTTTTTCTTCATCTTGTGATATAATAACTATATTAAGATTTTATAATTATCAGTTTAATTTATATTTGGAGGAATCATCATGCGAAAACAGCAAAAACAAACTGATCGTTTGTCACTTGTCATTCTGGCAGCTTTCCTGGTTTTGAGCGCCTCGCATTTTATGTGCCGCTTTGATGCAGGCAGCTATATAGAAGGTTTGTTCGAAAAAGCCTGGGCCGAACAGCCGCAGGCTATCGTGCAAACTCAACCGGCAGCTGCTGCCATGCCTGTTGAAGATGCTTTAGTCCCTGCAGCTAAAATGCAAACTATCGTCCGTAATCCATTTATGGCTCCGGCGGCGCTGCTCAACAGATCTGCCGTATCTGCCGGCACAGCCACAGGCGGAGCGGCTGTTTACGCAGGATCGCCGGTTTTGCGCGGCATCATTAATAATGGCGTCAGACAGCTGGCGATCATCGAATTCAACAATACCAGCAATTATTATAAAGACGGTCAGAGCTTCGGCGACTATACCGTTGCCGCTATCGGTACTGATTCCGTTGATCTCAGCCATCCGCAGGCGCCACTCCATTTGACACTTGGGAGGAATAACTGATGCATTCCTGGAAAAAATCGCTGCGGAACACTACTCTTGCCGCACTTTTAGCATTCAGCAGCACGGCTGTTGCTTTAGCCGCGCCTAATGTTACCTTAAATGTGCACGATGGCGAGGTTCGCGACGTTTTGACTGCTATTTCTGCTCTTTCCGATGCCAGCATCGTTACCGACGAATCTGTCAGAGGCAGGATCACGATCGCTTTGGACAATGTGCCCTTTAACACGGCGATCAAACTGATCACCAGCGCCAAGGGCCTGGCTTACCGCGTCGTTGACGGCGTTATTCTGGTTTCCACGCAGGAAAATCTGAATAAATTCAACGGCAGCGTCAATGTTTTTAAACTGAATTACGCCAAGGCAGAAGATGTTAAAACAGCCCTGGACAGTATTTTAGACGGCGATAAAAAAATCAGTATCGATCCGATCACTAACTCCATTCTGTTCAGCGGCAGCAGCACTGATGAAGAACGTGTGCGCAGCGCTATCAAAGCAATGGATGTAGCTACAAAACAGATCACTCTGGAAGCCAAGATCATTGCCATCAATAAAGAGGACAGTAAAAACCTTGGTATCAACTGGAATTGGGATAAAATACCGCAAAACAGCGAGGACAACAATAACGGCGGCGGTAACAACGACGATGAAGAAGATTTCGGCGGCGTAGTCCATTTTGGCGCCAGCTATGAGTTCCGCTTCAATGCCACGCTCAACGCGCTGTTTGCCAACGGCAAGGCAAAAATTTTAGCGACTCCGCGCATCATCACCGTTCCCGGTAAGGAAGCCAGTATTTTCATCGGTGACCACATCCCTGTTTTGACCGAAAAGATCGAAAACGGCGTTACCGTCAATACTACCGAATATGTAGATGCAGGTATCAAGCTTACTTATACTCCGCTGGTCAGCGAGGACGACATGATCACTTCTGCCGTCCATACTGAAGTCAGCACCCCGACGCTGGTTTCTGAAATCAAAAATTATAAGATCACCAGCCGTACTGCCGATACTTATGTAAGGATGCGTAATGGGGAAACGCTGATCATCGGCGGCCTGATCAACGAAGAAGAACAGAAAAATATCCAGAAGATCCCCTTCCTCTCCAATATCCCGATTTTAGGCGAGCTGTTTAAAAACCGCAGCACTACTAAAAATAAAACCGAGGTCATGATGATCCTGACACCGCATATCACGGAAGCAGGTTCTTCACCGGCTATTTATGATACGCAGTCGCTGGAAAACGAGTTCAGGGATTTTGATGATAACACCTTCCTGAAGGATATCAAAAAATCTGAGCGTGCGCAGGCTGAAGCCAAAATCAAGGCCCAGCAGAAAGAACTGGACAAGGAAATGCAGGAACTGCAAAAAGAATTCAGCGACGATAAAGCAAAGTCGCCGCAGACAGGTTCAATGCGCGACCGCGTCAATCAGATCCTGAACGAAAATAACTAAAAAACAGCAAAAAAGTAATAGCTATCGCCGTAACAGCGATAGCTATTTTTATGTGCTTTTTTATGCATTTTTATAGGCAGCGGCAATCGTTTTGAATTTACGCACCTCTGCTTCAATATCGGCTGCCGCCAGAATCCCGCTGACAACAGCGGCACCGTTGGCGCCGGTTTGCAGCACCTGCCCGAAATTAGCGCTGTTGATACCGCCGATACCGACGATAGGCGCCGCAGTTGCCTGCCTGATGCTTTGCAGACCTTCCAGCCCTAAATAACCGGCGTCGGTTTTGGTAGTAGTACCAAACACAGCGCCGCAGCCTAAATAATCGGCACCATCTGCCAGAGCCTGCCTGGCTTCTTCGGCATTATGGGCCGAGGCGCCTATGACAGCCTGACCGCCTAAAAGCCTGCGTACTACGGCAACAGGCAAGTCGCTTTGCCCTACGTGTACGCCGTCGGCCTGCACCGCCAAGGCAATATCCAGCCTGTCGTTGATCAACAGCGGCACCTTATACACCGTACACAGATTCTTGAGCAGCTGCGCCCGCTCAAACAGCGTGCGGCTGTCGGCGTCTTTATCACGATACTGCAGCAGGGTCACGCCGCCTTTAAGCGCCGCTTCGATGCAGGCGGCAAAATCACGCCCCTGTAAAAGGCCTGTATCTGTCACCAGATAAACGCTGTAATCTATTTTTTGTTTCATCTGTTCCATCTCACTGCTTCCGTTCCGGGTCCAAATGCAACACGTTCCATTTAGTCGTAACGTGGTAAACGCCGTCAAACAATCGTGTTTTGAACATTCCCGGTCCATCTTTGGTTTCCATAAAGCCTGCGGCCAGCTCTGCCGCCTGCCCCATGATAACTATGCCTAAAGCCGCAGCCAGCAATGGGTCTTTTGTCACTGCCGCGCAGCAGGCACACAACGTCGTCGTCATGCAGCCGGCCCCGGTGATCTGCGTCAGCAGCTCATGACCGCCTGTCAGCACCAACGCCTGTTTACCATTGCTGACGTAATCAGTAACGCCTGTAACTGCAAAAACGCAGCCATATTTTTCTGCGGCTTCCTTCGCTACCCGCAGCCCGTCAGGCACATCACCGCTGGAATCCACGCCTTTGCCTTCGGCTTTTTCTTCCAGCAGCGCCATACACTCAGCATAATTGCCGCGGACAATAGTTATCAGCCCTTCACGCAAAAGCTTCAGCGCAAAAGCCAGACGCAGCTTGGACGCCATCACCCCTACCGGGTCTAAAACGACCGCTATGCCTTTATTCCTGGCAGTAACAGCCGCCGTTTCCATAGCCTGCATTTTAGCTTTGGCAATAGTGCCAAGATTCAGCACCAGCGCGTCGGCATTAGCCGTTATTTCAGCTGCTTCCTCCGCTTCATCGGCCATTACCGGCGAAGCACCCGCACACAAGGTTATGTTGGCGCAGTCGCCGGCAGTCACATAATTGGTCAAATGATGGATAACGGGCCGTTTTGCACGCACTGCATCGACAATCAGGCCAAATTGGCCTTTGATGACCAAACTCATTTTAACCAGCCTGCCTTTCTGTACAAATCAACAAAATGATGTGTCGGACCACAGCCGCCGCCGATCGGCAGACTGTACTCTATCGCTTCCGTTACATAGGCTTTCGAAGCTGCCACTGCCTCAGCCAGGCTCAGGCCCAGGGCAAGGTTGGCTGCCAGCGAGCTCGATAACGTGCAGCCTGTTCCATGCGTATTTTTAGTATCGATACGTTCACCCATAAACCAGCGTTCCGTGCTGCCGTCAAACAGCAGATCATCGGCACTGCCGTTCAGGTGCCCGCCTTTGACCAGCACTGCCTGGGCTCCCAGTTCTAAAATGCGTGCAGCCACCGGAAGCATTTCTGCCTTTGTCTCCACCTTCATGCCGCTGATCACTTCTGCTTCGGGCAAATTAGGCGTTACCAGCGTCGCCAGCGGCAGCAGTTCTTTGACCAGCGTCTCACAGGCTTCCGGCGCCAGCAGCGGATAACCGCTTTTAGAAATCATTACCGGGTCCAGCACCACGATCTGCGGTTTATAATAACGCAATCTGCCGGCGATCGTTTTAATGATTTCAGGATGCGAAACCATGCCTATTTTGACAGCGTCGACGCGAATATCGTCGAAGACTGCGTTGATCTGCGCCTCGACCACTTCGGCGTCAATATCCTGCACCATCGTCACGCCCTGTGTATTCTGCGCCGTTACCGCGGTAATAACGCTCATGCCGAAGGTGCCATGGGCGGCAAAGGTTTTCAAATCGGCCTGTATCCCGGCGCCGCCGCTGGAATCGCTGCCTGCTATCGTTAATAAATGTTTCATCATTACTCCTATCTGCGGTCAGCAGTGTGACATTGTTTGCCGCAAACGAAACGGGCACGGGCCTAAAAGTAAGCACCATGCCCGTTAAGATTTAGATTTTAGAGGACGCTTTTTACTTTAGCGACCAGATTCTGAACAGTAAAGCCATATTTTTCCATCATCACATCACCAGGTGCCGAAGCGCCGAAACGGTTGATGCCAAGTACATTGTTTTCACTGCCGGTATAACGGCTCCAGCCCAAAGTAACGCCTGCTTCGACAGCAATCTTCGGCAAGCCTTCAGGCAATACGGAAGCTTTATAAGTGTCGCTCTGAAGTTCAAAGGCATCCCAGCTTGGCATCGAAACCACGCTGACCGCAATACCTTCTTTCGCCAGTTCAGCCTGAGCTGCCAGCGCCAGATGCACTTCGCTGCCGGTAGCGATAACGACCGCTTTTGCCTCTCCCTGACCCGGGTTCAGCACATAAGCGCCTTTATAAGCATTTTCGTGTACGGTAGCGGCATAATCATGCAGCACCGGTAATTTTTGACGGCTCAAAAGCAACGCTGTCGGTTTATGCATGTTCATGCAGGCCATCTGCCAGGCAGTCGCAGTTTCCAAAGCGTCTGCCGGACGGAATACCGACAATCCCGGGATCATCCGCAGGCTCATCGTCTGTTCGATCGGCTGATGCGTCGGTCCGTCTTCACCCAAAGCAATACTGTCATGCGTAAGCACGAAAATAGAACGCAGTCCCATCAAGGCCGCCATACGCATAGCCGGACGCATAAAGTCGGCAAAAACGAGGAAGGTGCCGCCGAAAGGAATGAAGCCGCCATGCAGAGCAAGGCCGTTAAGCACGGTGCCCATAGCGTGTTCGCGCACGCCGAAATGAATATTGCGGCCGCTGCGGTCGGTTTGTGAAAAATAACCGGCATTTTTCATCACAGTTTTATTAGAAGGCCCCAGGTCAGCGCTGCCGCCTACCAAATCAGGCAGCTGCATGACCAGTTTTTGCAGGATATCACCGGAAGCTTCACGGGTAGCTGTTTTAGCAACATCTTTAAAGATCGCTTCCAGATCATGCAGATTTACCAGCGCATTGCCGCTGATACGTTCTTCCAGTTCAGTGCCCAGTTCGGGATAAACAACTTTATAATCAGCCATCAATGCTTCCCAGGCTTTTTGGTTATCCTGGCAATCTTCGATTTTATTTTTGAAATGCTGGCTGACGGTCAGCGGCACATAGAAAGGTTGACCAACAGGCCAACCTGCTTTTTCTTTAGTCAGCGCCAACGCTTCCGCGCCCAAAGGCTCACCGTGGCAGGAAGCACTGTCCTGTTTCGGGCTGCCATAACCGATATGGGTACGGACAATGATCAGACTTGGATGCGAGGTATCTGCCTGCGCCTCTTTCACAGCCGCTTCCATAGCGTCGATATCTTCGGAATCAGCTACACGCAGCACCTGCCAGCCATAAGCTTTAAAGCGTGCTTCTACATCTTCAGTGAAGGCAATATCGGTAGAACCCTCGATAGTGATTTTATTATCGTCATAAAGGTAGATCAATTTACCCAGTCCCAAAGTACCTGCCAAAGAAGCAGCCTCGCTGGCAACGCCTTCCATCAGGTCGCCGTCAGAAGTCAGACCATAAGTATAATGATCGATAACAGTAAATTCAGGTTTGTTGTATTTGTCCGCCAGCATCGCTTCAGCAATGGCAAAACCTACACCCATGGCAAAGCCATGTCCCAGCGGACCTGTAGACGCATCTACGCCTGCCGTATGGCCATATTCAGGATGCCCCGGAGTTTTGCTGCCCCATTGACGGAAGTTTTTCAGTTCCTCCAGAGAAAGATCGTAGCCGGCCAGATGCAGCATTGCATATAGCAGTGCGCTGCCATGACCCGGCGACAAAATAAAACGGTCACGATTGAACCAGTTAGGATCTTTTGGATTATAGTGCATAAAACGGTCCCACAAAGTATACATCAACGGTGCCGTGCCCAAAGGAAAGCCGGGATGCCCCGATTTTGCCTTCTCTACCTGGTCAGCCGCCAAAAAGCGTAAAGTATTAACAGATGCATGATCAATAGCCTGCATTTACTGAACCCTCCCAATAAGTCATAGTAATACATTAATTATAGCATAAGTTGCTATAATTAACATCGTGTATTTTCCAGTGTTTTTTATCTGACAGTCCATTATCAGTTTTTTGTCATTAGCAAAGCATTATAAAGCTTATTTATCTCTTCACATTACAATCCTTCTTGAAATAAAATTTTAAGGTCTAGTCATAAACGCCAAAATAGTGTATACTAATTCCTGTGATTATTTCGCTATTATCATACACTTTATTTATATAGTGTCACCATTCCCTTCGGGCCCCTTGCCTTCTAAAAACTATGTGCGTATTGGAAAAGGGCATCTCCGACCGTGGCATAACAGGTAAAGCTGTATACCTTGACGTCGTTAGATATATTTTTATTATTATTTATTTTATTTCTCGGAGGTGTCTTGATGTTAATGTTTTTAGGTTTTATCGTTTTGATGGCATGTCTGGTAATCGGCGTTCGACGCGGCGGTATCGGCCTGGCTACTATTTCTGGTATCGGCCTTGTTTTCTTTATTTTTATTATGGGCCTGAAACCCGGTAAACCACCGGTCGACGTTATGCTGACGATCATGGCGGTAGTTACCTGTTCAGCATTTTTACAGGCGTCCAAAGGTCTTGACGTAATGCTGAAATATGCGGAAAAATTTCTACGCAGTAACCCCAAATATATTACGATCCTTGCGCCGCTTACCACCTGGCTGCTCGCCGTTTTATGCGGTACCGGGCATGTAGTTTACGCTATGTTCCCTATTATTTATGATATTTCCATAAAACAAAATATCCGTCCGGAACGACCCATGTCTGTTGCTTCCATCGCCTCTCAAATGGGCGTCTGCGCTTCGCCGGCTTCAGTAGCCGTTGTTTCTGCCGTAGCCATTTTAGGTGCTACCGACCAGCCTTTCGGCGTTATGCAGATCCTTTCCATTTCCATTCCGGCTACTTTTATAGGCGTTATAATCGCCGGCCTTTGGAGCCTCAACCGCGGCAAAGATCTTGATAAAGACAGCGAATTCCAGGCCAAAATCGCAGACCCTGAACAAAAAGAATTTATTTACGGCGGTCTGCAAGAGCAAAGTCTTTTAAATGTCTCCCTACCCAAAAGCGCTTATCAGGCAGCTTTAGTTTTTCTGCTGGGTATCGTCGTCATTGCCATCTTTGGCAGTTTCCCACAATTATTACCTCATTTTCCCAATGCCAAAGGCATTTTAAAACCCTTCTCCATGACGCCTACCATTCAGCTAATGATGCTTTCTATTGCAGCTGTTATCATGGTGCTGTGTAATGTAAAAACCTCAGAAGTCGCTTCCGGCTCTGTTTTCAAATCAGGTATGACAGCTATTGTTTCAGTCTACGGTGTAGCCTGGATGGCCGATACATATTTCGGTGCTTATCTGCCCGTTATGAAACAATCTTTAAGTGACGTGGTCCTTGCTTATCCCTGGATGTATGCAGTAGTTTTATTTTTAGTTTCCAAACTGATCAATTCCCAAGCTGCTGCTGTAACCGTAATCGTACCAATGGCATTGAGCGTTGGTGTCAGTCCTTTAGTAATAGTTGGCTTTATGCCTGCAGCTTACGGTTATTTCGTTCTTCCTACTTATCCATCTGATCTGGCCTGTATCGGCTTTGACCGTTCAGGAACGACACATATCGGCAAATTCATCATCAATCACAGTTTCCTGCTGCCAGGACTTATTGGCGTAGGCAGTGCCTGCTTTGCCGGATATATGCTGGTGCATTTGGTCTACTGATTTCTGACCTTTTAACAAAATTTACCAAAACCAAAGGGTTTATCAATATATTGGAGTCACAAAAGCGGTTTGCCACTAAAACAAACCGCTTTTCCTTTTACATTTGCAGCAACTACATCAATTATTGAGCTTCCTTAGCCTCGGCAATGATCTTTTCGGCCATTTTCATCGGAACGTCCTCATAATGGTCAAACTTCATTTCAAAAGTGCCCAGACCCTGGGTCAGCGCACGCAGGTCAACTGCATATTCAGAGATCTCGGCATAAGGGACCTGTGCTTTGACGCAGCCCATACCGTCTTCCAGACTCTGCATACCCAAAATACGTCCGCGTTTCGAATTCAGGTCGCCAATAACGTCGCCCATCATCGATTCGGCACAATAAACATCCAAATTATAAACCGGCTCCATCAAAACAGGTTTAGCCTGTTCCATAGCTTTTTTGAATGCCATATTAGAAGCGATCTTAAACGCCATTTCCGAAGAATCGACGGTATGATAAGAACCGTCAAGCAGCGTGATACGAACATCTACTACCGGATACCCGGCCAAAATGCCGTGTTCCATAGATTCACGCATACCTTTTTCAACTGCCGGGATATATTGACGCGGTACGGCACCGCCAAAAATCTTATCAACAAACTCGAAGCCTTCTCCTGGCGGCAGGGGTTCCATTTTGATCACTACGTGACCATACTGACCATGTCCACCGGATTGTTTCTTATGCTTGCCTTCAACCTCCGCAGTTCCGCGGATAGTCTCTCTGTATTCAACGATAGGCGCACGCAGATCGGCTTCCACGCCGAATTTACGTTTCATACGCTCCATAATGATCTCGATATGCTGATCGCCCATACCACTGACCAGAGTTTCCTTGGTAACAGTGTTTTTAGTAACTATGATTGTCGGGTCCTCGTCCATCAAACGGTTCAAAGCAGTGGCGATCTTCTCTTCCTCGCCTTTCTTTTTAGCGTAAATGGCACGAGTATACATCGGCAGCGGGAATGCGATCGGTGCAAACAACACAGGAGAATTCTTATCGCTGAGCGTATCGCCCGTAGATGTAAACTGCAATTTAGTAGTAACGCCGATATCACCGGCAACTACTTCTTTCATCGGAATCTGAGTTTTACCGCGCATTGTAAAAATACCGCCGATACGTTCTTCTTTTTCACGGCTGGCATTATAAACCATGCTGTCGGCTTTGATCGTACCCGAAAATACTCTAAAGAAGCTCAACCGGCCCACAAACGGATCGGATGTAGTTTTGAAAACCAAAGCGGCCATCGGCGCGTTAGCGTCGCGGATCTCTTCTTCTTCGGTTTCCGGATTCGTAACGACAAAATCGTTCAGTATTGCCGGATAGGTAAAGTCGATGATCGCGTTCATAACACGGCCCAAACCAATATCTTTATATGCGCTTCCGCAAAGGACAGGGAAAATAATCGCCTGACGAATGCCCTTGATCAGGCAGTCCATAATTTCCTCATCGCTGATAGTTTCGCCTTCCAGATAACGCATCATGCAGTCATCGTCAGCCTCAACAGCCGCTTCGACCATTTTTTCATGCGCTTCTTTGGCATACTCCAGCATATCTTCAGGAATGTCCATTTCGATGGAATCGTTGCCGTTAGCTTTATAAGCCTTCATTTTATAAAGATCGATAACGCCGCAGAAATCGGCTTCCTTGCCGAGAGGTAATTGCAGCGGCAATACGCGTTTACCGATCTTAGCACGCAGATTTTCAAGAATACTATCAAAATCAGCATTTTCACGATCCATCTTATTAACAAAAATGATACGCGGCAAATGTGCTTCTTCTGCCAGTTTCCAGCATTGCTCAGTGCCGACCTGCACGCCCGAAGTAGCGCATACAACGATCAAAGCGCTGTCAACGGCACGGAAAGCGCCTTTGACCTCGGCTACAAAGTCAGCAAAGCCCGGTGTATCGATAAAATTGATTTTGGTATCACGCCACTCAACAGGCGCCAAAGTTGCATTGACAGATACGCCGCGTTTGATTTCTTCCGGCTCATAGTCAGTGGTGGTAGCCCCGTCTTCTACCTTGCACATTCTGGAAATTGCTCCCGAACGATACAGTAAGGCTTCGGTAACAGACGTCGTTCCAGCCCCACCGTGACCCACAATGGCCACGTTTCTGATCCTATCTCCAGTATACTCTTTCATGATTACTCCCCCTTGTCCTAGAAAATTTGATGTTATTACAATTCGCTGATTACAAGGGCTTTTCCTGCATTTTGACTGAAATTTAAGAATTTACTGTTTTTAAAACAGCAAAGTGTAACGCAAGTAACAATAAATAAAAAATGTATCTGTATTTACAAAATAATCATTTGACACTCTCATTACTATACCAAAAAAGAACGCAGACCGAAGTCTGCGTTCTGGATCAATCCTGTTCTTCCTCTATTTTGATACCGTCGTCATCGACATTTACCTTGATCTGCTCGTTCCCAAATTTGATGCCGTCGCCTTCGATCATCACTTTAACATGCTCTTCTTGGTCACTGGTGAGGCTGTTACTGATGCGCCGCTTGATATTTTGCTGTTCCGGCCTGTTTTCCTGCTCTGTAATATCAATATTTACCAATGCATTACGATAAATAGTTTCTTTTGGTATTTCCGGCTTTGGCGGTTCGGGGGGGATTTGGTGGATCTGGCGGTTTATTGCCCTTGACTACCAAAGCTGTGGCATTACCCTCAGCCTGTTTGATTTCATAATTAGCCAGCGTCTTATCCAGGCTGCCGTTGATCGCAAATTCTCCTGCCGTCTTACCGTCTGTGTCAGTAGTAAAATGCAGATCCTTCTTAATATCTACATCTAATTCCTCCCATTTATCGTTGACAGCCAGCTCGCTGATAGTACCTTTAAAATCAGGTAATGAATCACCTGCCTGAATCTCAGCCTCATCAGCAGTAACAGTCAGCGTTGCTTTATTGATAGTGAATTTAGTGCCATCATTAACTATAGTTATATCATAACCGTCCTGCCCGGAATAAAGTAGATCACCCAAAGCGTACTCTCCGGCATTCTTTTTAGTCCCTACTGAAATACCGTCTGCAAAACCACTTAACCCCGAACTTTGTTCAGTACTATCGTAAACAGTATTGGCAGCAGCGTTAATATCATTACCATTGATCGTGATTTTTTTCAAAAAGCCCTTTAAAAGAGGCGTAGTATACCCATTATAGAATTTCCAGGAATTTTTTGACGCCGTATCTAATCCAGCTTCAAATGCTTTGCCAAAGTCTTCCATGCTGAGTAATGTACTGCTGCCAAATTTTTTATAGCCTAAAATTGTATCGCCGTTTCTGACTGCATAATAGGCATTTGAAATGCCGCTACCATCTGCAATTATATTATATCCATTTACTATTTTACCAGTATTATAAACGTTTTTTATTTCAGCGTCATTTACTGCAACAATGCCTGCAGCAGTTGCATCATAACCATTTCCAGTAATTACACCAGTATTATAAGCATTTTTTATACTACCATCATAGCTTTGGCCTGCAATACCACCTAAGTAATACTGCCCTTTAATATTTCCGCTATTATAAACGCCATCAATATCCCCTTCATTATAACCGGCAATACCTCCCAATGCCATATCATATCCGCCTATATCATCGTCACTAATATTGCCTTTATTATAGGAATCACTGATATTACCATAATTTTCTCCAGCAATACCACCTATATACACACCCCAGCTGCTTTCACCAGCACCTTTTATATCTCCATTATTAAAAGCATTGCTGATCATACCATCATTTTTACCAACTATTCCACCCAGTAAATAATCCTCACCTTTGCCTGTTAAAGTTCCACTATTATCAGAATAACTGATCACGCCGCCGTTATCATTGTAACCGGTAATACCGCCAATCTGTGAAGATATACTTGTTCCTCCATCATGAACTGTGCCCTGATTATGTGCGTCAGCTACAATTCCTGCGTTATGACCTGCAATGCCGCCGATACGGGCACTCTGATTTATGCTGCTTACCTTCATTCCAAGATTGTAAACATTTTTCAGCTGTCCAAGATTCTCTCCTGCAATACTGCCAACATTACCGCCACTGGAATCAGTAAAAAAAGATACACTTCCACCCTGCATCGTCAAATTATGTACAAAAGCATTTGTATTTAAAACATCAAAGAGCCCTGCATTATTATAATATACTGCCTCAGGATCACTCTTACTATCGATATTGATATACAAGCCTTCTATAGCGCAGCCAGCCCCATCTAAAGAACCATTAAAACCGCTATCTCTGCCAATAGGAATAAATCCCTTGCCCGTATTCCAGTTTGCTGTATCACTGGCATCAATATCATTAGCCAACATATAATCACCAGCAAGATTATTATTGACCGCCTGCAATTCATTAATATTATGTACCAGCATGGCATCGGTTATATTTTTACTGTTGCCGCTCAGATCCTGTATATTGGTACCTGACAGTACCTCACTGCCTTTTTTATCAACAGCTTCACCACTTGCATAATCGCTGACATTTATATTTGCAGTTTTCTTTACTTCATACCCAACCGTCACTTTATTATTAGCACGCAGGGTGATGTCGCTATTACTGCCCGCTTTCAGCGTAGCAGCATTGAGCAGCGAAATGTTATCGCCTTCCAGCACGATCTTATTGGCAGTCAGCTCGCCCAGGTTGATGATGTCACCGCGTACTTTTTTGGCCGCAGCCGCACTCAAGGTGCTGAAAGCACTGCCGTCAAAACCTGTTCTGTCCTCTATCGTCCGTGTCGATGCCGTCAGCTGCCCGACGTTGACTTTGGCATCGGCTCCAAACAGGATACCGTTAGGATTGACTAAAAAAACGTGTACATCATTACCAGTAATATTACCCAATATCTCGCTTTTGGTGTTGCCGGTGACATAATTCAGCACGGCCTGCATCCCGCTGAAATTGACTGTTTCGTTCTTCCCTATGTTAAAGCTGTTCCAGTCGATAGCTACATTGCCGCTGCCTGTGATATTCATTTGGTTTCCGCTGGGATTGAATGAACCTTGATTTACGCTTCCTGCAACTACCGTTCCCCCCTGGGGCAGGGCATAACCCCAGTTGGGCAGCAGCAGCATACCGCCGCTCAACACTGCCGCCAGTATGCGTTTATGTAATAACAGTTTTGTTTTCTTCATGCTTCCCTCTCTCCTTCTCCCGCTCGCTTTTAAAACAGTTTATAGGCTAAAAACCATATCCTGCCATTTTTATCATTTTCTTCGCTTTGGTAGGCTTCGCCGTTGATCTTTCTGGCGTAATCGACACGCAGGTAATAATCATTCGGTTTGGCGTATTGCACACCAACGCCCCAGCCTGCCAGATTACGGCGCTCGCCAATACTTTTGCTCACTTCCACCTCACCCCAGTCGATAAAGGTCGCCAGGCTGAGGTTAGTGATGGGCGTGGCGCAGCGCAGTTCTGCCGTTGCCTGGTAGCCCACGCTGCCGCTGGCTTCGCCCTGCGGATAGGCCCTTACTCCGTCGGCGCCGCCCAGGCTGAACTGCTCACTGCCATCCAGATCTTTACTGGCCAGCTGGCTGTGCAGGTTGACGTGTAAGTTAACAGCATGTCCCAGCATTTGGATATGGTTGACGTCGGTATTGAATTTATGGTAGGTACCTTCGTTACTGGTGCTGATGTCGTCGTAGGTCAATCTTCCGGCATAGTAAAGGGCACTGTAGCCGGTGTAGCTGCCTGCTCCCCTGCTGTTGCCAACAATGCCCAAGTGCAGGGCATCGCTGTGTTTTTTAGTATTAAAACCGAAGGTCCTCAGTTCGTCCTGCAGCTGACGGTTGTCGTAGCCGTAGGCTGCTGCTAAATAGCTGCGGCTGGTATTCACTATAGGCGTACTGCCGTAGATGCTGAAGGTTTTCGCCCTGCCGACAGCGTCCAGAATATTGTAGAAGCCGCTCAAGGTATAATCCATCAGGCTGTAGCTGACGCCTAAACGGCTGCCGTTAGTGCCCACTGGCATTTCATAGCCCAGATTATAGTTGTGCAGGTCGCTGTTGGTCAGCATCCCGCCAACAAAAGCTTTGTCGCCATATCCGCCAGGGTTGTTCATGGTCGTCTGGAAGCCATAGCGGTAGCGTCCGCTGTACTGGCCACCGTGGTTATCCGTATATAAGACGGTATCGAACTGTTTTTTATCGGCCAACGTCACGGTCAGGTCGGTGCTGCCTACTTCTGTGCCTGCACTCAGGATGCCGGCGGCAGCTATGCCCGGTAAGTCGTTCAGGTTATTCAGTGCTGTTTCCAGCGGGGCGTTTTTGATAATGTCACCCTGATGCAGGCTGCTCAAAAAGCTGGCGGCCTGTTCTGCGCTGAGGCGGGATTGGTTATCGATCCTGACCTCGCCCAGAGTACCCAGCAAAATACGTATTTCTACGACGCCGTTTTGAATATCCTGCTGCGGTAAAAACGCCGTGGCTACAGTATAGCCCTGACTGCGGCAATAATCCGTTATTATGTCGGTTGCCTGCTGCAATTCGCTGACGCTGATCTCCCTGCCGGTATAGTCTTTAGTCAGGTCTGTAAAAATTGCCGGGTCGATCGCCTCCTGCCCGGTAAAATTGAAGCTGGTAAGCATAAACTTTTGCTCGCCCTGCACTTTGCCTGCTTCCTCCGGCGCTGTTACCTGTGCCTGCTGTTCAGCCTGGCTGCGGTTCTCTTCCAGCGCCCGCACCTGCGGATCGCTGCCCGGCAGCGCCGCTGCTGCCCAAGCTGTCGCCGTTATTCCCAAAGTTAAAACTAATGCTATACTTTTTCCTGCTGTTTTTAACAATCTGCTCTCCCCTTAATTACAGCTTTTTGTTCTTCGCTCTCTGCCAATTCCCTGCTGTCTAAAAACTGCTTCAGCTCTCGCATTCCCGGGCTGCTGTCCCAATAATCAAGCATTTTTTGTGACTCGTCCTCCAACGTAAAAAAATCGTTGAACGTGCAATGCAAAATATTGGCAAGCCGCAGCAGGATCACAAGCCCGACCGTAACTCTGCCGTGTTCGATATTACTGAGATGCGTCTGACTGATCCCCAGCTTGCGCGCAAGCTCCTGCTGCCTGATTTGATGGACAGCACGGAGTATTTTGATCTTTTTGCCTATCTCTTTGATCTGGCCTTCGTTATACATTTGCCACCACCTTTGCTGCAGCCGCAGCAGCATTTTGTTCAGCATTTAATTTTATATTTTTTAATTTTTATGCAAAAACTTTTATCATAGTTATATGTATTATAACATCGATGTCCCCCCCCGCAAGACACTTACTTTTAGTGTGAGTAAAAATTTTATTGTATCTTGCCCAGAACCTTATGCTGAAAAGCAGTACTCCTCTCACCGTCTGCACCCTGCCTTTGCTTGCGTCAGCTTCAAAAAAGCACAAAAAAATACCGCTCAGCATTACACTGAACGGTATTAGTCCGTTACTAATTTCAAATTTTATGTGCCTGCAGTCTTATTTTACTTCCACCATCTGCGCAAAGCGGCAAACAATACCTCCAGATTGATCGGTTTGGTAATGTGATCGTTCATCCCTGCATTTTTAGCCTTACCGGCATCAGTAACAAAAGCGTTCGCCGTCAGCGCCAAAATCGGAACGCTGGCAGCATCTGGACGAGGCAGGGCACGGATAGCGGCAGTCGCTTTGTAACCATCCATCACCGGCATCTGGATATCCATCAGCACCGCATCGTAATAGCCGGGCAGTGATTTTTTAAACCTCTCTACAGCCAGCAGTCCGTTTTCGGCGGTCTCTACAGTCAAACCGTGCATCTCCAGCAGCTCTACAGCTATCTCACTGTTCAGCTCATTATCCTCTGCCAGCAAAACCCTTTTGCCCTCCAGATGTATGTGCTGCTCAGGCAAAGTCTCGACAGCATCCGCCTTATAAGTATCGCAGAACAGCTGCAAAACGTGCAGCATCTTGGATTTGAAAAGCGGCTTGCTGATAAAAGCATCAGCCCCGGCGTCAATAAATTCCTTTTCGATATTGGAATAATCATAAGCCGAAATAATAATGATCGGCACCTTGGAACCAACCTGCCTGCGAATGACCTTCACCGTTTCCAGTCCGTCCATGTCCGGCATCTTCCAGTCCAGGATCACCGCATAAAAATCCTCCTGCCGCTGGTGCGCCTCCACCACACACTCCACAGCCTCGGCCCCCGACATCACCCAGCTGCTGCGCATACCCAATTCCTGCAGCAGCATCGTCGCGCTTTCACACACAGCCAGCTCGTCGTCAACCACCAATACCGGCAGTCCCGCCAGCTCCTCAGGCTCCTGCTCCTCCCGCATCTGCAATGCCAGCGGCACAGTTACAGTAAAGGTGCTGCCCTCACCGGGACGGCTCTGTACCTCGATCGTGCCGTTCATCATCTGCACGATATTCTGCGTTATCGCCAGCCCCAGCCCGGTTCCCTGGATCTTACTGATACTTTCATCGTTGGCACGTGCGAAAGGCTCAAAAATATGCTGCATATATTCTTCCGGCATACCGATACCATCATCCGCAAAAATAAACTCATACCGGCCCTGTGAATCGATCTCCGAATTCAATTCGTTGATCGTCAGGCTGATCTTACCGCCTGCAGGCGTATATTTGATCGCGTTGGAAAGCAGATTGGTAAACACCTGCCGCAGCCGGTCACCATCAGTTATCACATGCTCGTTACGCACATTAAAGATATTTACTTTAAACGCCTGCTGCTTATCCTGCATCAACGGCCGGCACATACTGACGATATCGTCCACTACATCCGGCAGGCTCACTTCTTCCAGCATCAGGTCTACTTTGCCGCTCTCGATCTTCGACATATCCAGCACTTCATTGATCAGCCGCAGCAAATGCCTGCTGGAAACATTGATCTTGTTCAAACAGCCGCTCACCTTCTCCGGCTCAAATAAATTGGCCTTGGCGATCGCCGTCATCCCGATAATGGCATTCATCGGCGTGCGGATATCATGCGACATCGACGACAGGAAATTACTCTTGGCAAGATTGGCAACGTGCAGCGACTGATACGCGTCCTCCAGAGCCTTGCGCTGCCGCTCCTGCTCCTGACGTTCCTCAGTCACGTCCAGCCCGACGCTGTAAATAGAAGGTATCCCGTCCCAGCTGTCTTCCGCGCTCACATAACAGAAAGTCACCATCAGCAGCTTCACCTCGCCGCTGCGGCAGACGAACCTGAACTCGGAAACATTATACTCGCCAGTTTCCGAAATAGATTTCATTAAAGCGGCAGCCCGCTCCGCGTCATCCGGGTGTACATAAGTACATTTACTGTTCAGCTCGTTTTTAAACTGTTCCGCCGTATAACCCAGCATCTCTAAAAAGTTACCGCCATACCACATCACAGTCTCGCAGTCTCTGGCGTCCACCCTGGCCAGACCGCCGGGAATAGTTCTTAAAATAGCCTCCCGTTCCAGATCCTTTTTCGCCAGCTTATACTCAGCGCTCAGCATATCATGCGACAGCTCGATCCTGGATTTGCGACCCTGCCAGTTGATGAGCCTGTCCCTGATCATAAACCTTTTTTCCAAATTAGGATTATCAAACTCCCAGGCGCAGACATCCTCCTCCGTCAATTCCGCATTATTGCAGAACGGACAGGGACTGGTACGCCCCTGAATGACCTCATAGCACTTTCTGCCCAGCCCCTCTTCTTTGGTCATATGCAAAGTAGCACAGCTGGTCTTATTCAGAAACAGCAGCTCATAAGTCTCAACGTCAGCGATATAAATATTACCGACATACTCGTCCATCATCCACTCAAAATAACGTGTTTTCTCATCCAGCAGCCTGTCACGCTCCGCCCTCAGCTTGGTCACATCGCTGATATCAGAATAAACAGCCAGCGCGACCCGCCTGCCCTCATGCTCCTCGTCAGTTATCATGGCGTTGATGCTGATCCAGGCATGGTCACCGTTTTTAAGCGGTCTGCGGCAGCTTGTCTTCACCAGCTTCTCACCCCTGGCCAGACTGCTGTCAAAGGCATGCCTGATGCGAAAAAACTCGTCTCCGTTCCCGGCATAATATGCTTTGATCGTAGGAAACAACGACTGATATTCCGCCTGGGTAAAACCGGAACTTTTATAAAAATTATCATTGCCCCATAAAATCGTCAAATCATCATCCAAAAGCAACTTACAGACATTGATCCCCACACTGTCTATCAGTGCATTATAACCCATTACTGCATTCAATTCCGCTGACGGCTCTCCCTGCTGCTTCATCTAACCAGACGCTCCTTTTATATCCACTGTAAATTATATTTTTCTCGTTCGTATATATAGTTATTTTAACAAAAAAGGCTATATAATACCATAACTAAAATAAATATTTTTCATTTAATTAGTAAAAAACATTAATTATAAATTTCAAATAATTATTTTTAACCTATTATACTCGGCTTTATTTCTGCATTTACCCCTTATAACAACGCTAAAAAAGCCATACACAGACAGCTTTCGGCAATCTGTGTATGGCCCAGTATCAGCGCCGCCCGGACAGACTTTCTATCAGCTGACGCAGACGTTTTTTGTTTCCCTCATAATCTACTGCAGCAGACGCAGCCAGCGGCATTGCCGCCGCTTTCCGGCGGCTGCGCACACGCTCCTCCTCCCACAGCGCCGCATCCATATCATAAAAACGCGGAAACCGCTGCCCTGACGCCAGCCGCTCACTGCACTTCAAAAACAGCTCACTGTCCAGCGCCCCGTAACGCTGCACCCAGGCATCCAAAAGCCGCCGTTTTTCCTCCTCTCCATACGCCGGCACCGCAAGGCCCGCCGCCTTAAACAACGCCAGCGCCCTGCCTATCGTCTGATACGGTTTCAGCACAACAGCTCACCACCCTGTATACCCGCCATCAATATCTTCTGCAGATGCCTGATCGCCCGGGCCCTGATCCTGCTGACCGCCGACTTTTTGATATGCAGCAGCCGTGCGATCTCTGTTCCGTCCTTATCCTCAAACAACTCAGCCTGCAGCACATACCGCTGCTTTTTGGTCAGACAATCCAACAGGTCTTTTACTGCAAACCGCAGCGTCGCCTGCTTCTCGTTATAGCCAAACCGTTTGTATATCAAAGTATCCAGCTGCTGCTCGGCCTGAGAAATACCGCCTTCAGCCTCAGCGTCGTACGACAACTCTTTATAATCATGCCTCTTTATCCGCCTGATCTCACTCCAGATCGCTGTCCGCAGGCAATACTTGATATGATTGCCAAACGCGGCCGCAGCCTTCGGCTTCCACACTGCCATCTCCTGCAGCAGCACCTCGCTCAAATTCTGCAAAATATCACCGGCGCTAAGCTGCAGATAATAACTGTTATTGACCAGACTCTTATAAATCAGCCCCTTAAAATTGAACAGTATCTGCAATTTAGCCTTCTCATCCCCCTGCTGCGCCAGTATCAGCAGCCTTTCAGTCGAATAAAGACCGTAACCGTTCTCACCGTCAGTAAAAAATGTTTCCAAATCACGCTTCAATTCCTGTATCTCCAAATCTACACTCCTCAGTCTCTTTTAGCTATATTTTCACGCTCACAGCATACGTCCGTCAAAAAAGCCGCTGCCGTCATATTTTCCATACACTCACAGCAAATATCGCCGCCCGCCGTCTCCCAGTAGCTGTCGCCGCTGCAGATCGGCTCGGCGCATACACAACACTGGCTCACAGCCTCTGCCTCAACCTCAGGCGCGGCCAGCCAGTCATTCTCGATCACATCAAAGCTGCTCAATCGCGGGCAGCTTTTTTTAATTGTTTGGTCAAAGCCTTACGCGTCAAAGCGCTGCAATCCAAATGCGCCGCTCTTGCCGCACGCCGCAGGGCATACGGCACCGTCACCTGCAAAATAACCTCCTCATCGTCTGCGTGCACGCGCCGCGGCCTCCCTGCCAGCCTTCCGTTTGGGGCCGACGCCTCCTTACAGGCACATCCCTGACCCTGCTGCAGCAAAGGGCATTTCAAAAGCAGATACAACAATCTGCTTTGCAGCCCCAGGCTCATACGCTTCTCCTCCATTTTTTCTGTTGATGTAACGATCTCGTTCATCATGATCATCCTTTCGTCGTGCAAATGTTTATGGCAGTATTCAGTACTTACTAAATAAGTATTACTTTACTTTGCTGTAAGTATTTCTTTGTCAGATTCAAGGTCAAAGTCCTAAGCAGTAAAACCCTATAAGTCTTAAAAACCCTGCTAACAAATTCAGTACTGAATACTGTCACTATATATAGGGCAGCGAACACCGGAAAAGTTTACATGCCAAAATAAGTTTTCACATACTATTCACAAATATCACTAAAATGTTATGAGCTGCTGTTAAAAACCACCTACAAAAATTTTTTCGAGCCGATGTAAACTATTAAGCCGAGCATAAGCTGCCTATGAGCGCCAGCGAAGCGGGCAGATCTCCTGCGAGCTTATCCAAAAGACGCGACTGCATAAGGAGCGGCGTGGATTTCCTATCCCGACGAAGTCGGCTTACCCAGTTCAAACCACCCTACAAAAATTTTTTTTAAAACGATGTAAACTTTTAAGCCTCTCGCTGCCCTATATATAGCGTGAGGGTTTCACCCCCTTGCCGATCAAATCAAAAAGGAGCATCACTACTATGCAAATGCAAACATCATCAACACCGCCGCTGACTGCGGCAGCACTCGCCGAGCTTATCGCCCTGGGACGCAACCGCATCTCA
>NZ_CATWDQ010000018.1:0-46727 GCF_958349595.1 uncultured Phascolarctobacterium sp. | reverse complement strand
TAAGCCCTTAAACGTCGAAAGTACTTGGCTGGAAGCGGCCTGGGAGGATAGAAAGTTGCCGGTTAGCAAAAAGACCTATACCATTTGGTATAGGTCTTTTTGCTATGTGGTGACTTTTAACCGACCAGGGAACCTGGGAAAAGCGAATCGCTGGTCGGCTCACGAGCGAAGAGAAGTGAACGACCGAGACAGAGAGCTTTCACATAGCAGGCGACGAAGAGGAGCATGCGCGTGTGATAGAAAGCTCTTGTAGCAGAAGTATTGCGCAGCGAGATAACATCCTCTGACCGCCGGTGTTCTAGGTAGAACGTCGCTACATAGGTGTATATATTTTTGCAATTGACTTTACGTATTTGATGACTTAATATAATGACCATGAAGGGAGTTTGATATGATGAATTGGAAGAAAAGTAGTGCCGTTTTAATGATCTGCACCTCGATGTTATGTAATACAATGTTTTTGAATGTCGTTGCAGCGCAAGAAATAACAAGAAGTAACATGAATGCCTATGATCCTTTTGCCGATGATGAAGTAGTTGTGGAAGATAATCTTACAATGAAAGAAAGATTGGCTAAAATTAAAGAGGAGGAAAGGCAGAAGATTTCGGGATCTACGATCGATGGTGTCTTGCCAGGACATGTTTATATTCCGAAAGGAACTAAACTCAAGGTTGAGTTAGTGAATGCTGCAAATTCTAAAACGCATAAGAAAAATCAGGAGGTTGATATAAAAATCATTGATAATTTGATTGTTAATGGTGTTGTTGTAATACCTAAAGATACACTTGGCAAGGCATATGTTTATGAAGCGCAGAAAGCTGGTGGGTTTGGCAGAAAAGGCGTTTTAAAAATTGCCGGTAAAGAAATTAAAACCGTGAATAATATCGCTGTACCTTTAAAAAAGGGTATAATAGGTATGGGCAATACTGATGGGGGAGCAGTTGCAGTTGCTGCTGCAGTAAGCTTGGTTGGTGGATTGTTTATGAAAGGCAGCAATATTGACTATCCTGCAGGAACTGATTTTGAAGTTGAAGTTAGGGAGAATGTTGACTTACAAGCTACTCAGGAGAACTTAGAAGAGGTTATGACTTCTAATGTACCGCATGGTATTGAAATACAGGTTGTTACTAATTAAGATTTTCTGGTTGCAGACAGTTCCGGCACTTGCAAAACTGCCGGAACTTTGTTATAATGCGTAAGTAATCAAATAACAGACAGTTCGTGACCATCCTGTCTCAAAATAAAACTACGGGTGTTCTGCTTCAGGCAGAACTGTTTTAACATGGATGGGACGAAAATTTTTATTTTCGTCCTTTTTTATGTAGTTCCGTTCTTGGTCACTGGCAAGAAAGGAGCATCAGCTTTATGAAAAATCTTACTAAAACACAAAAATTGACTATTTCCGCCTTATGTATGGCTTTATATCTGGCAGTGATGATGTGTACGCAAAGTTTTGCTTTTGGGCAGTATCAGGTACGGATTGCCACGGCTTTATATGGCCTCAGCGCTATTTTTCCGTTTCTGGTAATTCCCTTTGGCGTAGTAAATGTACTGGCTAATACTCTGATGGGTGGTTTGGGACCTTTGGATATGCTGGGCGGAGGCTTAGTCGGCATTCTGACCAGTTTGGTGATCGTTTATGCTAAACGCCATAATTTAGGTAATTGGGCAGTTATGCTGGCTATTACTTTAGTGCCGGGGCTGGGTGTGCCGGTCTGGCTTTCCGTATTGCTGGATCTGCCGTATTGGCTGCTGGCTTCTACTGTTCTGGTAGGTCAGTTTATTTCCGGTATCGTTGGTATGGTACTGGTAACGGCTTTGGAACGCTGCGAAATATTTAATTTTGCTTCAGCAAAGAAATAAGGAGGATTTATGACTTCGGGAAGAGACCAAAAAGAATTGACAGGTGTGAGCCTGTTAGGGAATAAAACCAATTATCCTACAGACTATGCGCCGGAAGTACTGGAAGCTTTTATGAATAAGCATCCAGGCAATGACTATTTTGTTAAATTTAACTGCCCGGAATTTACGAGCCTGTGCCCGATGACGGGACAGCCTGATTTTGCTACGATCTATATCTCTTATGTGCCGGATCAGAAACTGGTTGAGAGTAAGTCGTTAAAGCTGTATTTGTTCAGCTTCCGCAATCATGGTGATTTCCATGAGGATTGTGTGAATATCATTATGAAAGACCTCATCAGACTGATGGAGCCTAAATACATAGAGGTATGGGGCAAATTTACTCCGCGCGGTGGTCTGGCGATCGATCCTTATGCCAACTATGGCAAGCCGGGAACAGAATGGGAAGCAGCAGCTAAAAAGCGGTTGATGATGCATGATCTGTATCCTGAAAATGTAAGTTACCGTTAAAAATATGTTGTTTTGAAGCCGAAGAAGTTTCTTCGGCTTTTTACTTTTAGAGCATGATTTAACAAATAAATTATGATTTGTTGCTATTTTTAACACGATAGCACTTTTTTTCTTTTATGCCTTGTGCTACAATAGACTAAATGAAGATTTCTGAAAATTTATTTTTAGAGCTAGTGGGACTTAAAATGGACCACGAGGGACAAAATATGCTGGGAGATCACTATGGACAGTATTATTAATTTACAGAAGAAAATCGTTCCCGAGCTTACGAATCTTTTAGTTCAGAGATACCAGATCCTGCGGCAGGTGAGCCATGAGCATCCGATAGGACGCAGGGCTTTAGCGGCCAGACTGGGCTTGAGCGAAAGAGTATTGCGGGCGCAGGTGGATTTTCTGAAAAACGGTGGTTTACTGGCGTTTTCTTCTGCCGGAATGTCGGTGACAGAAGAAGGTGCTGATATTCTGAAAGAACTGGCTGATTATGTGCGCAAACTGCAGGATCTGAATTCTTTGGAACAGTTTTTGTGTGACCGGTTGGATATTGGCCGTGTTGTTATCATTCCCGGAGATTCCGATCAGGAAGAGGTAGTTAAGCGTGAAATTGGCCGTTCGGCAGCGCGGATACTTGGAAATCTGCTGAATGACGGTAAGGAACACATCGTTGCCGTCAGCGGCGGGACAACGATGGCTGCTTTGGCTGCCAATGTGAGCGGCAATGAGCCTAAAACAGTTGTTGTGCCTGCCCGGGGGGGGCTGGGTGACAATGTCGAACTGCAGGCGAATACGATAGCCACGGTTTTAGCGCAGCGGCTGGGAGCTTCCTACAGGCAGCTGTATGTTCCTGACAGTGTCAGTGAAGAAATTTTGAACAGTATCCTGGCAGAGGATATTGGGGTCAAAGCCGTTGTCGATATCATCAAACGGGCCGATATCCTGGTGCATGGCGTAGGACAGGCTTCGGTAATGGCCCGGCACCGCAGGCTGCCTCCGGAGTTTATCAAAAAGCTGCTGGATGACGGCGCTGTAGGCGAAGCCTTTGGTCAGTACTGCGCTTTAGATGGCAGGCAAATCTATATGACTAATAATGCCGGCCTGATGCTGCAGGATCTGCCTAAGATCGGCACCGTTATCGGCGTAGCCGGAGGACGGTCTAAAGCAGCGGCCATTTTGTCGGTCATCAGGGCTTCCCGTCAGGATATATTGATCACTGACGAAGCAGCGGCTCACGATATAGTGAAGATGCTGGAAAATGATTAAGGTTACAAGGCACATTAGTGCAAACATATAATTTGCTTAAAGCATAACAAGGAGGAGTTTTATTATGACAAAAATTGGTATCAATGGTTTTGGCCGCATCGGCCGCGAGGTTTTCCGTGTTGCTTTTACTAATCCTGAGGTAGAAGTGGTTGCTGTTAATGATTTGACTGACGCTGCAACTTTGGCTCATCTTTTGAAATATGATTCTGTACATGGCACTTTTCCGCATGAAGTAACTGTTGATGGCGATAATATCGTTGTTGACGGCAAAAAAATTAAAGTTATCGCGCAAACCGACCCGGCTAAACTGCCGTGGGGTGAATTGGGCGTAGAGATCGTAGTTGAGTCTACCGGACGTTTTACTGAAGGTGAAAAAGCAAAGGCCCATTTGACCGCCGGCGCTAAAAAAGTCATTATTTCCGCACCTGCCAAAGGTGAGGATATCACTATCGTTATGGGCGTTAATGAGAAAAAATATAACGCTGCCGAGCATCATATCATTTCCAATGCTTCCTGCACTACGAACTGTCTGGCGCCGTTCACGAAAGTACTGCTGGAAAACTTCGGTATCGAAAGCGGCTTGATGACTACAGTCCATTCTTATACCAATGATCAGAAGATCCTTGATCTGCCACATAAGGATCTGCGCCGCGCCCGTGCTGCCGCCATGTCTATTATTCCTACCACTACCGGCGCAGCTAAAGCAGTTTCGCTGGTACTGCCGGAAGTCAAAGGCAAATTGAACGGTTTCGCTATGCGTGTACCGACACCGAATGTTTCCATTACTGACCTGACGGTTGTTTTAGAAAAAGACACTACTGCCGAAGAGATCAACGCTGCTTTGAAAAAAGCTGCTGAAGGTGAATTAAAAGGCATTATGGGTTACAATGAGCTGCCGCTTGTTTCCAGAGATTACAACGGCTGCCCGCTGAGCTCTATCGTTGACGGCCTGTCTACGATGATGGTCGGTAAAAGAATGGCTAAAGTTGTCAGCTGGTATGACAACGAATGGGGTTATTCCAACCGTGTGGTAGATCTTGCCGCTTACATTGCTAAACAAGGCCTGTAATAAAGGAGTATGTCATTCTAATGGATAAAAAGAACCTGCGTGATTTAGACGTTGCCGGGCAAAAAGTACTGGTACGCGTCGATTATAATGTGCCGATGGACGAAAACGGCAAGATCACTGACGATACCAGGATCCGTGCTTCCCTGGAAACGGTTAAATATCTGCTGGAGCATAAAGCTGCGGTTATTTTGATGGCGCATTTAGGGCGTCCAAAAGGACAAGTGAATATCAAATACAGCCTGGCGCCGGTGGCCAAGCATTTAGCGAAGCTGCTGAACGTATCTGTGGCTTTTGCCGGCGACTGCATTGGCGCAGAGGCCGAAAAAGCAGTACAGAAGCTTAAACCCGGCAAGGTTTTACTGCTGGAGAATCTGCGCTTCCATAAGGAAGAAGAGCAGAACGATATGGATTTTGCTGAAAAACTGGCTGCGCTGGCAGATTTATATGTCAATGACGGTTTCGGTGTTTCACACCGCGCGCATGCCTCGGTAGAAGGTGTTACGCATTTTCTGCCCTCGGCAGCAGGCTTTTTGCTGGAAAAAGAGATCCGTTTTGTCGGTCAGGCTGTGGAAAATCCGCTGCATCCCTTTGTGGCGATCATCGGGGGCGCTAAAGTTTCCGATAAGATCGGCGTGATCGAAAATCTGCTGGAGAAGGTCGACGCACTGCTGATCGGCGGCGGTATGGCCAATACTTTTTTAGCTGCGCAAGGCCATAAAATGGGCAAGTCTTTAGTCGAAGCAGATAAGATCGTTTTAGCAAAAGAACTGCTGGCAAAGGCTAAAGCACGTAAAGTAAAATTGCTTTTACCGGTAGATCTGGTCATGGCGGAGGCTTTTGCTGCCGATGCCGCTCATAAAGTTGAAAAAGTAGCGAAGCTTGACCAAAATTATATGGCCCTGGATATTGGCCCTGCGACCAGCGCGTTATATCAGGACGCGCTGCAGGACGCTAAAATGATTGTATGGAACGGCCCGATGGGCGTTTTTGAAATGGATGCTTTCTGTAAAGGCACCGAAGCCGTTGCACAGGCCGTTGCCAAAAGCCGTGCCGTGAGTATTGTAGGCGGCGGCGATTCGGTAGCTGCTATTGAAAAGCTGGGGCTGGCTAAAAAAATCACCCATATTTCCACCGGCGGCGGCGCTTCGCTGGAATATCTGGAAGGCAAAGTCCTGCCGGGTGTTGCGGCTTTGGACGATGTCCGCCGCAAAATCGTGGCCGGCAACTGGAAAATGCATAAAAATGTGAACGAAGCTGTGGAACTGGCTGAAGATATCGTTAGCGATACTAACGGGACTTTGAATGAAGTTGTCGTTTTCCCGCCGTTTACAGCGCTGGAAAGCGTGGCTGAGGCTATTGACGGCAAGCATGTAGGCTATGGTGCTCAAGATCTGCACTGGGAAGATGAAGGAGCATATACCGGGGCTGTTTCCGGTAAAATGATCGCCGACATCTGTGCCGAATATGTTTTAGTTGGTCATTCTGAACGCCGCACCATGTTTGGTGATAATGAAGTGGCTATTGCTAAAAAAATGCGCGCCGCTTATCGTAATGGTTTGAAACCGATGCTGTGTGTGGGCGAAAATGCCCAGGAACGTGCCGAAGGCAAGACCTCGCGCAAGATCAGCATGCAGCTGAAAAGTGCGCTCAAGGGAATCACGCCTGAGGAAGCAGAGGTCCTGGTAGTCGCTTATGAACCCTTGTGGGCAATCGGCAGCGGCCAGGCAGCAACTGCCAAAGATGCGCAGGAGGTCTGCCAGCTGATCAGGACCAGGCTGGAAAAATTATTCTCGGCCGAGATCGCGCGTAAGGTACGTATCTTATATGGCGGCAGCGTCAATGCTAAAAATGCCGCCGATTTCGCTATCAGTGGTATCGACGGAGTACTTGTGGGCGGAGCGAGCCTGGATGCGCAGGCATTTTCGGCTATCGCGCGCAGTATATAAGGGGTGGCGGAAATGGCAAAACAGCCGCTCTTACTGATGATCTTAGATGGCTGGGGTATTGCCCCGGCAGGGCAGTATAACGCAGCTGCTTTGGCAAGAACACCTAATCTGGATGCTTTGTTTGACCAATATCCGCATACGCGGTTATCCTGCTCAGGCGAAGCCGTGGGCCTGCCGGACGGGCAGATGGGCAATTCTGAGGTCGGTCACCTGAATATCGGCGCCGGACGCATCGTTTATCAGGAACTGACAAGGATCACTAAAGCTATCAAAGACGGCGATTTTTTTGAAAATGACGTTTTAAGCAGAACGATGCAGGCCGTGAAAGCTGACGACAGCGCGCTGCATCTGCTGGGGCTTGTTTCAGATGGCGGTGTGCACAGCCATATCAGGCATTTGTTCGCACTGCTGGCAATGGCCAAACGGCAGGGCCTGACTAAGGTCTATGTCCATGCTTTTTTAGATGGGCGTGACGTGGGCCCGCAGACTGCCGATGGCTATCTGGCAGAGCTGGAAGCGGAGCTGCAGCGGCTTGGCGTAGGCAAGATAGCAACTGTGGCAGGACGTTACTATGCTATGGATCGTGATAAACGCTGGGAACGTGTGCAGAAAGCCTATGACGCTATGGTGAGCCATGAAGGCGCTGTCTGCACCGACGCTGTCAGCGGCGTGCGTGCGTCTTACGCAGCGGGTGTTACAGATGAATTCGTAGTGCCGTTCATAACCGCGCCTGAAGCAGAAGCCTGCGTCAAAGCCGGTGACGGGATGATCTTTTTCAATTTCCGTCCCGACAGGGCCAGACAGCTGACCAGGGCTTTTGTAGATGAGGATTTTCCTCATTTTGCACGGCCGCAGACGGCACGCCCGGTAAAGTTTGTCTGTATGACTCAGTATGATGAAACTATCAAAGCGCCGGTGGCTTTTGCGCCGGAAGCTTTGGCGGATACTCTGGGCAAGGTGCTGGCTGGCCGGCAGCTTAAGCAGCTGCGGATCGCCGAAACTGAAAAATATGCTCATGTGACCTTTTTCTTTAACGGCGGCGAGGAAGAACCTAACGCCAGTGAGGATCGGGTCCTGATCCCTTCGCCTAAGGTGGCAACCTATGATCTGCAGCCGCAAATGAGTGCGGAGCTGGTGACGGACAAGCTGCTGGAACTGCTGGACGCAGATAAGTATGACGTAGTGATCCTGAATTTTGCCAATCCCGATATGGTAGGGCATACAGGTGTGCTGCAGGCTGCTGTCAAAGCCATGGAAACCGTCGATACCTGCGTTGGCCGCATTATTGAAAAAATACTGGCGCTGCAGGGAACGGCCTGTATTACGGCTGACCACGGCAATCTGGAGAAGATGCTGGATGAAACGACGGGGCAGCCTTATACGGCCCATACGACGAACCAGGTGCCGTTTTTAGTAGTCAGCAAGGCAAAGCACACGCTGCGCGAAGGCATTTTGGCGGATATTGCGCCGACGCTGCTGGAGCTGCTGCAGATCAGGCAGCCTGCTGCGATGACAGGGAAAAGTCTGTTAACAGATAAAAATAAATGATGAGGTGAAGTTAGAGTGGCAATGATTACTGAAGTATATGCAAGAGAGATTTTGGATTCCCGCGGCAATCCGACTGTCGAAGTCGAGGTTTGTCTGGAAGACGGTTCTATCGGCCGCGCAGCTGTTCCTTCCGGGGCGTCTACCGGTGTGCATGAAGCGGTAGAACTGCGTGACGGTGACAAAACCCGTTATCTGGGCAAAGGCGTCACCAAAGCTGTCGATAATGTCAACGATGTTATCGCCGAAGCTTTGATCGGCCTGGAAGCGACCCGTCAGGTAGAAGTCGATGAGATGCTGATCCGTCTGGATGGGACCCCGAATAAAGGTAAATTAGGCGCCAATGCTATTTTGGGCGTTTCCATGGCTGTTGCCAAAGCCGCTGCTGCTTCTGTAGGCCTGCCGCTGTATCTGTACCTGGGCGGCGTTGTGGCGCAGGAGCTGCCGGTGCCGATGATGAATATCCTGAACGGCGGTCAGCATGCTGACAATAATGTCGATATCCAGGAATTTATGATCATGCCTGTCGGCGCTGCAAGCTTCAGCGAGGCGCTGCGGATGAACGCTGAGATCTATCATGGCTTGAAAGCACTGCTGAACGCTAAAGGACTGGGGACCGGTCTGGGCGACGAAGGCGGCTTTGCACCGAACTTGAAATCCAATGAAGAAGCTATCGAAGTTATTTTGGAAGCTGTCAAAAAAGCAGGCTACAAGCCGGGCGAAGATATTATGATCGCTTTGGACGTAGCCGCCAGCGAATTTTATAAAGACGGCAAATACCAGATGGAAGGCGAAGGTTTAGTCAAAACCTCCAACCAAATGGTTGATTATCTGGCTGCTTTGTGCGCAAAATATCCTATCGTTTCGATCGAAGACGGCCTGGCAGAAGATGACTGGAAGGGCTGGAAAGCGCTGACGAAGAAACTGGGTGACAAAGTGCAGCTGGTGGGCGACGACCTGTTCGTTACTAACGAGCAGCGCCTGCTTGAAGGTATCAAAAACGCTACCGCCAACGCTATTTTGATCAAAGTCAATCAGATCGGTACTTTGACCGAGACCTTCAACGCTATTGAAACTGCGAAACGCGCAGGCTATACCTGCATCATTTCGCACCGCAGCGGTGAGACCGAGGATACTACTCTGGCCGATATCGCCGTTGCTGTCAATGCCGGACAGATCAAGACCGGCGCGCCGGCGCGTACCGACCGCGTTGCCAAATATAACCAGCTGCTCCGCATCGAGGAAGACCTGGGCGGCGCTGCTAAATATAAAGGCAAGGCTGTATTCTACAATATCAATAAATAACCGGCAGAACGGCTATTTTGGAGCAGGGCAGATACCGGACGTGTATTTGCCCTGTTTTTTGGTAAATTTTGTACAATTTTTTATATTTTACCGTTGTAAGCTGTATGACATTATGATAGAATAGTTAGGTACTAAGTAAAAGAGGAGGTAAGCTTTGTGATTGCAACTGTCTTAATGGTATTAGACGTAATCGTCTGTATCGCCTTGATAGCGTCTGTGTTAATGCAGTCCGGGAAGGGCTCAGGCTTGTCAGATGCGTTCGGCGGAGGCGGTGGTGGCGCCTTCTTCGGCAAGGGTAATGATGTTGATACTTTAATGGCTAAAGTTACGATTGGTTTGGGTGCTGCTTTTGGTATCATTACGCTTGCTCTGGCAAAAATCAACGGTTAATTTGGTTAAAAAGAACGCTTTGCGTTCTTAATTTTTAAAAACTCAAAAGAAACAGAAAGGGGATCAATGTTTTGAGTACTTATTTAATTTTATCTGTAGTCGTCGGTCTTGTTGCCCTCGGCGTGGCAGTAATGCTCAGCAACGCTATCAGCGCTGCTAATGCCGGTACTGCCCGTATGAAGGAGATCGCTGGCTATATCCATGAAGGCGCAATGGCATTCTTGTACAGAGAATACAAATATCTTGCTGTCTTCATCGTTGTTGTTGCTGCAATTATCGCTACATTCTTATCCGTAAGCACTGCACTCTGCTTTATCGGCGGTGCTGTTTTCTCCATCTGCGCAGGTTACCTGGGCATGACCGTAGCTACTAAAGCTAACGTCCGTACGGCTGAAGCTGCCCGTCACGGCATGAGCGAAGCTCTGAAAATCGCCTTCTCCGGCGGTGCTGTAATGGGTCTCGGCGTTGTAGGCCTTGGTATTGCCGGCCTTTCCGTAGCTTATTTTGTTTTTGACCGTAACATCGATATCGTTACCGGTTTTGGTCTGGGCGCAAGCTCGATCGCTTTGTTTGCCCGTGTTGGCGGCGGTATTTATACCAAAGCTGCTGACGTTGGCGCTGACCTTGTTGGTAAAGTTGAAGCCGGTATCCCGGAAGACGATCCGCGTAACCCTGCTACTATCGCTGATAACGTAGGCGATAACGTAGGCGACGTTGCCGGTATGGGCGCTGACTTGTTCGAGTCCTATGTAGGCGCGATCATCTCCGCTCTGACTCTGGGCGCTGTGGCATATCCCGGCGGCGAAGGCGTAGAATTTGTTTTCATGCTGGCTGTTGCAGGTATCCTTGCTTCTATCATCGGCGTTATGTTTGCCCGTTCCAGCAAATCTCAAAACCCGCAGGCTGCTTTGAACAGCGGTACTTACATCGGCGGTGCTATCGTTATCGCTGCTGCCGCTTATCTCTCCAGCAATCTGTTCGGTTCTTTGAGTGCTTTCTGGGCTATCGCAGCCGGTCTTCTGGTTGGTATGATCATCGGCAAGATCACCGAGATCTATACCTCTGCTGATTACGGCAGCGTCAAGAAAATCGCTCAGCAATCCGAAACCGGTCCGGCAACTACTATTATTGCCGGTTTGGCAGTAGGTATGTATTCTACTTTCTGGCCTATGCTTTTCATCTGCATCGGTGTAATCGTATCCTTCTTTGTTATGGGCGGCGCTACTAACGGCGGCATGGGCCTGTTCGGTATCTCTCTGGCTGCTGTAGGCATGCTCTCCACTACCGGCTTGACCGTTGCTGTTGACGCTTACGGCCCAATCGCCGACAATGCCGGCGGTATTGCTGAAATGTCCGAGCTTCCTCCTGAAGTTCGTGAGATCACTGATAAACTTGACTCCGTTGGCAACACTACTGCTGCTATCGGTAAAGGTTTTGCTATCGGTTCCGCTGCGCTTACCGCACTGGCTCTGTTCTCTGCTTATGCGCACACCGTTAACCTCACTAATATCGACCTGCTGAACCCTGTAACTCTGGTAGGTCTCTTCATCGGCGCAACTCTGCCGTTCGTTTTCGGCGCTATGACCATGGAATCTGTTGGTAAAGCCGCTTATGAAATGATCGAAGAAGTTCGTCGTCAATTCCGTGAGATCCCCGGCTTGCTGGAAGGCAAAGGCAAAGCTGACTATCGTAAATGCGTAGATATTTCTACTGCTGCTGCCCTGCACGAAATGGTTCTGCCCGGCGTGCTGGCAATCGTTGCTCCGCTGCTGATCGGTTTCCTTTTTGGTACCGAAGCATTGGGCGGCATGATCGGCGGCTCTTTGGCAGCCGGCGTACTGGTAGCTATTTTGATGGCTAACGCAGGCGGCGCCTGGGATAATGCTAAAAAATACATCGAATCCGGCGTTCATGGCGGTAAAGGCAGCGAAGCTCATAAAGCAGCTGTTACCGGCGACACCGTAGGCGATCCGTTTAAAGATACTTCCGGCCCGGCAATGAACATCCTCATCAAATTGATGACGATCGTTTCCCTGGTATTTGCACCGGTTCTGGCTGCTCATGGCGGTATCCTCCTGGGCTTCTTTAAATAAGAATTGTAAGTTGTTTGTAAAATCCCACATCTTCGGATGTGGGATTTTTTTAGTGAGCGCCGTTTAGTCACGAAGTGAATAAACGTGACGGCAAACTATCCAAAAGACGCGACTGAATAAGGAGCGTTGTGGATTACCTATTCCGACGAAGTCGGCAAAACTGGCGATGGTATTTTGAAGCCTAGTGAAAACACATATCAGTGTGATATAATATTATAGTATAAGTAAGATTAGGAGCGTAAGACAGTGCAGTCATTCAGCGGTAATGAAGAATTTTTCTTTCAGGGCAGTAAACAGGGCGTAGTCCTGGTACATGGCTATACAGGGGCTCCGGGTGAGATGCGCCTGCTGGGCGAATATCTCCGGCTGCAGGGACTGACGGTGCTGGGCGTGCGTTTGGCAGGACACGGCACTACGCCGCAGGAGCTGAACGAGACGAAATGGCAGGACTGGTATCAGGCTGTAGAGGACGGTGTGCAGCGGCTGTGGGAAATTTGCGACAGCGTTGCGATAGTCGGGCTGTCCATGGGCGGACTGCTGACGATCAAGGCGGCGGCTGAACTGCCGGTCAGTAAAGCCGCAATCCTGGCCGCGCCAATCTATGTCTGTGACAGGCGCGCACCTTATCTGCCGCTGCTGCGCTTTTTTATCCGTTACCTGAAAAAGCGGCAGCGCCAGTATCAGGTGCCGGCAAGCTACAGCGTCTGTTACCACTTGATGCCGGTCAAACCGCTGAGCAGCCTTTTTGAGCTGGTCGATCTATGCAAAAAGAAGTATTTAAAGGCCATCAAAATACCCTGCCTGGTGATGCAGTCTAAAGTAGAGCATACGGTAAAACCTGCCAGCGCTCAATATATTTACGACCATCTGGGCACGGCTGTCAAAAAACTTGTCTGGTATCATCATTCCGGCCATATCCTGACCCTGGATAATGAACGGGACGATGTTTTTGCAAAAATTTATGAATTTTTAATGGAGTAAGAAAATGCAGGAAAAAGAATATACCTGGTGCTTTGCCTGCGGCAAAGATAACCCTATTGGTTTAAAAATGGAATTTACGATGGATGCCGAAGCGTGCGTAGCTTATTTTACGCCGCAAAAAGAACATCAAAGCTATGACGGCAGAATGCATGGCGGGCTGATCAGCGTCTTGCTGGACGAGATCATGGGCCATTATCTGTTTACAACTGAAGGAAAACCTGCCTATACGGCAAAAATGGAACTGCGTTACCGCCAGCCGGTCATGATCGGTGAAACGGTAAAATGCGTGGGCCGGCGTTTGAAACAAAAAGGCCGCCTGGTAGAAATGCAGGGCCAAATAATTACGAAAGACGGCATCGTAGCTGCTGAAGCAGTAGCTAAAATGATGCTGGAGGACAACAATGCAAGCGAAAAGCAGTAAAACAACAATATTAGATTTTATGCGGGGCAGCTCGTATGCGCCGCAGACAGCGGAAGAACTGATCGAAACGATCCCCGTTACGGGCAATCTTGATCACTTCTGGAAGGACCTGCTGGAACTGGAAGAAAACGGCGATATTATCAAGACCCGCTTCGGTACCTATGGACTGCCTGAAAAAATGGGTCTGGTAGTCGGGCGTTTTCAGCTCACCAGCAAGGGCTTTGGCTTCGTGATCCCTGACAACAAGGGCGAGCGCCCCGATGTCTTCATTCCGCCCCGTGCTTTGGGCGGCGCCATGAACAACGACCGCGTCATGGCACGTGTGGAAAGCTCCAGCGGCGGCAAGAAGCCGGAGGGTGAGATCATTCGTATCATCACCCATGCCAACAACAAGATCGTCGGTATTTTTCATCAAAGCGGCGATTTTGGCTTTGTCACGCCTGACGACAAACGGATCGGGCAGGACATTTATATCATGAAACGTCATTTCGGCGGCGCCAAGACCAATCAGAAGGTCGTGGCAGAAATCACCCAATGGCCGGTAGAACGCCGCAATGCCGAAGGTAAGGTCATTGAGATCCTGGGCAATGTGGGCGACGTGGGGCTGGAGATCCTTTCGATCATCAAGCAGAACGACCTGCCGCTGGAATTCCCGCCGCAGGTCCTTGAAGCCTCGAAGCGGGTGCCGAAAAGCATCAAGCAAAGCGAACTGGCAGGCAGGCGCGACCTGCGCGAGCTGCCGATCGTGACTGTCGACGGCGATGACGCCAAGGATCTGGACGATGCCGTCTATGTGAAGCAGCTTGGTAAAGACGAATTTTTACTGGGCGTACATATCGCCGATGTCAGCTATTATGTCAAAGAAAACGCTATTCTGGATAAAGAAGCCCGTGAGCGCGGCACCAGCGTCTATCTGGTAGACAGGGTGCTGCCGATGCTGCCGGAACGCTTATCCAACGGTATCTGCAGTCTTAATGCCGGTGAAGACCGGCTGACCATGTCCTGTGAGATGCGGATCGACCGTAAGGGGCGCATTCTGAGCTACGAGATATTCCCGTCCGTCATCCACGTTCGGCACCGTATCAGCTACCGTATCGTGCGTGAGATACTCGTCAATGGCGATGCGGAACTGACGCAGAAATATGAAGACGTAGTACCGATGCTGAAACTGATGGAGGAGCTGTGCCTGGTGCTGCGCAAAAAACGTACCACGCGCGGCGCTATCGACTTTGACCTGCCGGAACAGAAGGTCATTTTAGATGAACAGGGCCGGCCTGTGGAAATCGTGCAGCGTGTCCGCAGTATTGCCGAGTCTGTGATCGAAGAATTTATGCTGGCCGCCAACGAGACCGTGGCGCGCCATATGTTCAATCAAAAGTGGCCCTTTATCTACCGGGTCCACGATCTGCCCAACGAAGAAAAAATGAAAGATTTAGCCAAGCTTCTGGCTAACTTTAATGTCAAGCTGAAGGTCAGCGAAGAAACCAAGCCGATCGAAGTGCAGAAGGCCCTGGCAGCAATGTCCGGCAAGCCGGAAGAACGCCTGGCGGCTACCGTGGCCCTGCGCTCGCTGAAACAGGCTGTTTATCAGACCGAGAATATCGGTCACTTTGGCCTGGCGGCAGAATATTATACCCATTTCACCTCGCCAATCAGACGCTATCCTGATCTGATCGTCCACCGCCTGCTGCATGCCTGGATCAGCGACCCGACGATGAACGCCGGGAAAAGCGAAAAACTGGAGCTGAACCTGGATGCGATCGCCGAGCATGCCTCGATCCGCGAACGGGCGGCCGCAGAAGCAGAGCGGGCTACCGTTGACCTGAAAAAGGCGGAATATATGGGCGGTCATATCGGCGAAGAGTTCGACGGCGTTATTTCCGGCGTCACAGCTTTCGGAATGTTTATCGAGCTGGAAAACGGCGTCGAAGGTCTGGTGCATATTTCCAGCCTGATGGACGATTATTATGAGTTCTACGAGGACAGATATGCCCTTGTAGGCTCGCATACACGCAAGGTCTACCGTTTGGGTGACCCGGTGCGGATCGAGGTCTTACAGGTCAATATCGCCGACAGGAACATCGATTTTATCATGGCCGGCGAAAACGACGCTGCCCGTGACCGCATCAAAGCACAGCTTTTAGGCCAGCGCAGCCATGCTTCGGCCCGCAGCGCGGTCGAAAAAAGCGGCGGCAAAAAACAGGGCAAAAAAAGCCCCCGCAAAAAGCCGCTGGAAAAACGCGGCAAAGGCGGCATTGGCGGTAATAAATACGCTAACCATGCCAAAAACAGGAAAAAAGGCCGCAAGAAAAAATAATCATGACCAGGTGAACAATAATGGCAGAAAAGAAAATCAAGATCATTGCGGAAAACAGAAAAGCCCGGCATGATTTTACGATCCATGAAACCTACGAAGCCGGTATCGAGCTGACAGGCACCGAAGTAAAATCACTGCGGGCAGGCAAAGCCAATATGAAAGACAGCTATGCCCAGATCACCAAGACGGCTGAGGTCTATGTCTATAACCTGCACATCAGTCCTTATGACCAGGGCAACCGCTTCAATCACGACCCGCTTCGCAACCGCAGGTTGCTGCTGCACCGCGAGGAAATACGCCGCCTGATCGGCAAGGTAAAGGAAAAAGGCTACGCTTTGGTGCCTTTGAAAATGTATTTTACCCACGGGCTGGTAAAAATGGAGCTGGCGCTGGCCACAGGCAAAAAGCTGTATGATAAACGGCAGGACCTGGCCAATAAAGACGCCAAACGTGAAATGGAACGCGCCATGAAGGAGCGAAACCGCTAAAAGTTGCAGATTCTTCACAGGGCAGCGCTTGCAAGCAGCAGGCGCCTGTGTTAGAATAATTAGAGCCTTACAGGCCATACTTTAACCGGGGATGTACTGGTTTCGACGGGGGTAGGTGTGGTATGATAAGCGAGCCGTGGTTCCGTCAGCACGTTAAACGGCGGACGTTTAAAGTAAACGCAAAAACTGATTACGCTTTAGCAGCTTAATGCTAACGTCTTTCCGATCCTCCTCCCATGGGAACGGAAAAGACGCAAACAGTGGGATACCCGCAGGCCAATTCTCGGAGGCCGGCAGGGGAAGCTCATCGAGATAGCGACCGCGAAGCCTGCCGCTGGGCGTCAAGGAAGCGAAAGCTAAAATAACGGCTGCGCTCGGAGAAAGTCATATTGCAATATTTTCGGACAGGGGTTCGACTCCCCTCATCTCCACCAATTGCATTCAATTTAAAATTTATCATAAAATGCGACCCTGGCAGCAAGCCGAAGGTCGCATTTTTTTGTGCCGTGACAGTTGTAAAAACAACGGTAAATATTTGAGCTAAACTAATGTTTTTAAAAGTAGCATTTGTAAAAATTGAAATCGCTTAAAATATACTAAATGTTGAAAAAGTTTTACTATAGTTGACTTTATTATACAAAATGCTATACTTGTATTAAAGAAACTAGGAGGTGCTTTTATGAAAATATCCAGAAAATTCCTTACAGCAGGCATTGCTGCCGCGCTGACTTTGAGCGTTGCGGCATCGGCTTTTGCGGCAGGGCTGACTGTTAAAACTAAAAAAATCAACGAAGGACAGGTCAAGACAGCTACTCCTGTCATTACCGGTTCTGTCGGCGGCGCCAAGATGGACACGCTGCTGACGCAAATGACCACAAAAAATACTGTAGCTGAGATCTATAAATATTTGCCCAGCGACAGTCAGAAAATAACTTTAGACAACTACCTGGACTTTACCAACGGTGCTTCTGACCCGGTGCAGGAAGGATTTGCGCTTGTGAAAGGCAGTGCCTTTCTGGTAAACGCCGGCTTTGACAAAGAACAGAAGGAGCTTGGCAAAACTAAAGCTGATGAAAAGTATAAACTGGACATCGACTATACGGTCTATACTGCCGGCGACGAGCTGTTATCGCTTGAACAACACGCTTCCGCTTATACCGGCGGCGCTCACGATAACCAGTCGGTCACAACGCTGACCGTTAATCCGAAAACCGGTAAGATCTATATTCTGGCCGATATGTTCATTCCCGGCGACGCTTACAAAGAACGCCTGGAAATGCTGATCGCCATTCAGCAAAAAGGCGATAACAGATTGAAAGCACAAATGAAAGATCCGGCAGTTGCTTACCAGAAAGTTACCATTACTGGTAACGAAAAATTCTATGTAGATTCCGATCTGCAGAATTTTGGTTTTTATATCGTCTACAATCCGGGCGAAGTTGCGCCCATGTCGGCAGGCATCGTTAAATATTTCATCCCTATCGACACTATTTCTGATATTATCAGCTATGATATGAACTGAAGAAAACAAAAATAGACACGCTCAGGCGTGTCTATTTTTTATGCGCTTTATTTGTTTTTAGGTATTTCCGTCAGCAGCTGCAGTTTACTGCCGTCGCCGAAGCTGACGCTGCTGATAACGGGCTGCCATTTGACCGTTTTCAGATCGCTGCGCAGCAAACGCACGGTCTCAGGCTTGAACTGGTTGAGGCTGAACAGCTTGTTCAGGCTGATGCTGCCCTGAGGCGCCAAAGTAAGATATTCGTTGAAACGGCA
Source organism: uncultured Phascolarctobacterium sp. (assembly GCF_958349595.1). Classification (NCBI taxonomy): domain Bacteria; kingdom Bacillati; phylum Bacillota; class Negativicutes; order Acidaminococcales; family Acidaminococcaceae; genus Phascolarctobacterium; species uncultured Phascolarctobacterium sp. The sequence goes on along the minus strand of NZ_CATWDQ010000018.1, from coordinate 28,769 downwards.
GCGCTGCAGCAGCATACCGTCGTTATCCAACACTTCCACAAAGCCCTGCAGGCCTGTAATGGTTTTACCGGAGATATTGCGCAGGGTAAAAGCAGCCTGCATAGTGTAAGAGGGGAACCAGCCGCCGCTGGAAGCGATCGAGATCGTTCCCGGCGCAGAAGTAATGGCGGCATCCAGTTCGGCCTGCACCTTGCTGTTAAGCTGCTGGAGCTTTGCCGCCGTAGCCTGCTCACGTTCCTTCAGCAGTTCTTTCAGGTTGGTGATCTCTGTCAGGCGCCAGCTGCCGTCGTCCAGTTCGTACATTTTGACGTGCAGGATAAAATTATGCTCCAGCTGTTTATCATACAGCTTCACAGCCACATCGGCAGTTTTGCCCACCTGCTCGCTGCTTTCCACGCCCTCGTAACGCATCGTGCCAAAGCCGGTACGGTCTTTAAGCTGCTCGGCCAGCTGCTGGCCTTCATTTTTGGGGCTGGGGGCAGGCGCCGGCACTGAGGCCGTGGCGTCTGGATCACTGCTGTCTTCGCTGTGATCCTCCAGCGTGCCTGTTTCTACATAATGTCTGGTCTGTTCGGTCATGATCGGCACAACGGCGCTTTTCAGGCTCTGGACGATACCCAGTAAAAAGGGATTGGCCTCTTTTGGGTCGCCGAAGGCGTAATAAACCACATCGTCATACGCATGGGCATACAGTGAATTAAGGTCGACATGCTTTTCAAATTTGCTCAGGTCATGCTGCTGCACGGCCTCATGGATCTGGGTGAAGGTATATTGCGGCGTGCGCATCCAGTAAAAAAAGTACAGGGCCGCGCCGATAACGATCAAAGCTGCGGTGATCAGAATATATTTTTTAGTGTTCTCACTCATGGTAAACTCCTTAATTAATGCTGGTATAACCATTTTAAAGATAATAGCAGAGCTTGTCAATCAAATAAAAGCAGGCTTCCGGTACCAGGAAAAACTTAACGGCGCTGCCAACGGGGGCAAGCGCCGCTAAAAATTTTTAGTTTTTAAAATCTTCCGGTTTTACCAGACCACGCTCCAAAAGGAAGGTGCGGGCTACTTCTGCCCGGTCGCGGCCCTTTTCAACTACTTCATAATTCAGCTTTTGCATCGTTGTGTCATCAATGGCGCTGCTGAGCGCAGACAAAGCCTGAGCGATCTCAGGATGCTCGGCGTTGGTTTTACCGTTGACGAAAGGCAGCATATAATAGGGCGGGAAGAAATTTTTATCGTCTTCCAGCAGTACCAAATCATATTTCTGCAGCAGTCCGTCTGTCGAAAAAGCTGTGATCACATCGACATTGTCAGACGTGATCGCCGTATACATCAGCGTACCGGAGAAATTATTGACCGATTTGAAGGTCATACCATAAGTTTTTTCGATGCCCGGCAAACCGTCGTCACGGGCCGCAAATTCCGGCGAGCAGCCGAAACGCAGATTATGACTGACTCGGGTCAGATCGGTCATCGTCTTGAGATGATATTTAGCCGCGGTCTCCTGTGTTACCGCCAAAACGTAGGTATTGTTAAACCCGAAGCTTTCCAGCAGCTCGATCTGATGTGTGTCACGCATCTGCTGTTGAACCAGCAGATACATTTCCTCCGGTGTAAAACCGGGCCTCAGCTTGTTTTTTAAGATCGTGCTGTAGCCGGTGCCCGTATATTCAGGATACAGGTCGATCTCGCCCGAACGCAGCGCTTCAAAAGCGATCATCGTGCCGCCTAAAGCAAGCTTACGTTCGACCTTGAGGTCAGTTTTGGCCTCGATCAGGTCGGCCAGCATATTACCGACGATCACGCTTTCCGTCGCATCCTTGGAGCCGATGCGGAGATCAGGCTTATTTAAAAACTCGTGGCTCAGCAGATAACCGCTGCTGATAATAACGATCATGCCGGCAACTGCCAGAATACGTTTATGGTGCTGCCGGGTGCGTTCCAGGCTTTCCTTGGACATTTTTTTCGAAGCAGGGCGCAGCGAGACAGGTGTTACCGCAGTTTCGACCTTGCTCATCAAAAAGTCCATCAAAAGCGCCAGACAGCAGGCAGGGATCGCGCCCGCCAGGATCATATTGGCATTATCGGTCTGGATACCGCTGATCACCAGTGTGCCCAGGCCGCCTGCGCCGATATAAGCCGCGATTGTCATCAGCCCTACGGCAGTAACGCTGGAAATGCGTATGCCCGCCATGATCACAGGCAGAGCCAGCGGCAGGCGCACCTTGAACAGTATCTGCATATCCGTCATGCCGATACCTTTTGCTGCCTCCAGCGTATCGGCGCTGATATTGCGCAGCCCGGTACAGGTATTTTTCAAAATAGGCAGCAGCGAATACAAAACGACCATCGCTACAGCGGTGACGGCGCCGATACCCATATAAGGAACCAGAAAACCGAGCAGCGCCAGACTGGGAATAGCCTGGGCCAGATTGGCAAAACCCATTACCGGGCGCAGCAAACGCTCACGCCCAGAAATGTAAATACCCAGCGGCACACCGATACAAACAGCGATAGCTACCGAAAGCAAAGTCAACTGGATGTGACTGAGCAGTAAAAGTCCTATATATTGCTGCTGGTCCTGCACATATGCTAATAATCCGCTCATGCTCCGCCCTCCTCAAAGTCAATAAATTGCTGACTCATCGTCGTCACGAGGCTGGAATGAGTGATAAGGCCCAGCAGCCGCTTATTTTCGTCTACTACGGGAACATTGGAAATATGATTGCTGTTGACCTTTTTAAGCAGGGCCACAATGTTCTCGTTGGGGGCGGCCGTTGCCTGTGCCGGCTGCATCACCGTATACACCGGCTCGCTTTTATCCGGCGCCGCATGGATAGAACGGGCGCGGATGATCCCCAATAAATGTTCACTTTCGTCGACGACCAGAAGGCTGTCGACATTTTCGATCCGCATTTTTTCGATGCATTTCAGCATCGGCACATCGGGGTAGGTGATCTTCGGCGTGCGGATCATGATATCTTTGGCCTTGATCAGTTCGGGACTGCTCCAAATGCGCTTAGAACCTACAAATTCGCTGACAAAACCGTCAGCGGGGTTCTTCAGGATATTTTCCGGCGTGTCGTATTGCAAAATAGCGCCGGAATGTAAAATACAGATACGGTCAGCGATCTTCACCGCTTCGTCCATATCATGAGTAACAAAGACAATAGTCTTGCGCAGCTTCGCCTGCAGATTGACCAGCTCGTCCTGCAGCTGACTGCGGGTGATAGGGTCTAACGCCGAAAACGGCTCGTCCATCAAAATGATGCCGGGGTCCATGGCAAAAGCGCGGGCTACGCCGATACGCTGCTGCTGGCCGCCGGAAAGATGGTTGGGATAGCGGTCCAGGAATTCCTGCGGCAGGCCCACCATTTCCATCAGGTTTACTGTACGTTCAACGATCTCTTCCCGCGGCAGTTTGGCCAGCTGCGGAATGATCTCGATATTTTCTCGCACCGTCATATGTACGAACAGGCCGGTCTGCTGGATCACGTAACCCATATTCCGGCGCAGCTCGATCGGGTCCTGCGCCATAATATCAGTTCCGTTGATCAGGATCTGACCTGCGGTAGGGTCGATCAGACGGTTGATCATCTTCAGCAAAGTAGTTTTGCCGCAGCCGGAAGGGCCGATGAGCACCACCAGTTCGCCCTCGTTGATCGAAAAGTTGATATTCTCTAAAACATTGTGCTGTTTGTAAGCTTTACTTACGTTGATAAATTGAATCAATAGGGGTTCCTCCTTATCTAGGTTTTAAAATTCTCTCTGCGTCTAAAGTGAAGTTCCACTTGATGCTCAGCTCCTTTCATATATATAGTAACTTTATATATTCGTTATCTGCTGTGAATATTCCTGCAATATAATATAATGAAAAAATAATTAATTTATTATCCTTGATAATAAGAAAAATAAAATTTAAGCTATGACGATAAAAATATCGTGATAAATAATGGACTTTATGAAATACTGCCACAGACCTGATAAAACATGCTATAATAACAAAAACAAAGGAGTGAGAGCATGCTTTTTATTTGTTATCCCAAATGCAGCACCTGCCTGAAAGCCGAAAGATATTTACAGACGCAGAACCTTGAATACACTAAACGCGACATCAAAACCGACAATCCTACTGCCGAAGAACTGCGCAGCTGGCAGCAGGCAAGCGGACTGCCGCTGAAAAAGTTTTTTAATACCAGCGGCCTGCAATATAAAGCGCTGGGACTGAAAGATAAACTGCCGCAGCTGAACGAGGAAGAGCAGCTGCAGCTTTTGACGACCGACGGTATGCTGGTCAAGCGGCCGCTTTTGATAACGGACGATGCAGTACTGGTCGGTTTCAAAGAAGCCGAATGGTCAGAAAGACTACAGCAAAAGTGAAAAAAAGTGCAGAAGATTATATGTCAAGCAAATATAATTATAGAAATTAGTTTGTAAAGTATAGATAATATTTTGAAAGTATAAAAAGTTCAGGCAAATTTTCATAAGTGTAACTTATGAAACAGAAGCACGGTTGAAAAATCGCTGCAAAGCCTGTATAATCAGGGTAGAGAAAGCAAAGAAGAAATCCGATATACCGATGACGGTACATATCGGAGTTTTCTGTTTATATCTACGATTATTTTTTCTGGTATCTATAGCTGCACTTTGCAGCCTCGCAACCGCTTTGATGCAGGGCGCCAGGCCCGTAGCATTTTCTATATGCAACTCTAATGCAAAGGATGTGAAATTATGGAAACGGACAAAAAAACAACAACAGCAGAAGTGGGATTTTTCAAAAAGTACGGTTTTTATCTGGCACTGGCGGCGTTAGCAGCTATTGTACTGCTGCCTAACCCCGAAGGGCTCTCCGTAGCCGGCCAGAGAATGATCGGCATCATGGTCTTTTCAGTTATCGTCTGGGCGACAACGGCGATCTCCTACCCGGTCAGCGCCGGCGTTATCATGACCCTGATGGCGCTGCTCATCGGCTTTGCTCCCAATCCCGCAACCGGTAAGCTGTTTGGGACGGCGGCAGGCCTCGGCATCGGGCTGAAAGGCTTTGCCTCCACAGCCTTCTGTCTGGTAGCGGCAGCCATGTTCCTGGCTGTGGCCATGACTAAGACCGGCCTTGATAAACGTATCGCGCTGGTGATACTCTCCAAATTGGGCGCAAAATCGAACCGCGTCGTCATCGGCGTCATCCTCTGCGGCTTTTCCTCAGCTTTTTCGTACCCAGTACCACGGCCCGTGTAGCCTGTCTGGTACCGATTGTTATGGGCATGATCAAAGCTTTCGATGTGCCGCTGAAAAGCAGGTTTGCCGGTATGCTGATGATCACTGTCGCTCAGGTCGACAGCGTCTGGAACGTCGGTATCAAAACTGCGGCCGCGCAGAACATGGTCGCCGTCAATTTTATCAGCAGCCAGCTGGGCGTCGATATCTCCTGGCTCGACTGGTTCGTCGCAGCAGCTCCGTTTTCACTTTTGATGTCCATCATTTTGTATAAGCTGATGATGCATCTGATGCCGCCGGAAATCGACGAGATCAAAGGCGGCAAAGAAACAGTGGCCCGCCTGCTCAAAGAAATGGGCAAGGTCAGCGTCGATGAAATGAAGCTGTTAGTCATCTCCATTTTCCTGCTGATCTTCTGGACCACCGAAAAGAAACTGCATCCCATCGATACCTCCACGACGACAATGGTCGCAGTCACCCTGCTGATGCTGCCCAAGATCGGCGTCATGAACTGGAACGACGTCGTGCATAAGATCAACTGGGGCACAGTGCTCCTGTTCGGCGTCGGCATCTCACTGGGCACGGCTTTGCTCTCTACCAAAGCAGCCACCTGGATGGCCAACGAGATCGTTGTCGGCTTTGGGCTCGAAAACTCGACTACTCTGATGGTCCTGGCGATCATGTCCCTGTTCCTCATCGTTATCCACATGGGCTTTGCCAGCGCCACAGGTCTGGCGGCAGCCATTATCCCGATCGTTATTTCCGTGCTGCAGCATCTCAAAACTCCGGGCGTCAATATCGTCGGTATGACCATGATCCTGCAATACGTCGTCAGCTTCGGCTTTATCCTGCCGGTCAACGCGCCGCAGAACATGATCGCTTACGGCACCGATACCTTTGAAGTACATGACTTCGTGCGTGCCGGTATCCCGATCACCATCATTGCTTTCGCCCTGATCATGATCCTGGGCGCTACCTATTGGAAATGGCTGGGACTGGTCTGAAAAGAACGCAGTACGCAGACTTGGAAAACTGAACTGAATACAGCTATAAAAAAAGACGCAGCTTTTATAAGCTGCGTCTTTTTGCTGTGCACCGCTATGCGGGCACAATGACGTCAAAATCAAATATCTATTCCCAAAGCCTCTTTCACCAGCAGGCCGATAACGAAGGAAAATGCCGCTACACTGAGACTGATGATCGCCATTTCCCAAAAGCGCTTTTTGAAATCCAGGTCTTTGGCGACCGAAATATAATAGGTAAACACCAAAATTATCAGCACCACCGTCAGCAGCATCGTTCCCAAAGCGTGCAGATAATGCTCATCATCAAAAATAAGATAGGGCAGCACCAGCAGCGCCACCGTGATGCAGTAAGCGATACCAGTATAAGTACACGACTTCAAAGCATCCTCGCGGCCTTCGCTGCGGGCCGAAAGAAACTCGGACGAAGCCATCGACAAAGTTGCCGAAACGCCGGTGATAAGCCCCGACAAAGCGATCAGCTTGGTATTCTGCAGCGCCAGCGTCAGCCCGGCCAAAGTACCTGTCAGCTCTACCAGGGCATCGTTCAGCCCCAGCACCATCGACCCCACATACTGCAGGCGTTCCTCGTCCAAGATGGCCAGCAGCTGCTGCTCGTGCCGGTCCTCATCCTCGGCGATCTTCTGCGCCTGCGGTATCTCGGCGGCGATCTCCTCATAATTATAAGCCGCGTCGCCCTCGTTGCCCTCCATCAGCTTCAGGGCAAAGGTATAACCAAAGATCACCGACAGCAGGGTATACCACCAGATCTTCCATTGTAAAGGCTGCACCTTTTCCTTAGTAAAGCTTTCCCAGATCTGGCAGTGACGGTGCTCCTCATTGGCTATTTTCAGCAGCGTGGCCTTGTTGTCCGGGTTTTTGACAAAGCCTGCTACCTTCGTATAAATATGGTATTCCGTCAGCTCGTTTTGCTGCATCTTCAGTACCCTGTGCTTGATCTCCGGGCTCAAAGCTTTTATTTCAGACATCATCATCAACTCCGTATAAATTTATTTATTGACTAACATTATACTGCAATCGGAAGCAGTTGACAAAATAAACATAGCTTAACGCAATAAAAAAACCAAAAGTATGAATTGCAGGCCCGGTTTTTGAACCGGGCTTTTTGTGTTTCCAAAATCAGCGGCGGCGTAAGCTTTTGCAAGACTAAGCTCAAGTTGTAATAAATAAAAAGTAAATAAGTCTTGCGGGGGGGACAGATAGTGTATAATGGCTTGGGTTAATCTATATAGATGAAAATTATCTATGTAATTAAAGCTTAAGTATCGCGAAAGAATAACCCTGATAGTTGGAAATTATCTGGAAAAATCTAGATGGACTGAGCTTATTCTGCAGTCGGTCTAATTTTAATAAAATCAAAAAGGGGAATGATTTACAATGACCAACAACAAAAGACTTTTGGAAAAAGCAGTAGTTTTGGGGCTGCTGCTGGCAAGTCCCAATATTGCCGGTGCCACAGAGGGTGTTGATGAACCGTTTACCAGCGCAGCGGCGCTGGCGGCAGTCAATGGCACGGCAACAATCATCGGCAGTAACCAAAACAACAGCTTCCAGGGCGTCATAGGCGTTTACTATACCTCCGGCAGCGGCCTTGTTTACGGCGATCCTATCAACCTGACGATCAACGGCTTTACAGACGCTAACAATCACAATGCCACAGCAACGGGACTTTGGCTGACCTCCGGCGTCAGCGACCTGCAAAAAATCAACCTCACCATGATCGACAATACCGCTATCGACCATCGGGTATACGGTCTGCAGACTTTTGCCGGCGCGACAGTAAAACTGGGCGACGCATCGAAGATCACCGTCAGCGGCAACTCCAGCGAAAGCATTTACGGAATGTATGCCGGCAACAACTCCTACGGCGGTCCCGGTACGATCCTGGGCGGGAATGATCTGGAAATCAATATCACCAATAAAGGCACTGGCTATGCCTATGGCATTCTGGCCGGTGACAGCGCCAGTGCTGCAGTCGGCGACAATCTGAAAGTTACGGTAAACGCTAAAGACGAAGCCAGAGGTGTAGAAGCAGGCAGGAACGGCGCCCAAATGAACATCGGCAAAAATGCCAATATCAGTGTTCACAGTACTGACGCCGCGTCCCTGGGCGCCTTTGCTACCCTAACCGGTAAAATAGAATTCGGCAGCGGCCTGACCATCAATTCCAGCAACGACAGCAGCAGCAAATGGGCTATGGGCATCCTCGTCAAAGACGCGGGCTCGGAAGCCGTACTCAACGGCGCAACCATCCTGACAAACGCCGGCAGCGACAACGAAAACGGCTATGCCTTTTATCTTTATGATGGCGGCAAGATCACCGGTAACGCCGGCAAATACAATATCGTCGGCAATATCCTCAATGTTTTTGGCGGGCAGGTCGATCTTTCCATGAACTCGGCCTCCTATATGCACGGCAAGATCGAAACAGATAACAGCGCCAGAACCGACCTCAGCCTGACTGAAAACTCTGTCTGGGAAGTAACAGACCATTCCTATCTCAACCATCTGGTCAACGACCATTCTACCATCGACATGACGCAGGACAACGGCAAATTTACTGCACTGATGGTCGAAAACCTCAGCGGCAATGACGGCGTCATCAAAATGCATGTTGACACCAGTCTGAGCGCTAACAACAGCGACAAGCTGTATATAACCGATACCCTCACCGGTACCCAGTACATCGACCTGTACGATGTCAACAGCCACACCCCGATCGGAGCAGAAGGCGTCGGCACAGTGCTGGCAACAGTCAACAACCATAACGGCAGCTTTGCAGCCGTCGACGGCGAAGGCACTCTGTACTGGAACCGCTATGAACTGGATAAGCAGGACACCGCTGACCTCAGCGGCAGCTACACCAAAGACTGGTACCTGAAACAGGTCGTCAAGATCAACGTGCCTACTACCAGCATCCAGACAGTAATGAGCGCCAACGCGCTCAACTACCACACCTGGCGCAACGAAAATGACAAACTGCTGCAGCGCATGGGCGAACTGCGCCTGAATGGCGAAGATACCCAGGGCGTCTGGTTCCGTATCCGCGGCGCCAAGATCGGCCGCGACGGCAGTTTTGATTTTGAAAACAAATACACCGCCTACGAGCTGGGCTACGACGCTGTGACCAAACAAACAGCAGACAAGACCCGTTACCAGGGCGTAGCCTTCAGCTACACCGACGGCGACAGCAGTTATACCCGCGGCAGCGGCGACAACAGCAGCAAAGCTATCAGCTTCTATAATACCGAGATCGGCAGCAAAGGCCATTATCTGGACATGATCTTAAAGATCGGCACTATGGACAATGACTTTACCGTTTACGATACCAGAAGCAACAAGATCACCGGCGACTTTAACAACACCGGCATCTCGCTGAGCGCCGAATACGGCCGTAAAAACGCGCTGGAACACGGCTGGTATTTCGAGCCTCAGGCTCAGTTCACCCTGGGCTATCTGGGCGGTGACTATTATAGCACCAGCAACGGCATCGATATCGACCAAAGTGGCATCAAAAGCGCAGTTGGCCGCATCGGCTTCAACATCGGCCGTGAGATCGGCAGTAAGGGCATCGTCTACGCCAAAGCCAACCTGCTGCACGAATTTGGCGGCGGCTATAACGTAACGATGAACGACGGTACTGACAGCCTCAAAGTCAGCGACACCTTCAACGACACCTGGTTTGAATACGGCGTCGGCGCCGCCTTCAAAACCAGCGACAACAGCCACATCTATCTGGATGTAGAACGCAGCGCCGGCAGCGACTTCACCAAAAACTGGCAGTGGAACGTCGGCGCCCGCTGGACCTTCTAAGCCCGGCAAAACTGCCGGCATAACTAAATTTGCTTTTCGTCAAGATACTCTAACCCTCTATCTTGATTGAAATATTTCCCTGAAAGGGCCTGCTTTGATCAAAGCGGGCCCTTGCTTTTGCTTCAAAGCAGATACTTAAAACCTGCTTTATAATTATGATGCGGTATCGTTTGAGTACTTAGTGAGGTATTTTCAAACTTAGTACTCATACATACCCTTGTGGTATCGTTTGAGTACTTAGTGAGGTGTTTTCGAACTTAGTACTCATACATGCCCTTGTGGTATAATATAGTAGCAGAGAAAGCTAAAAGGAGTGCGGAAAATGAAAGCGGAAAATATATTAAAGCAGCTCAGCCAGGAACAGAAGATGCAGTATAAAGGTGGCATTTACTACCTTACTCAAATCGACCTGGCCTATAACAGTAACCGGATCGAAGGCAGTCAGCTGTCCAAAGAACATACCCGCAGCCTTTTTGAAACGCAAACGCTGACAGCTGCTAAAGATGAACTGATACGTGCCGATGATGTGATCGAAGCGCGCAACCATTTTCGGGCCTTTGACTATATTTTACTCAATACCATGCAGGAACTGAGCGAGAAATCTATCAAAGAAATTCATAAAATCCTGAAACAGGGTACCAGCGATGCAGATCTCAGCTGGTTCAGGACAGGCGAATATAAAGCCCTGGAAAATATAGTCAGCGGCCATGCGACAACGCCGCCCGGGCAGGTAGCCGATCAGATCCTGGCCTTGCTTGCCGCTTATAATGCACCGGGTACAAGAACACTGGCAGAGATTATTGACTTCCATGTAAGCTTTGAACAGATCCATCCTTTTCAGGACGGCAACGGCCGTGTAGGAAGACTGCTCATGTTTAAAGAATGTCTGAAGAACAATATTGTTCCCTTTATAATCGATAACCTGCACAAGAATTATTATTATCGTGGTTTGGATCAGTATGCTAAAGAAAAAGGCTATCTCATCGATACCTTTTTATCGGCGCAGGATAAATATGCGGCCTTATGTATGAAATTTGTGCCCGGATTTATGGACGAAGATAAGACGCTTTAAAAATCAAAGCCTCCGTTAAAGCAGTAATAACAAAAGACCAGAGCAATTTTTGCTCTGGTCTTTTGTTATTTGTATACCGGCAGCAGCCTGTTTTGCAGATGCTCGATGATCTCACGCACCCGGCGCTGGCTGTTGGCCAGGTCAAACAAATCCGGCTCAGGGCAGTCTGTCCGGCGCTCCTGCGTGCGCCGCCGGGCCAGCTGCCGCTTTTTCTGCTCGTCCAGCACTGCCGCATCCATATCGTGCAGCCGCGGAAAATACCGCTCGCCGGCCAGCTTCTTCACACAGCAGTTAAAAAGCTGCGGCTCCAAAGCGCCGTACCGCTCCACCCATAGCCGTAGCCAGAAATCCTCCTCGGCAAAACCAGACAGCGGCGGATGCAAGCCGGCCGCCTTAAAAGTAAGCAGCGCCCGCTGCATAAAAACGTACGGCCGCTCCATCAGTGCAGCCCGCCCGCATCTACGCCGTAAGCCAGCCGCAGCTTGGCCAGCCCGTCACGCTTGGAACAAAACACGCTTTGGCAGGTAATGCCCAGCGCCGCTGCCACCTCACGCAGGCTTTTGCCCGCCAGGAACACCTCGCTGAGTACCAGCCGCTGCAGCCGGGGCAGCTGTGCCAGCAGCTCCAGCAGACCGGCGCTGAGCTCGTCCGCACGGGTACTTTCACTATAGCGGTCAGCGGCAAAAGTATCCAAAGTCAGGCTCTTTTCCTCGTTCAGCGTTGCCTGCTCGCAATCCAGCCGCAGTTTTTGCTTCTGCACCTGCAAATTCAGCTGCCGGCGGATCGTAAATCTGACGTGCGAAGTAAAAAAATGGAAATTACTATGCCTAAAGCTCATGATCGCGTCATTGACCGCCATCAAAGCAAAAATCTCCGTATCCTCCTGTTCCAGAAAATGCACATAATAACTGTTATATTTAAAAGCCCGCACCATCGGCGTAAAGCCCAGTAAAAGCCTGTTGACGGCCCGGCTGTCGCCTGACTGTGCCAGCGGCACCAAAACTGCAAAATCCAGCTGCTCTGTATTTGATCGTTCGTTCATCTGCCTGTTATCTCCCGTTCACTCCGGCTGCGCCGGTTTTTAGCTCCAAAGCCGCCAAAGCAAAATCCTTGGCGCTCAATCCCTCCAGACACTCACTGCACACCTCGCCGCAGTTATCTACAGCCAGATATTCCTCACCCTCAAAAATAGGGCTGCCGCATAATCCGCAGGTATAAACCTCCAGCAGCTCCGCATCCTCCGGTGCGGCCAGCCAGTCAGCCTCGATCTTTGCCAAACGCCTTTCCTGTGCCTCTGCGCCGCAGTCATGCCTCATCAACACCGCCGCCTTTCACAAATAAAACAGATAAATACAAAAAAATACGCCTCCTTAGGTTGTTAAAACGCCGCCGTCTGATCCTGTACTTTCGTACTTAGCAGTACTGATACTAAATAAATTAACACTAAAACAAAAGAGCCTGTAGAACCCCGGTGAGAGGTAGAAACCTGTTAAGAAAAAGAAAATACTAAAAGAAAAAGACGGTTTGGTTTTACACTTACTAAATACACAGCAAAAAATGCAAAAATCAGGTTCGCACGAAAAAAATAAAAAAAATTTTTTTTTTTGCCCTCAACCTGATTTTCAGCAAAAAAACCATGTACTTAGTAAGTGTAGGGCAGCAGGGCCAAAACAAAACCTGCCCGGCAGTTCCCTGCAGAATACTGACGAAGGGAGGAAGTAAAATGCTGATCACACAGCCGCAGACAGTATCACTGATACAGCTCGCCGAACTGGCCGCCTGCGCACGCAACCGCATCGCGCAGATCTATCTGCACTGGACGGCAGGCCGCTATGGACAGGTCTACGACGACTATCACCTGAACATCGATGCCGACGGTACGATCTACCGCAGCTGCACCAGCCTGACCGAACGCAAAAGCCATACCTGGCGGCGCAACACAGGCAGCATCGGCATCGCCCTCTGCGGCGGGCTGGGCGCACAGGCCAACCACGGCTACGACGCCGAACTGGGGCCTTTTGCCCCCACGGCGGCGCAGACCGACAAACTGGCGCAAATGCTGGCACTACTTGCCGTCAAACTGGATCTGACCATCGAACCCGGTACTGTTATGACCCACTGCGAAGCAGCGCTTTGCGACGGCTACGGCCCCTACAGCGGCGACCCCCAGACCCGCTGGGACCTGTGGTATATGCGCGATTCACCCGGCGACGGCACTATGAAACCGGGCGGACAGGTGCTAAGAGGCAAAGCCCTGTGGTATCTGGTCCGCTGAGCCGGACGCAAACCTGTAACAACAAGACAAGCAACCAATACAAAAAATAAAGGAGTAATCATTATGCCAACAACAACCAAAACAGCAACATCTTACAAATTATCCTTAGCAGTCGAAAACGGCGTCAACGCGCTGGGAGCGGCGCAGGTCAAATCTGTATCTATCGGCAGCGTCAAGCTGGACGCAGAGGACGACAAGTGCCTTGCCGTCGCCAATGCCTTGAACGAGCTGATGAGCCATGAGGTAGTCAACGTCTACGTGACGGAAAAGGCCGAGCTGGCTCAAGCGGAATAATTTTACAAATTATCCGCTTGTTTTTTAGAATTTTCTCGACTTTCTTGAAAGAAAGTCAGCAAAGACTTTTCTTTTTAAATGTTCATTTCTTTTGGCGGCAAAAGAAACGAACCAAAGAAAAACCGGCACGTCGCAGATTTTTATTTAGCTTTGCTCAACGGCGGCTCCGCGAAACTCGGCATTGTTGCCGAAGATAAATCATCTGAGCAACAATGCCTCAAACAAGTCACTCCGCTATCGCCTTATTCGCATCGCACATAACAAAATCTGCTCAATGTGCCCTAACACCCTACGTTCTACTGCTGTAGTCAATCAGTATTGATAACATCAGAATGTCGATACCTTTCTCATGAAATTTTGCAGTAATTTGTACGATGCAGGGGGTTTGAGCGCACATTGTGGTCCAGTCCGTTGTGTGCGATGTGAGCTGTAAGTGCTGGAGGGACTGTTTGAGGCATTGACGATTTGTAGCTAAAGATTTTCTTTGCACTACAATGCCGAGTTGCCTGGAAGCCGGACAGCGAACAAAGCTAAACAGGACTTGCCACAGTGCGCAAAGTTCTTTGGGTACCTTTCTTGTCCAAGAAAGGTACATAGCAAAAATAAAAAAATTTAAAACATTGAACCAAAATTTGAAAGCAAAAAAAACGCAAAATCCAAAATCCACAATTAAAATACAAAAGTCCAAAAAGACAAAAAAATAAAGTAGGCGCAAAACCTACAAAAAAGGAGCAACCACCATGGAAAAAACACTTGAACTCATCTTCACCAAAAGCGACGGCGCCAAAAAAACCCTCAGCATCGCCGACCCGCGCGAAGGCCTTACTCTTGCCGAAGCCAAAACAGCTGCCGATAAGATCATCGAAGCCAACGTGCTTACTAGCGGCGGTTTGGAACTGACCGAATTTACCGAAGCTCGCATCAAAACAGTCACCATCGACGTGCTGGCCTAGTGGATATGCAGGAAATATTCAAAGCAGTTGGCAATTTTGGCTTCCCGATAGTATTGAGCTGGTACCTGCTGCTGCGCATGGAGCAGCGGCTGGACAAGCTGGGTGACTGTCTGCATGAGCTGAGCAGTGCCATCGTCAAAGAACATAAAACAAACGGCCTTTGAGAGCCGGCAGGCTATGACGCGACAGTCATAACCGTACCGGAGCAGAGAAAAGGCACAGAAAAATAAAAAGATAGGGCGACACTTAAAGCAAAAATAAGTGTCGCCTTATCTTTTCTAAAACGCATTATACGCCTTTAAAATAACAAATGCAAGCATTTTTCTAAAAAATATTTAAAAGTGCCAATGCAGTCCTGCAATAAAAAACAAAAGTAAACCTATTTAATAAGGCGATTTTGCAGCAGCAGGTGGTGTATAAATTTTTGGTGGTACTGACAGCGTTGATTGGCAGTACTTTTTTCATATTCAGGGATATTTTGTACCAGGGGTGCAAAGTAAGATGATAATCAAACGATTTGCTGAATTTCTAAATAGTTATCGGGTTGTCTGTTGCAAGACCATCACACAAAAGTTTACAAAAAAACAATAATGTCTTGCGGGGGGGGACTTTGGTGCTATAATGATAAAAAGTATAACTGTAACGAATAATTTTAAATGGATAGTAAAAATAGTCTTGGATTGGTAAATATTTTTGGAGAATTTTAAATATGCTGACAGGGGGTGGAAGCTATGTATGCAGAAATCAATTTTACAGAAATTGGCATAACTATCAAAATGTTTCGTGCAGCCAGACACATTACACAGATGGAAATGGCCAAACGGATTGGGATCAGCCAGACGCATTTAAGCAATATCGAAAGCGGGCGAGTGAAGATTAATCTGCGTTTGCTGATAAAAATGGCTAATATCTTTGAATGTAAGCTGGAAGATTTTTTTGTTCAGCCTGATTTTTTCTTTGAAGATAAATCGCAGCCTGCTTACCCTGAAAATGATAGGTCAGTGATTGTAAAAATGCTGCAGATACTGGGAAAAAAAGCATAGATTATGTTAAGGAGCGAATGAAGGAAAATGATGAGGAGAAGATATTTGGAAAAGGCAGTGATCTTGAGTTTACTGCTGGCGAATGTTTGTAGAGTAGGGGGGGCCACGGAGTATAATAAAACGATCACCGGGCAGGAAAGCGATTACGACAGTATCAAAGTCGTAGACCCGGTGAGCGGCGAGATAAGGTATACGTTTGCGGGTGAAAATACGATCAAAGATAGCAGTGCAGGTAATATCTTCCATCCGGTAAGTGTGGAGTATGAAAAGGTTGCGATCGACGTAGGCGATAAGCTGGATCTGATAGGTAAAGACAATCTTCAATCAACTATTCGGAGCGTTGATATTCTGGCCCGGTCGGAGGCTGCCAATTTAAAGTTTACCGGTGGCGAGCTTAATCTGACGGATGAGAGCAAGACTTTTGTTGTTGTGGCAAGGGCCAGTGAAGGCGGCAATATAGTTTTTGATAACAAGGTCACTAATATCGTCAATAATAACAATAATTGGGGCTGCTATGGGTTGGAGGTTGTCGGCACTGGCAGTAAGATCAGCTTTACCGATAAGGCCGAAACCCTTAATCTGAATATGGCGCGTGGCATCAGGCTTATTGATAACGGCAGTCTGGAATTTACTAATGCCAATGGCATCGTTAATATCGTGCGCTCTGCTGGTGATATTACTGACCATGTCGGTATATCCATAGGCGATAGTACTCAGGGTGGTGGCGGCAGCGTTACTTTTGCCGGCAAAGAAACCAATATCAAGCTGCTGTCTGAGGATGGTGAGTATGGCGGCAATGCTGTTTCTATTACGGCTTATGCTGATACTGATAATAACCTGCTTAATTTTAATGCCGATAAGACTACGCTGCAGGCCAGTGAGTTTGGTATTTTTATTGGTAAATATTCGGCTGTCAGTAATTACACTGGCGATACAACGCTCAATTTTGCCGGTGTGACCGATATTTCCGCTGTCAATAACTGTTCTGGCAGCAGCTTGGGTTCCAAAGCCATATTTTCAAATGCATTGAGTGCCAAGTTAAATTTTGATGAGCATGTAAGTTTAACAGCTGCTAATAATAAAACAGACGTGGACTGCACTGCCGTAGGTGCACAGATCGAAAGTGGTTCGGTGCTGACGGCATTGGAGGGTATGGATGTTTTGGCTAAAGCCGATGCTTCTAAAGCTTTTGGTTTGGGTACCTATGGCAATAATAGTTTGATTTCGGTAACAGGAGCTACAGTAATCAATGCTGAGAGTAAGAGCGGTCAGGGGATCGGTATCCAGGGCTGGGTTGGCAGTGATGTAGCTTTAGCAGGAACGCTGGAGGCTAATGCCAAAAGTGAAAGCGGCAAAGCAACAGGCTTGTGGAGCTGGGACAGCGGCAGTATCAATGTCAGCGGCGATGCGGTCATCAATGCTGTTTCTGTATCTGGTGAGGCTGTAGGTATCAACAGTAACGATTACAGCGGCACTATCGGTGGCGATGCTTCGCTGACACAAATCGGCGGCAGGGCTGAGATCAATGTGTCGGCAGGCGGGGATGCAACAGGGATTTATTCGGATACCGGAGGCCGGGTACAGGTAGATGGCGCGGCCACTATCAATATCGAAGGTGGAAAATGGAATGCCAAAGGCATGAATATTACTGCCGGTGGTACGGGTACTTTTGGCAGTGATGTGAATATCAATATGGGTGTGGCGGCAACCGATCCTAAGCTGGGTTTTTATACACGTGCTGTTACTGCAGATGGAGAAAACAGTAAGGTTGATATTGCCGGTAACGCGGTGTTCAATCTTGCTGGTGTAGATACGATGGGGTTGGATGCAGCTGCTAAAAGTGTAGTTACAATTGCTGGAAATTATACACTGAAGGCTAAGGGTGAGGTTGGAGCATATGGCAGTGGTTATGCTGGATATGTTGGTGTAAAAGGCATCGATGTTAAGTCTGGTGCTGCGGTTACAGTAGGTGGACTTGCTGCTATTGATATAAGCTGTACTGACGGCTACGGCAATGGTATCAATACTTCGCAGGCTACAGTCAAAATGGGTTC
This sequence comes from uncultured Phascolarctobacterium sp., assembly GCF_958349595.1. Lineage (NCBI taxonomy): Bacteria > Bacillati > Bacillota > Negativicutes > Acidaminococcales > Acidaminococcaceae > Phascolarctobacterium > uncultured Phascolarctobacterium sp. The sequence continues at coordinate 11,011 of NZ_CATWDQ010000018.1, read as the reverse complement.
TGCTTATATCAAAGTCAACAGCGATTCGGCTGCTTCCAGTGCTAACAGTCTGGGTATTTACAGTTATTGGGCTACGAATGTTAAGGTTGACGGTGATACTGTTATTGACGTGACTGCTGATAAAAATAATGCACTGGGCTTGGCCGGAAACTGGTACAGCACTACTGATATCGGCAAATCAGCCCGGATCACTGTCAGCAGTAAACAAAGCACTGCGACAGGTATCAAGGGCGATTCTAATATGGCGACGACTATCGGCGGCGATGCTGTGATAACGGCGGCTGGTGCAGGTGATACCAGAGGCGTCGTTACTGACAAGACGAGTAATTTTACCGTTGAGGGCAATACGATAATCAAGGCGACCAGTATGGGTGGCGGCCAGGCCGATGGCATATCAGGCACTACTGACCTCAAAAAGTCTGTACAGGTTACGGTCAGCAGTACTGGCGGCACGATCAATAAAGAAACTTATTTTATCAACGGTGTCAAGAACTGGTCTGATTCAGTAACTAAGATCGCTGAAGATGCTTTTATTGATGTTACTGCTGATAACAGCAGTGCCAAGGGGATCTCTGCTTGGACAAATACTTCGGATACTACAACGAGTGCGGTAGAGATAGGCGGTAATGCCATAGTAACAGTAAAAAATGCTGAAGGCAGTTTTATAGCGCATGGGCTAAATGCTGATAAAGCTTGCAGTATCACTGTCGGCAAAGCGGCGCAGATCGAGGTTGCTGCTGCCAGCAATAATATCAAGGGTATTTACAGTCATGAAACAGCTGGAAATATCGCCATCAGCGGCGATGCGTTGATTACTATGACTGGTGTTAAGGATGCAGGCGGCAATGTGACGGCAGAAGCCAATTACGCCCGCGGCATCACCAGTGAAAGCGGCGCGAAGGTGACTATAGGCGGTAATGTAGTGACTAATGTCAGCGGCAAAAATGCGTATGGCATCGAAGCATTTAGAAATAAGATTCGTGATGACAGCGTGCCTGAGGCGGAGATAGAGATTGCCGGCAATTATGGTGCGACAGTAAATGCTTCTGAAGGTGAAGCCAACGGTATCGTGACTGATAATGGCGGTAAGGTGACTATTGGCGGCAGTGCCGTCATTGCAGTTGTAAGCAATAACGGTGATGCGACTGGTATGACCAATTACCATTTAGACACTACAGATGGTAAGAGTGCAGGCAAAACAGAGATCAAAGGTGCTGTCCATATCAACGTTACCAGTAATGGCGACGGCAAGGTTTGGGGCATTTATAACCACAACGGCGCTGCAACTGAGATCGGCAGTGAAGCGGCAGGTGCGCTTACTGCGGTCACTGTGCGCGGCAACGGCGGCAGCGAGATCAAAGGTATCCAAGCCATAAAAAACAGCAGTATCGATTTGCATGGCGCGGCTTTGGTAGATGTGCGGGGCGACAGCAGTACGGAAGTAGTCGGCGTTATTGCCGGTAATTCAGATGATACAGCGGTCAGCCACAGTACAATAAATTTTGACGCTACGGCTTATATCAAAGTCGGCAACAATACAGCCGGCAGCAAAGCACGCGCTGCCGGAGAAACCTTTGGCGTTGTGGCGCGTAATAACAGCGAGGTGAATTTTGCCGGTGATACGGTGATCGATACGTCAGGCACTGCTGCCGGCAACCGCACTATGGGCGCTTATGCCCATGCTGGCAGCAGTATCGAATTTGCCAAAGGTCTGGTTTTGGATAATAAGGGCCGCAGCCAAAGCTTATATGTTTCCGGAAATGGCAGCAGCCTGAAAGTCAACAGCAGCGGCAGCGGCGATGTTTACCTGACAGGCGATATTACCGCTATCAATGAAGGTATACTGGAGCTGGATCTGAGTACTGGCAAGTCATATTATGAAGGCGCTGCAACTACTGCTAACGATGGCAAGCTGCATATGAAACTGCGTCAGGGTTCGCTGTGGAATGTGACTGCTGACAGCGACCTGACCAGTCTGGAGTTTGGCGATGATGCCAGGATCGATATGGAGCAGCAGGCCGGCTATCAGAAGTTGAAGGTTGCCGAATTTACCGGCAGCGGCGGTACGTTTGTTTTGGGAACTGACATTGCCGAGGCTCAGAGTGATAAGGTATTTATTGCTGACGGTACGCCGTCAGGAACCGCGCATCATAATATTCAGGTCAGGGACGCCAGACATAACACTGGTGATAATCTGCATTTGCTATTAGTAGACGATGCCAGCGGCAATTATACATTTACCGCACAGGATGCTTACGGCGGCGGTATCTACAATTATAAGGCTGAGATTTCTAACGAAACTGACGGCGGCATTAAGTGGTATCTGGAAAGTCTTAAAACTGCCGGGGTGACGGAAGATGTTCGGGCGCTGTCGCGGGTCAGCGACGGTATTTATGCGCTGGCGGTAACAGGTAACGACAGTCTGCGCGGCCGCCTGGGCGAGCTGCGTGACGATAATGCCGAGCAGGGCGTTTGGACACGGGTGTATAGCGGACGGTTGAAGGGTGATGATTTCAGCGAAAATTATCAGACCTACCAGATCGGTTATGATCTGCCTTTTGCGGGCAGTCCTGACAGTGAAAATGCTCAAAACTGGCGCGGCGGCGCGGCTTTTGAATATACCAAGGGCAGTATCGGTTACGGTGTCGGCAGCGGCGAAAACAAAATGACGGCGCTGGCGCTGTATGGAACCAAACATACCAGGTCGGGCGATAATGTGGATATAATTTTGAAACACGGCCGGATCAAGGGCGATATCAAGACTTACGGTATTGGCGCTGACAGCGGTGATTATGATACCAATGCGACGGCGCTGAGTGTGGAATATAATAAACGGCTGGCACAGACAAAAAATATCTTTATTGAACCGCAGGTGCAGCTGACGCTGACTCATATCGCCGGCAGCGATTTTACGACCGACAGAGGTATTACGGTGCGCAGCGGCGGTATCAACAGCGCTGTTGGACGTTTGGGCATGGCGGTAGGCAAGCAATATAAGCAGGGCAATGTTTATTTTAAAACTTCGCTGCTGCATGAGTTTGGCGGCAGCAGTGATCTGCTGATGACTTCGGCTGGCGAAAGCTATGGCGAAAGTAAGCAGTATGGCGGCACGTGGTGCGAGCTGGCGCTGGGCGGTAATATGCAGCTGGGCAAGGCGAGCGACCTGTATTTTGATGTGGCGCGTTCTTTTGGCGGCGATTTCCAAAAACAATGGCAGCTTAATGCCGGCGTAAGGTGGAGCTTTTAAGTGGCGCCGTGGATTTCTTTTTAAGGGAAAATAAATAGAGTAAATTTAGAAAAAGCACAGACCTGATTTTCAGGTCTGTGCTTTTTTGTGTGTTCAGAGGCTTCGTAAATATTCCCGGTTGCAAGACTGTCAGACAAATATTTTTAAAAACAAAACAAAAATGTCTTGCGGGGGGGGACAAATGATGTATAATGACTAAAATTAAAGATAAAGCATAAAATTATCTATATAATTAAATTTAAAATATTGGGAATAATTATTATGGAAAGTAATAAGTTGTGCGCAGATATAACTGGTTGAAAGCGGTGGCTGCCGTTATCTGACTGGAAGTTGTGAGCTGAGCTGTGCAGGATTTTTTAGTTTTTAAAACTGGAAGAGTTTCTTTAATTCAGTTTTAAATAAAGCAATATAAATCGAAAAGGGGAAGTGATGAGAGTGGTTTTAAAAAAATTGGGTTTGGAAAAGGCCGTAGTATTAGGGTTGATACTGGCGTGTCCTTATGGCGTAGCTGCTGCGGCGGATTACGAAGTTGGGGTAAGCTGGAATGACAAAAGCCATCAGGTTATCAATGATGATTATGATATCACCCATACAAACTCGGCGACTGTGATCAGTCTTGGTAATTGCAGTGATATTACTATTAACAGCAAGGAGCTGAAGGCGACTGTTATCGGCGATAATGCCAATATCGTCGAGGGTTTGAGTGTTATTCGCGGCGAGGTTAAGGTGGCTGACGGGATCAGGATAACCACTTTTATTAAAAGCGAGAATGGAGCGAACCTGCGGGCTTTTGGCGTGGATCTGATTGGCAGTGATGCTTATCCGACTACGATCGTTTTGGGTAAAAATACTGTAATCAGTGCCGAGGCCCAGGGCGGTGTCAATAATTGGGTCTACGGAATTTATAACTATGAAAAAAACGATATTACCCTGGGTGATGGCTCGGTGGTAACAGTTAAAAATAACAGCGGCAGTGCTGACGCGATCATGCATGATGGCAGCGATGCTGTTAAGAGCAATGTCAAGATCGGTGATAATGTTGCCTTGCTGGCCGAGATAACTGATGGACAGCTGGGCGTCAGGAACCATGTTTCGGGTTTGAATAACCAGACGGGTGATGTGGTGACAGCTGGCAACAAGCTGCACATCGAGGCTTCTTCGACGACGCAGACTGACGGTGCCAGGGCACGGGTCGATGCGATCAATAATCTGTACGGAGCAAATACAACGATCGGTGATGATTTGGCAGTAGCGGCGAAGGCTGAAGGTACTACGGGAGAGATCAAAAGTTTTGCTGTATATAATTATCAAAGTCAGTTCAAGGCAGGCGCTAATACTGTGATCTTAACATCTGCCGCCGGTAATGCCGCTAACAGCGACGTTAATGCCTGGGCCGTTATCAATCAGGATAATTCACAGATGACTTTTGGCGATAATGTAAAAATCCAGGCCCGTACTTCTGAAAGCGGCTTAGCCGTAGCGGTTTTGAATCAGAGTGATTCAGTAGTTGATTTTGAGGGCAGTTTATACGTGGATGGAACAGATTTTTCGCTGTACAGCACGGATGGAGCTACTGTTAATGCAGTGGCTGCCGGCAAGGATAAGGTGATCATCGGCGATATGTACAGCAATAGCGGCGCCAAGATCAATGCTGTGCTGGATACTGCCGGTTCACTGTTTGAGGGCGCAGCGTTGATCGGCGCGGCTGGCGGCGACATCAATTTTACTATGTCTAATGACGCCCTATGGAAGATGACTGACGACAGCAGTGTGACTAAACTGGGTTTGAGCGGCGGGGCAGTAGTCGATATGTCGCAGCATGACACGTATCAGCAGCTTGATGTAGCTGAGCTGAGCGGCAGCGGCGGCGAGTTTATTATGAAAACTGACCTGGCCAGCGAAACAGACGGCGATAAATTGTATATTACAGATGCGGCGGCAGGGACGAGCCAGCTGGTGCAGGTTGCCGATGTGAGCCTTAGCAGCGGCATGGTTGTGACCGGTGAGAAAAAGCTGCTGCTGATAACTGATGCCAGTAAAAATGCGACTTTTGTTGGTAAAAAGCTGAATGAAGGCGGTTTGTGGGACGTGATGCCGACGATCGAAAACGGTCTGGCCGTAGGGGGCAGCGAGGAAGAGTGGTATTTGACGAAGCTGGCGAAAAATGTCAATAACGATACCGAAGTCTTGCTGAACGCGTCTGATAACAGTTATGCCCTGTGGCGTAACAGCAATGATACTCTGCGTAAGCGGTTGGGCGACTTGCGTTACCGCAGCAATCAGACTGACGGCGACGGTATCTGGGCCCGTTATATCGGGGGCAAGTTTGGCAGCGGTAATTTTGATGGCCGTTATAATATGTACCAGTTGGGTTATGATAAGGCAGTCGATGCCAGAAGCACTTATGGCATTGCTGTGGAAAGCGGCACCGGCCGGGGCGATTATGCAGCCGGAAGCAGCAAGGATAAGCTGTGGACAGGCAGCCTGTACGGTACCTGGTATGGCAGTAACGGGACTTATACTGACGTGGTGGCACGTTATGGTCATTTTGATACCGATATCAATTCTTATGGGGATTACCCGGATAAAGCTAATAATAAAAACCACGCTTACAGTTTGAGTATAGAATATGGTAAAACTATAGAATTGAGTGAAAAGCGCGGCACTTTTATCGAGCCGCAGGCCCAGTTTATTATGGGCCGGCTGAGCAGCAGCAGTTATACCACGGATCGGGGCAATAATGTTTATCTGGGCGGAGTCAACAGCTATATTGGCCGTCTGGGCATAGTTGCAGGACAGAAAATCTCTGTCGGTAACGATGTGTATTTCAAAGCCAATCTGCTGCACGAGTTTGGCGGTGACCGTGATATCTATATGCGGGCCGCTAACGGCGAGACCTTGAGCGACAGCCGCGATTATGGCGATACCTGGTTTGAGCTGGGGCTGGGCGGTAATATTCGAATGGGTAAAAACAGCAGTTTCTACGGCGATATTGAACGCAGCTTTGGCGCTGACATCCAAAAGAAATGGCAGATCAATGCCGGCGTACGTTTTGAATTTTAAGTGAGCGCCGTTTAGTCACGAACATAGTGCGCCGTGGATTTCCTTTTACATGAAGATATAGTTTATTTTTCTTTCGTTTTTCAACAGGGATCAGAAACCCTCTACCCTGTTTGAAAATATTCCCCACAAAAGCCTGGCTGGTTACAGCCAGGCTTTTATTTTTGCAGAGAAAGCTTTTAAGCCCAGAACTGATTTTCAGATCTATGCTTTTTTGTGTCCTCAGAGGGTTTATAAAAGGTTCCCGGTTGCAAGACCTGCGAACAAATATTTTTTAAAAACAGAACAAAATGTCTTGCGGGGGGGACAAATGTGATAATATAAAGAAAAAGATTAATTAAAAGCTATAAAAGATGCGCTGGGGATCAAAATACTTTAGTTTTGGCTATAAACAGGCAATATTTTTTTACAGCAAAAGAAACCTTACCAGGTAAGGTTTCGAAAAAGGGGGACATGATGCAGCTTAATATTACGACGGATTATGCAATAAGGGCCGTGCTATATCTGGCATTGCGGCAAGAGCTTGTGACAGCCGGTGAGATATCTGCGGCGATGGGGATACCCAAAAGTTATATTTTGAAAATAACGCAGAAGCTGGTTCAGGCAGGGATCTTTACAAGAACTGTGGGGAAATTGGGCGGTTTTATGCTGGCGAAAAAAGCTGAGGACGTTAACTTGTATGAAATTATAAGTTTAATGGAGCCTACGACAAAAATCAATCGCTGTTTGGAAGCGGATAAGTATTGCAATCGTTTTGCAGCTGATAATTGCCCGGTCAGAAATTTTTATTGTTTATTGCAAGACGAGCTGGAGACTAAATTGAAGGCGATAACTATCGCAGCGTTACTGAAAAATCAGAGCGGAAAATAAAAGGCAGAGTACTGCAGAAGGGGGTGGTAAAGATGGAGGGACTGGATATTTTACGAATCGGCGAGACGATCAAAATCAAGAGAATCCAGAAAAGGATATCTCAATCGGAGCTGGCGCGGCAGATCGGTGTATCGCAAACTCATTTGAGCAATGCTGAGAATGGGCGTGTGATGCTGAGTTTGAAGGGGTTTTTGAGATTGAAGGCTATTTTTGAATGTACCTTAGATGAATTGGTAGAGCCTGATGGCGGCAGCAAGAGGGCTGAGGCGAAAGTGCAGGATAAAAAGTACAGAATCGTACTTTGTGACGATTAGTTTTAACGATGGATGTTTTAATAAATAGCGTTTTACATTTAAATCCTGGCTGGTTTCAGCCAGGATTTATTGCGGGGGAACTAATAAAAACAGACTTATACGTTGTATAGAGTAGTTTTAAGGGAGATGTTTGGCTTGCAAAGTTGGGCTGGGGAGGAAATGCTGAGTATTGAAAGCAAAAGAGGGCTGAGCGGATTGACAGTGACCTGTCCGATTTGCGGCCGTGAATTTGGCTGCAACAAGGCATATCACGTTTATACGGCTCTGATAGGCAGAAAGCGGCAATATTATTGCAGCTATTCTTGTTATAAGCAAAGACCTAATCCAAGAGAGAAAAGATAGGCTTACAAACGGTTTAGTCAGGGGATGATCTGTAAGTGAAAGTTATATCGTGTTATGCGCTGAAAATTGTTTTTTATCTGCTGATCAAAAAGAAGTACGTTACCTATCGGGAGCTGAATGCGGTATTGAGAGTTCCTATGCTGTATACAGTTATGATAATCAATAAGCTGGCAGGTTTAGGAATAGTCAAGAAGGCGGACTTTGTTTCGGGTGGAGTGCGTTGGAACGTTTTGGAAGAAATGCCGACGCTGCAAGAATTACAGTCAATTATTATGATCTTTGAAGATGAATAAAAGGGATGCGAGGTGACTTAATGCAAAATAAAAGTTTGAATAATAAAGTATTAGTGTCGCTGCTGGCAATGTCATGTGTATATATGGGGGGGACTTGTGTTTGTCCTGTGGCTGAGGCCAAAGTTGTCTTAAACGGGCAGAACCATGCTTCCGGGACAACCATAAAATATGACGCTGATGAAAAACTGGATGCCAATGGAGGCGTCAGCAATTATCTGGTTCAGATTGCTGAGGGCGGCATATTAAATATTGAAGCAGCAGGAAATTTGGAACTTATTGGCACAGGAGCGGGCTTCAATGCGATAATAGATATTGATGGAACTGGTTCTGCGCTGAATATAACCGGCAGTAAAGGCAAAGAAATATTTGCTTATCATGCCGGAGGAACCTATTTTTCACAGGGTCTCTTTGTGCGAAACGGCGCTTTGCTGAATATTACAGATTCTGTATTGCATCTAGGTGTTCAGAATTTAAATACTAATGAAAAAAATGTGGAAGCTACTTACGGAATGTCTGTTGATAAGGCCACAGCTAATATTGAGGGTATCGTAATCGATCTGAGCGGCGATAAATATAAAGCATATGGAATATATGTCTCAGGGAGTGACGATAAGGATAGCGGAAAATTGCTGGTAAACAATGATGTAACAGTAAATATTGAAGGCGGGACTGAACTTGTATATGGGATGTCTTTAAACGGTGTTGCTAATGCCGATATCAAAGGGAATTTAAATCTTAATGTTGTTAATGACGGCAGTTTTGTAAGCGGCAGTTCCCTTGCCGGTCTGGCGCTGACTAGCAGGGGTTCTTTAAATGCCGCTGAGGATGTCAATATTAGAGTAGCTGCTGAGAATATTGTTGATACAGCCAAAGTATATGGAGTGCAGAGCAGTTCATCAGAGACTATTCATGTTGGCGGCGCGCTTAACGTTACTGTCAGCAGTAATGCAGTTAACACTGGGATACAAGTTATGAACGGCGATTTGAAAGTTGAAGGCAGTACGAATATTAATGTCAGCCATACAGGAAATAGTGCCGGCATAAAGGATGCAGGCTTGTTGGTAGCAAATAGTTCGCGAGAAAATAATGCTGTTTTTAATGGCAGCAGCCGGATAATTGTCAATGCGGATGGTGGCAGCGCATTGAAAGTATTAGGCTCTACAGTCAAATTTAATGGCGATACTTTACTGGCCTCTGGTGTGGACAGTGGTTCTGGTCTTGTATATAAAAAGGATAATTATGCGATTTTATTAGGTTCAAATGCTGGAGGTAATGTCCACAGTACGGTGGTGATCAATGAAAATGCTGTCAATAAGGTGCAGATTATGGGTGATATTGCTAATGATAAAAGCAGTTTGGATATCAACTTCAGCACTAATGACTCATTTTTGGAGGGTGCAGTAAAAGAAGGGCTTACCGGTAAGACTACGCTGAACTTCACTAATGCAGCTCAATGGAAGGTTGCCGGGGACAGTAATGTGAGAAATTTGATTTTAAATAATAATGCGGTTATCGATATGCGGTCGGATAATAACACTTACAGTACTTTGGTGACCAATAAACTTAGCGGTACCGGCGGCGTGATCAAGCTGGACATCGATGTGCGCAGCGATGATAGCGACAAGATAGAGGTCAAAGATAATTTCAGCGGCAGCCAGATAATCGATATTTATCAGAAGGATAATTATATTCCTGCCGGCAGCAGCACAGAGGGGCATGGTCTTGTTCTGGCCAGTGTGAATGGTGCCGGTGAGTTTACGGCTAAAGACCGAGAAGGGAATTTGTTCTACACTCATTACGATCTGGCGAAGAAAGCCAGTGAAACAAACGGTTATGATTTTGACTGGTATCTGGACAAAATTATCAAGCTTGATCCGGATGACCGGCCGACGACCAGCGTAGAAACGATTTTGTCGGCAAACGCGCTCAATTATCATACCTGGCGGACGGAAAACGACAAGCTGCTGCAGCGTATGGGTGAGCTGAGAAATAACGGCGAGAATGCCCAAGGAGCCTGGTTCAGGGTCAGCGGCAGTAAGATCGGCCGCAGCGGCAGGTTTGATTTTGCCAATAAGTATACTGGCTACGAGCTGGGTTATGACGAGGTTACAAAACGGACAGAGGCTGTGACCCGTTATCAGGGCGTTGCATTAAGCTATACAGACGGCAGCAGCGGCTACAGCCGGGGCAGCGGCGATAACAGCGGTAAGGGGATCAGCTTCTATAATACAGAGCTTGGCAGTAAAGGCCATTATCTGGACGTCGTATTAAAAATCAGCAATATGGATAGTGATTTTGCTGTGTATGATACTGACAGCAAGAAGATCACCGGCGATTTTAATAATACAGGCGTGGCGTTAAGTGCTGAATATGGACGGAAAAACGCGCTGCACAACGGCTGGTATATCGAGCCGCAGGCACAGTTCACTTTGGGCTATCTGGGCGGCGACAGCTATACAGCCAGCAATGGTATCGAAGTAAGCCAGAGCGGAATCAAGAGCGCTGTAGGGCGCATCGGCTTCAATATTGGCAGGGAAGTAGGCAGCAAGGGCGTTGTCTACGCTAAAGCAAACCTGCTGCACGAGTTCGGCGGCGGTTATGAAGTGGCGATGCACGACGGCAGCGGCGCTGTGACTGTAAGCGAAAGCTTCCGTGATACCTGGTTTGAGTATGGTATCGGCGCGGCGCTGCAGACCGGCAAAAACAATCAGATCTATTTTGATGTGGAACGCAGCGGCGGCAGCGAGTTTAAGAAAGACTGGCAATGGAATATCGGCGCCAGGTGGATGTTTTAATATATAGAGGTGTACTTTCAAAGCCTGGCTGCTTTTGAACTGCCCCAGAAAAAACGGACAATAGACAAAAAGCCCCCTTGTGTAGGAAAA
>NZ_CATWDQ010000017.1:0-54662 GCF_958349595.1 uncultured Phascolarctobacterium sp. | reverse complement strand
TATTCTACGATACGCTTTTCTTTTTTCTGTCTATTTTCTCTACAGCACTTCACTGTAGGGTGGCTTTTTACTTTTTTATTAGACAAGCGCAGCTGCAAGCAGTATGATATTATTAATTAATTTTATACTTGACCGGCAAACAATTTCTAACGTTTACCGGTTACAGGAGAAAATCATGGAAACCGTTATTATCTTTCTTTTCGCCGCTGTCCTGTTCGGCTGCATTATGGCCGGATATTCTATTCTCTGGGCCCTTGGTTTAGGCTATCTGATGTTTTTCGGCTATGCCATCAACAAAGGCTATACTGTAAAACAGGTTTTATGTATGTCTGGGCGCGGTGTGCTTACGATCAAAAATATCCTGTTTATCTTTGTCCTCATCGGTATGATCACCGCCGTCTGGCGTGCCTGCGGCACGATTCCATTCATTATTTACCATATGTCGGCGCTGCTTTTGCCATCGATATTTATTTTGATAGTCTTTCTGCTCTGCTGCTTCGTTTCTCTTTTAACAGGTACGTCCTTCGGCACTGCGGCCACGATTGGCATTATCTGTATGTCGATCGCCAAAGCCAGCGGCATCGATCCCACTTTTACAGGCGGCGCGATTCTATCAGGTATTTATTTCGGCGACCGCTGTTCGCCTATGTCAACCAGCGCTTTATTGATCAGCGAACTGACACAGACAGATATTTACCGTAATATCAAAAATATGTTCAGATCGGCACTGTTACCTTTTCTGCTTACCTGCTCCCTTTATGCCCTGCTGGGCTTTACCGGCACCGGCACCGTAAGCGAAACGTCTTTATATACGCTGTTTCCGCAAAATTTTGATCTGCACTGGACTACTATTATCCCGGCGCTTTTGATCATTCTCCTCTCTCTGTGTAAAATCAGGGTCCGCCTGACGATGGCTGCCAGTATCGTCACCGGCAGTCTGCTCTGTCTGTATTTGCAGAACATCAGCCTCAGCGAGCTGGCGGCGATCATGTTTTACGGCTTCCATCCCGCCGACCCCCAGTTAGCATTGGTACTCAGCGGCGGCGGTATCGTTTCCATGTTTACAGTCAGTGTGATCATCCTGCTTTCTTCAGCCTACGCCGGGATTTTTGAAGCGACAGGCTTTTTGGATACCACGCAGTCCCTAATCGCGCGTCTTGAACAGAAAATAACGCCTTACGGCAGCGTTTTACTAACTGCTACTATCACCAGTATGGCGACCTGCAACCAGACCCTCAGCAGTATCCTTACCTATCAGCTGCATAAGGACAGTGCCGCAAATAACTATCAACTGGCCCTCGACCTGGAAAACAGTACCATCGTCGTCGCTGCGCTTATCCCCTGGTCCATAGCCTGCGCTGTACCGCTCGCTACCATAGGCGCCGGCAATGCTTCGATCTGGTTCGCCTTTTACCTGTACCTGCTGCCGCTCTATAATCTGCTGCGGCCTTACAAGGTCACAACCCCAATAAAAAAATAAACAACCTGCTTTCAAGTTTGCTTGAAGTCAGGTTGTTTATTTTTCACACTTTTTATTTTCGTGCTTTCCGCAGCACACTGCTGTCAGCCAAATCCACGATCAAAGGCTCCAGCCCCTGACTGCGTACATAGTCCGCCCCGGCAGCCGTCGTAATTATCCTGCCGCCACGCCCTAAAATCTTGCCATCTATATAGCAGACTTGTCCGCCGATGATCGTAGCAAAAGCACTGCGCCGCAGTCTGTCAACGATCGTAATATCGGCATCCCAGCCTGCTGCCAAACTGCCTTTATTCGTCAGCCCCAACATCTGTGCCGGCAAGTAGCTGATCTTCGCCACCAACTCCTGCAGCGTCAGTCCACCCAGATCTACTAAAGCAAGACCAGCCGGCAGCAGCACGTTTCGGGGAATACCACCGCCGTCGGTACTGATCGCGTCCACAATAAAACCACCGTCAGCCTTTTTGGCCGTTGCCAGCCGTACCCGTGGCCCTACAGGGTTGACTGCAAAACTTACGGACACCAGTGTTTTCTGTTCAAGCCAATAATCCCTGGCCGGCTCACCAGTCAGCAAAGTCATTTCCTGTCCCTGCGGATAGTTGACCTGTGCCCAGCCGGTCAGAAGCGCAGCCTCCATTCCAGCCTCATCCTCAGTAAAGCCGCCGGTTTTCAGGCAGCGGCGTGTAACCATACTCCCCGGCAGACCATCAATGATTTCGGCACTGGTACCATTGAGCGGTGATAAATATGACTCACAGGAAATATTGGGGTTGTCCAGCAATGCTTTAAGAGCCAGCTCAGTTTCTTCCGTTTCCGGCCGTACCGTGCCGCGGCAATAAGCGTTAATATGTGCTAAATGCAAGGGATTACCGTCTGCCAGCTCCACAGCCTCCAACATCCCTTCAATATTGGAACCATGCTCGGCCGTTCCGGCGTGAAAAGCCGTATATGCTCCCATGCCCGCCGCTGTCTTGATCGCTCTGGCCGTCGCCGCCACTGTCAGCGGATAATGACCTCCCAGCAGCTTAATGCCTAAAGACCCCTGCCGCAGGACCCGCTCCAGCAACTCCTGCAGTTCTGCTGCCGAAGGATCGGCAGTGCTGACAGTATGTCCAGGCCGCACATATTCTATCGTCGCCAGATTGAGCCCAACACCATAGTCACGTGCCAACTCCAACACACTGGTTCCTGGCCCCGACATATCCAAAGCACTGGTCACACCGGCCTTGATCAGCATCGCATGAGCATAGCTGCCGCCCAGCCAGGCCGAAGCGTGTACATGGGAATCCACCAGCCCTGGCAGTATCAGCTTCCCTGACGCATCGATTTCCTGCGCCGCACTGCCGCTGATACTGCTTTCGACAGCCGTCACCAGACCGTTTTGCACCGCCACATCAAAATAACCTTCACGTCCTGTTGCATAATCTACCACATACCCGTTTTTGATCAGTAAATCATATCGCATTTGCTGCCCTTCCCTCAAACCAATTCAGGTAAAAAGTAACGCCGCCTGTTTTTGAGCAAGCAGCGTCTACTATTTCCCGGTCAATATTATTTATGTATTTTATAAAAAGCTTCCATAAATTCTGCCAGCTTCTCGCAGCCATCCAGCGGCATCGCGTTGTAGATCGAAGCTCTCAAGCCGCCAACACTGCGGTGTCCCTTCAGTCCGCCCATACCAAGCTCCTCTGCCTCGGCCGCAAAGCTTTTTTCCAGTTCTTCAGTCGGCAGGCCAAAAGTCACGTTCATCATCGAACGGCTGTCAGCCTTGGCAAAACCGCGGAAAAAGTCAGGATACATATCGATCACATCATAAACGATCTTCGCCTTCGCCGCATTACGCTGCTCCATCATCACCAGTCCGCCCTGGGCTTTCAGCCACTTGGCGACCTTGCCAACAATATAAACCGCAAAAGCCGGCGGCGTATTATACAGTGAATTGTTATTCATATGGATTTCATAATTGAGCATACTGTGCAGAGCTTTAGAACGTCCCTCAATAAATTTTCTGCGAGCAATGACCGCTACTGCTCCGGCAGGTCCGATATTCTTCTGCACACCGGCATAGATCAGCGAAAACTTCTCCGCCGGGATCGGTTTACTCAAAATATCCGAAGACATATCAGCGATCAGCGGCACCTCGCCGGTTTCAGGATAAACGCTGTATTCCGTGCCTTCGATCGTATTATTAGCCGTAATATGCAGATAAGCGCAGTTCTCCGGCAGCCTGATCTCACCCGGCTGCGGTACCCGGTCGTACTTTTCAGCCTTGCTGCTGAACGGAACAACGACATTGCCTACTTTTTCCGCCTCTTTGACAGCTTTATCCGAAAAATTGCTGGTCACAGCATAAGCAGCAGTTTGCCCGGCGCCTAAAAAATTCATTGGTACCATCGAAAACTGCAAGCTGGCGCCACCGCCCATAAAGAGGACGCAATAGTCGTCACCCAAACCCAAAAGCTCTTTGATATCGGTTTCCGCCTCGGCGTTGATCTTTTCATAAACCGGCGCACGGTGGCTCATTTCCAAAATCGACATACCGCTGCCCTGCAGATCCAGCAGCTCGGCCTGTACTTCCTGCAGCACTTCCAGCGGCAGCATAGCCGGGCCGGCGTTAAAATTATAGATACGTTTCATTATTCATCTTCTCCGATCAAATGCACGACCATCGCATCGCGCAGCTTAGGTTCAAACCAGGTCGATTTCGGCGGCATGATCTTACCGGCATCGGCTACCTTGATCAGCTCCTCCATCGACGTGGGATACATGGCAAAGGCTACGCTGTAAGCACCCTCGTCTACTTTAGCCGCCAAAGCGTCCAGTCCGCGGATACCACCCATAAAATTGATACGTTCATCCGTGCGCGGATCTTTGATACCCAAAATCGGCGCCAGCAGATTATTCTGCAATATCGAAACGTCCAGCGACTCGATCACATCATCAGCAGCAAAAGTGTCTTCTTTCGCTGTCAGACGGCGCCATTTACCGGTCAGATACATGCTGAACTGATGCCGTTCTTCCGGCTTCGGTCCGCCTTCCAGCTCGCTGATTTCAAATTTCTCGCCAACCTTATTCAAAAACTCCTCCATAGACAGGCCATTCAGATCTTTTACCAAACGGTTGTAGTCCATGATCTGCATCATACTGTCAGGAAAAATAACCGCTAAAAAAGTATTGTAATCTTCATTGGCACTATGCTCCGGCCTCTTACTCAGCTCGTCCGCCACCCGCATAGCCGCCGCACTC
The DNA here is from genome assembly GCF_958349595.1 of uncultured Phascolarctobacterium sp. Lineage (NCBI taxonomy): Bacteria > Bacillati > Bacillota > Negativicutes > Acidaminococcales > Acidaminococcaceae > Phascolarctobacterium > uncultured Phascolarctobacterium sp. Next base: position 49,939 of record NZ_CATWDQ010000017.1, on the reverse strand, counting down.
CGGTGATGGCCGTCGGCAATATACAGCGCCGGCACATCTTCAAACAGGCGGGTCAGCTCGGCGATCTCCATCAGGTTATCCACCACATACAGAGTATGCTGCACTCCGTCTTCCGAAGTAAAATCATATACCGGTTTTTTTGCCCCCATCAGGCTCAAAATATACGTATTGATCTCGGGCTTGCCCTTATAAGTCAAAAAAACAGCGCCGGTCTGCGCTTCTGTAGCCAGAATATGGTTGACCCGGTCCTGCTCTTTGTCATGCCTGGTCAATTCGTGCTTTTTGATAATATTCTCGCGGTATTCCTCTACCGACGCTGCGGCTACGAGACCGATCTGGATATGCTGTCCCATCTGCTGACGGTAAATATAGTAGCAGGGCGTAGTATCCTTCTTCATCTGCCCGTCGGCCAGATACCTGTCAAGATTCGCTTTAGCCATTTTATAAACTGCCTGGCTGTGCGGATCGATACATTCCGACATCGTCGCTTCTGATTTTGTTACCCGCAAAAAACTCAGCGGGTTCTTATTAAGGATCTGCCGCGCCTCTTCCGTATCCATCACGTCATAAGGCAAAGCGGCGATCTCGGCCGCATATTCCGGCACCGGACGCAGCCCGCAGAACGGTCTGATCTGTGTCATCTAAAAAACCTCCTTAGCGTTGTATGTATATACAAACATCTGCTTAAATCAAATTAGTCCTTATTTATATTATTTTACTCAGTTCTCCGTCAAAACGCAAGCGTCGCCGCAGCAAACAACGTCTCCAGCCAAAAAAATTTCCTGCGCCGTAATAAATATAACACTTTTCCCGGTTTCTTATCCATGCAAAATAAGTTATAATAGAAGAAGTCGTTTTAAATAAGGGGAGTGTCCATTCGTGTCAGCTATAACAATCAACAGGCGTGTCCTGCAAAAACTTATTCCCATCGCCATCGGCTATCTGGCCCTTGGCATTGCCTGCGGCATCCTGGCGCAGCAGGCAGGCCTCACCCCGCTCGAAGCCTTTGGCATGAGCGTACTGGTTTTCGCCGGCTCCGGCCAGTTCATCGGTATCGCCATGATGGCTCAGGGTGCGGCACTCGTTTCTATCGGCCTCACTATTTTTATCGTCAATCTGCGTCATCTTCTATTCAGCTCTACGCTGATGAATTTTTTTGACGGCCGCAGCAAAAACTTTCTCATTGGTTATGCTCATGGCATCACTGACGAAACCTTCGCCGTCAATCTGAACGCCTTTGAAACAGAGACCGCTCCCCGCTGGACAGGTGAAGAAGCACTGGGGCTCAACGTTACCTCCTGCGCCGTCTGGTCGCTCAGCAACGCGCTTGGCTGCTATGCCGCCGCCTGGCTCAATCCGCCGACCGAACTGGTATCCTATCTGCTGATCGCCATGTTCCTCGGTATCTGGGTCAACTATCTCAGTGACCGCAAAATGATCATCACCGGCCTGATTTCCGGAGTTCTGGCGATCCTGCTTTCACAGATTGTCCCTTATAAGCTGCACATCGTGCTCGCAACCCTGGCCGCCTCCGGCGCCGCCTGCTATATTACCGAACGTCATGCAGGAGGTGCCGACAATGTCCGCTGAATATATCTGGGGCGCTATTTTCATCATGATGGGCGTCACCTATATTTCCCGTATCATTCCCTTTCTGCTGCTGGCCGGCAAACCTGTGCCGCGCTGGTTCAAAACCTGGCTTACCTATGTGCCGACGGCTATTTTCGGAGCACTGGTCCTGCCCGATGTTTTTTTACCGGCAGGCAGCTTTGACCTGGGTCTGCACAACCTGTATCTCTGGTCCACCGTTATCATCTTCCCGCTGGTCTATAAAACAAAATCATTGGGGCTGGCAATAGTCAGCGGTGCAGCAGTCTTTGCACTGCTGCAGGCCGTGATCTGATTTAAAGCTTCTATATTGTTATTAAAGGAGATCTGTTTTGGATATCTTTTTACAGGGGCTTACCATAGGTTTGGCTTATCTTGCCCCTATCGGCGCCCAAAATCTTTTCGTTATCAATACGGCGCTTAACGCGCCTTTAGGCACGGCCCTCGCTACAGCCGGTATCGTCGCCTGCTTCGATATCAGTCTGGCGCTGGCCTGCTTTTGGGGCATCGGCCTCATCATCGAACACAGTCTGCTGCTGCAAAAAGCTCTGCTCTGCGGCGGCGGTCTGATTTTACTCTATCTGGCCTGGCAGCTGATGCATGCGCAGATAGAGGCAAATGCGTCTGATGAGAACAAACCTACGCTCTGGCAAACAGTTTCACTGGCCTTTACAGTTACCTGGTTCAACCCACAGGCCGTCATCGACGGCACGCTGATGCTGGGAGCATTTCGTTCCTCATTGCCTGCCGATACTGCCACTTACTTTATCAGCGGCGTTATTACGGCTTCCTGTCTGTGGTTTTTCATGTTGATCGGTATTTTCAAAACCTGCTGCCGCAAACTGCGTCCCTCACACCTGCAGTGGATCAACCGTATCTGCGGCGCTGTTATTTTTGTTTATGCTCTCAAACTGCTTTACATCTTTTGGCAAATGCTGTAAAACTAACTAAAATAAAAAGCAACAGCTTTTCAGCTGTTGCTTTTTTGCTGCAATCAGTTATTAATTTTTCCTGTAACCACACTTCGGGCAAACGCCGTTTTCATTCAGGGCAATGCCGCAGAGCGGGCAGCGATCGATTTTATTTTTCGTTACAAACTCTGCCGAAGCAGTATTGACACCACTGACAAAAGTGATCTTGGCAATATTCAGCTTGTCCTTAAGCAGATCATAGACGATTTTGATCATGCCTTCAACTGTCATTGTTTCTTTAGTGACCACCAGACGGCAATCAGGGTATGCAGTTGCCAGCTCTGTTTTAAAAGCAGCGCCCTTCATCTGATTCTGCGGTGCGCCATTGCGGATGCCCTGTTTTTCGTAAACATCAAGTACGGCCGGCAGCAACGGATCATCTTCCCTCAAAATCAGCGCATGGTCAAAATTTTTTAAAACGTCCCAAGCTGTTTTTTGGATTTCGTTACAAGGAAACACCATGTTGACGCCGGGTTCAACAGAATCCTCTACTTCGATCGTCAAAATACCAGAATGTCCGTGCAGATACTGAGCTTCACCTTTAAAACCATAAAATCTGTGGGCATATTGCAGGTCTAATGTTGTGATACTTCTCATATTCCTATCCTCCTGATTATTTATATTTACGGAATAACGCGTCCGCATACGCACATGTTTAAATGCTGCTCCCTGCTGGGGATACCACAGCTCAAACTACGCTTTCTGTCTTCAGAACAAAGGTATTATATCTGCAAATCATAAATTCTACGAAAAATTTTATCTGTTCTTCCATCTTTCAAGACTTATTCTAGTTCCAATATAGTATATAATACTATATTTGTCAATATTTTTCTGATATAAAATACTGATAAATAAATAAAATTCATTTCGCCAACAAAATTGCTTTGTAACTTGCAGTACAACAGTGATAAATACTAACCGGCTCATTTCATGTAAAAAGTACCTGATATGGCTACTCTTCCATATCAGGTACTTTATTTTTATCTGCAATTTTGAAAAATCAATTCACAATCACTTAGAACGTAAACCGTAACCCGGCGTTGAACTGCCATTCTGTACGCAGGTCGCCGCCAAAGGTTTTCAAGGCGTCAAAATACAGGTTGCTGTTTTTGGCGATTCCCAGATTAGCGCCCAGACCAATTTCCCACCAGGTACCGCTCATATCAGCGCTTTCCACAACGGTGCTTCTGCCGTTATAATAGGCCGCTCCGCCGCCGTTGCCGCCAAAGTCATGCAGCAGCGAGGCTTTAAGATAAGCGTTGCCCTGCCGTCCGTTCATGGTAAATTCCTTACCACTCAAAACACCTATCCGGGTCACAGCGCTGTTGACTGCGTCCTGACTGATCTGTGTACCGTTGGACATGGTATAATCGGCACTGCCGATACGTCCCAGACTCAATTCTGCCTGCGGCTCTACGAACCAGCCGCCCTGCAGATTTTGCCTGTAACCGTATTCGGCGCTGATACCATAAGCCCAGGTATCATAATCACCTTTTGCAGTATTACCGCTTCTGTCTACCAGCTTAAAGTCGTTGGCAAGCTTGCTGCCACGGGCGATAACATCCAGATAATGGCCTTTACTGCCCAGCCAGCTGGCATATACGCCTACGCCGGTACTGCTCAGGTCGCCGCTGCCGCTGTTGTAGCTGGCATTACCGTCGATGCGGTTGACGGCGATACCTGTATAGAGCTTGCCGCCCTTATAATCCTGCACCTTGTCGATACCGCCCTGGAAGGCTGTATAATCCTGATCAAAACTGCGGTCATAGGCGCTGTCGGCGCTCATTTCACCCCTGTAGTAACGGGCCCAAACGCCGCCCTCAGCAGCTTCCGGGTCGCTGCGCAGGTCGCCCATGCGTTTCATCAGGTTGTTGCCCTCAACGCGCCACAGATTGCCGATCGACATCTGCGCGTCAGCTGCCGTCATCACTGTTTCGGATGCGCCGGCTTCTTCAAAATCTATTTGCGTGATCTTGACATCATTACCGCTCACTGCTACGGTCGGCGTTGCCAGGAATCTGGTCAGGGGGTCGTCCATTTCGCTGGCTTTGCCGACAAAGTTATTTAAATTCTGGCCAGCAGCCAAATTAGTTACTGTCAGCACCGTCACATCGCCGATAAAGCTGTCCAGCTTGCTGCCGTCAAAAGCTTTGTCATAACCAACAGTGATGTACTGCGGTGCCGTGCTGCTGTCAGCTGCCAGACTGTTGAAAGTAAATTTATCGGCAGCAGGGGCAGTACTATTTGTCAAATCGGTAGCAACTTTAAAGGTATTGCTGCCCGCCAGCTGCAAAGTACCGCCGTTAATAGTACGGCCAACCGCCTGACCTTCACCTGGAGTACCAAAGCCCAAAGTCGCATTGTTCAGGTAAGTGATAACATCATTATCAGTAGACGAGCCGTCACTGTTTAAAACAGCATTGTCATTAAACAGTACTGTGGCATTATCGGCATAGATGGCATAGGCTTTCGTGCTTTGGGCATTTTCTGCTTTAGCGCCGATAGTGATCGTGCCGCCATCAGTCTTGGCGCTCAAAGTGATCACAGCGCCCTTTTCGGCATACACGCCATAGGCTTCGGCCTGTGCGCCCTGCTGTCCGTCCTGACCTTGCTGACCGACGGTACCTGATGTACCGTCTTGACCATTATTATTACCACTAGAATACCCATTCCCTCCAGAACCACCCATTCCTCCTAAAGCACCAGCTCCACCAGAACCACCTGTTCCTCCACTGGCCTGAGCAGTGATGCTGTCTGCTGTCAGTATCGTAATCCCGCCGCTGCTGTGCAAGCCATAGGCCACAGCACTGCCGCCAGCACCACCAGAACCACCATCGCCGCCGTCGCCACCGTCGCCACCGTCATAACCATCGCCTAAGTTGCCATTACTGCCGACAAAACTACTATTACCATATCCACCATATCCACCTCGGCCGCCAGCACCACCTTTCCCACCGTTGCCACCAACACCACCTGTTGCCTGAACATTGATATTCTCTGCGGTCAATATGGTGATCCCGCCGCTGCTGTGCAGACCATAGGCAGTTGCCAATCCACCAGTGCCTCCACTACCGCCCTCGGCACCACTGCTTCCATTTTCACCAACGGTACCAGGTGCAGTCGAACTAGCACTTTTACCACTCATGCCAGCATTACCACTCCCGCCAGCATCACCGGCACCGCCGGCACCGCCTGTTACCTCAACACTGATGCTATCGGCAGTAATAAGCGTACTACCACTGCCATACACACCATAAGCCATTGCCTGACCGCCACTGCCACCGCTGCCGCCAACTCCGCTTTGACTACCTTGGCCACCATTGCCGCCTGTGCCGCCTGTGCCGCCTGTAGCTTTAGCGCTGATACTGCCTGCAGTCACTTCTGCAGCACTGCTGCTCCAAATACCATAAGCATAAGCATTGCTGCCGCTGCCACCAGTGCTGCCTTTAGCACCAGAACCGGCAACGAGGCTACTACTATAAACCGTACTGCTGCCACCAGCACCGCCGTAACCACCAACTCCGCCTGTAGCTTCTGCAGCAATACTGTCAGCTGTTATTTTCGTACTGCTGCTGCTGAACAGGCCATAAGCATAGGCTTCACCGCCAGCGCCGCCAATGCCTCCCTGGTCACCATCAGTACCATCATTCACAGAATCATAACTACCTTGAGCACCCCAACCACCAGCACCGCCAGTCGCTGTAGCTTTAATTGCTCCTACTGACAGCTTATCCGCTAAACCGCCTGTAACTTCAATACCTGTTGCTGAAGCCATTCCGCCCTGCCCGGCGTTAGCAACCTTAGCAGCAGCATCTTGCCTATTGGCTGTATTATTACTCCCAGCATTGCCGCCATTCCCACCAGCCGCCGTAATGTTAATATTATTGGCCGTCAGCTGTACAACACCGCTTTCTACAAGCAGTCCCTTACCTACAGCACTGCCGCCGTCAGCGCCGTCAGTACTCATGTAATTATCACCGTGGCTATTATTCGTACCACCCTGGAACATACTAGCATTACCACCATTACCACCAGTACCGCCGGTAGCCTTCAGTGTCAAGTCCGCAAACTGTACGCTGTAAGCACCGCTGCCTGCTGCAACCAGACCATAGGCTTCGGCAGCGCCGCCAACAGCAGCCAGTCCGACTGAGCCATAATTAGAACCACCGGAGCCGCCCCTACCGCCTGTACCGGTGATCACAATATTATTTGCCACCTTTACCTCTGCCTGCTGACCGCTCAAAACAAGGCCCTTAATAGAGGCAGTACCAGCTTTAGCACCATTACTGCCTTGGTTGTCTTTCCCCCAACAAGCAGTCCAAGCATAACTGCCAGCATTCCCGGCAGTGGCAGCCAGTGTAATGCTGTCTGCCTTCAGACTGCCATCAGTTATGGCTATGCCCGCTGCAGCATTACCACCAGCACCACCGCCACCCAAAACAGCACCATTCACCGGGATGACCGATCCTTCACCCGCCATGCCACCAGCACCGCCAGTACCAGCCGAAGCTGTCAGTACCAGGGCACCGGTCTGTACCTCGCCAGCAACAGTCAACTGCAGCTCGGCACTGCCTCCAGCACCGCCGTTGCCGGTACTGACATCAGTACGAGCAGGATTGGCCCCACCAGCCCCACCTTTACCACCCTGCACCGTTAAGCTGACAGCTTTACTGCTATCGTTAACAGTCAAAGTACCGCTGAGGCTGGCATTACCGCCTTTGCCGCCATTACCGCCATCGTCATTTGCATCAGTACCCTGGGTACCGTCTTTACCATCTGTATCAGCTGTACCCCCTACAGTTTCGTTATAGGCATCACTGATCACAACACCATTGCGAATATCATCATTGCCATCTTGTCCATTGTCAGCCGCCCAGGCGGTGCCAGCCCACAAGTTCAGTCCGCTGGCCGATACGATCGACATGGCCAGCAAGGTATGGGCCACCTTTTTTGCCAGCATTTGTTTTCTACTCATTTTCATCCTTCTTCCCTAGGTTTTTGTAATTTGATTTATCTTTATTTCTTCTTAACGTCTTTAAAAATATTTATCCCCAAGCAGGTATTTCAGCACGGCTTCGTAATACGAGGCCGCCTTCTGGTACTCGCCACGGTTATGCAGCAAACGCGCCGTCAGCAGCGCCGTTTCTACCGTATTGCCATCAACAGGCTGCAGATCGCTCCACAACGACTTTTTGACATACTGCCAATACAGCTTTTTTTCATCACTATCGTAATAGTAAATATGCCAGGGCTTCACGTAGTCGATATAATGCACGATCACATCTTCCGCACCTGCTTTCAGCAAGGTATTATTGATGATGATGCAGTTGTACTTCTTGGGCAGTTCTGTAAACTCGCCGTCGATAACGCCGTTGAGCGCATCTTGATCGCCCCAGAGGATCTTGGTATCGCCGACCTGCTCCAGCCACTGAAACAGCTTCTGCGTCAGTTTTTGCTGCCGCCACTTAGTCAGATTCATCAGCAGCACTCCGGAGTTAAAATAGCGGCCGTTTTTCAGACCGATACGGTCGCAGCTTTTGGCTTCGCCCCAGTCGCGTACAGCACCTAAAACCTTACCCTGCAAGTCCGTCTGCCACAAGGATAAAATGTCGCCCTTACAGATGATGTCCGCATCAAGATAGATGATCTTTGTTATCTCTGATGGCAACAGATCGGCAAACAGATAGCGATAATACATGGCCTGCGTGATATGGCCGGAAGGCACAATGAAGGTCATACCCTCGGTACTTGTGATCTGATAAAAGCGCAGTGTTAAATTACGGTATAAAACTTCCATCTGCTGTAATTTTTCCATATCCTCCGGCAACAGTTCGTCATAGACGATGTGCGCAACTAAATCAGTGTACATATTGTTATGCACCAGCGAGGTGATGGTGATGCCGGCGAATTTGCCAAAATTCTTATCAATGCCGAAACCAAGATGTATTTGTTCGGGCACCTTACTCCTCCTCTCTCTATCTAAAATTTTCTTTGGGCTGCTTTGTTTATACCTGACCGCCTCCCTGTCTGGTAAATTTAATATATCCTCCGCAGCTGTTGCCGCGGTTACAGCGTTTTACCTGTGCGACAGCCTTACAAGCTGCAAAAGCTGCCGCACCTCCTCCAGCGTATAGACTTCTGCAGGAGTTTCCTTTTCAGCCTGCTCTTTGCCCCAGTCCAGCGCCGTCTGGGTATCTAAAAATACTTCCAGCGGGCATTCCAGCACATTGGCGATACGCAGCAGCAGCTTCAGGTTGACGTTGACATGGTTACGTTCCAGATTACTCAGATGGGTCTGGCTGACATCTATACGCTGTGCCAGCTCCTGCTGGCTCAGCTGTCTGGCCATGCGCAGAAAGCGGATATTGCCGCCGATACACATCAGGCATTTTTCGTCATACACCCTTACACCTCCACTCTGCGCTGCTGAAAATATTGTTCCTTCTTTGTCTTATTTTACTGAAAGTCTGATTTTATTTACTAAAACTTTAAAAACATTTGTTAAAATAATGTTCGCACCTATTATATCACACTTGTACCCCCCCGCAAGACACTTACTTTTGCTGTAAGTAAAACTTTGCGAGTGTCTTGCCCTGCGCATTACGCCAGCAGCTTTACAACTGTCGACGTCTGCGCAGGTCAAAAGCTTGTCAGCCGCCGAAGTTAGCAGTAATACACAGTTGGTGATTTTTAAACAAATAAAAATCCATATACAAACAGGTAGTACGTTCAAACACAAATAAAACAACCCGCAGCAAAAGCTACGGGCTGTTTTATTTGTTCACTATATTTTTATCTTCTGCGGCAATCTGCTTACAGCTCACTTTCGATCCTGCGCCCTACGTCACTCAGATAGCGCTGCAGGGTCAGCATAGAATTGGTGAGATAACGCTCGCCGCACCATGACAGGTAAATACTTACTTCACCGACCTCGTCGGCCAAAGGAATAGAACAGATGTCGATATAGGTATCTTTAGCACTGGCCAGGCCAAAGGAAACGCCTCTGCCTTCACGCATATAATCACTTAAAACTTCGACATTGCCTTCCAACACAAAATCCAGCTCAATGTCAGTCTTTTTACACAGTTCATCAACAATGCGCAGCTTGCTCTGGTCTTCCGGCAGGGCACAGATCTTTTCGTCTTTCAGATCCTTAAGATAGATCTTTTTACGTCTGGACATAGGATGTTTAGCTCCGACCAGCACGGTATACCGGTCTTTCCACAAGGGTATGGAAATTATTCTGGGGTGGTCGAACTTATTGGTCGTCAGGCCAAAATCAAAGCGGCCGCTGAGCAGCCCTTCCATAATATCACTGTGTGGTGACAATAAATGCGCTAAGCGAATATCTTCATGTTCCTTAAGAAAATCGACCAGCCAGCGTTTGGAAAGCATGGTACTGCTGCTGCCTAGACGGATATATTTGGTATCGCGCGAGCGCATGTCCGAGATCTCTTTTTTAGCGTCTTCCAGATGCTGCAGGGCTTCATTGACGTGATGTAAAAGAATCTTGCCGTATTCGTTCAACACGACTCTGCGGCCATCGCGGTCAAACAGCTGCCCGCCCATTTCTTCTTCCAGACGGCCGATAAGCGCGCTGAGATAAGGCTGCGATACCATCAACAGCTTGGCCGATTTAGTAATATGTTCCTGTTCGGCTACTACTTTAAAATACTTGAGCTGCAATAGATCCATAGCGGTCTCCTTTCATAACAAAATGGTTATGAGTACATATTTAAACTAGTATTATACTTATTCTACCCCAAGTTTTACAATAAAGACAAGAAGAAATCTTGCAAGATATTTAAAATCTAAAGTTTTGGGGAGGTCATTATGTCTACTAGCACAGCTCTCAACAAGTATAAGTTTCTTGGTCTCTTTCCTCTGGTCATGGCCCAGATCGGAACCTCTGGCGATAATTCGGTACTTACCGTCGCCACAGCTTCTTTACTCGCCAGTTTAAATGCGACGATGTCGGATATCCAGCTGGCAAATATCATTTACTCCTTATGCGCAGGCTGCCTGATGATCGTCGGCGGTATGGTCGGCTTGATCGTCGGCTGGAAAAAAACTTTCCGCGCCGGCGCCGCCATGTGCGCTATCGGCGAACTGGTTGTAGCGTTTTCCAGCAACATTTTCCTTTTTACCTGGGGCGGCCGCTTACTGGTCGGTATCGGCGCCAGCTTCCTGATCCCTTCTGTACTCGGACTTATTCCCGGCCTGTATAAAGGCAACGACAGAGCTTTCGCCTTCGGCGCTATCGGCGCTGCTACCGGCGTAGCTTCCTGCCTGGGTCCTATCGCCGCCGGTTTTCTGATCGATACTTTCGATTGGCGTATCGCCTTTACCTGCATGGCAGTATATTTTGCCATCGTCCTCGCCGGTTCGCTCTTAGTCGGTGACGTGCCGCTGCCTGAAGAAAAGGTCCGCTTTGACCTGAAAGGCACTGTAGTGGCAGTTGCAGGCTTGTTCCTGCTCATCATCGGCATCAGCAAGATCCCCGTTTGGGGCCTGATCGCTCCGATCGCTCCTCCGGTTATCGGCGGTACTGCTTTGACACTGTTCGGGATGTCGCCGGCACTGTTTATCGCAGTTTTAGGCCTGCTGACTTTGGCCTTACTGGTTCGCATTGAACGTAATGTTGAAAAAACTTATGGTTCCTGTCTTATTCCTTCCTCCTTTTTAACGACGCCGCAGGTACGCAGTGGACTGTATCTTACAGCGATGCTGTTCCTCTGCTTCGGCGGGTCGTTCTTCCTGGTCATCACTTATCTGCAGCTGGTTGCAGGTTTCAGTGCCATTATGACTGGTGTTGCTATGAGCGCGATGGCGCTGCCGATGATTTTCTTCTCGATGGGTATCCCCAAGTTGAGCCCCGATGCTTCTCCTAAAAAGGTTTGCCGCATTGGTATCGGCATGGTGGCTCTGTCCACGATCCCGATGGCTCTTTCCTTAAATCCTTCCGGTGTCAACTGGCTGATGTATGTAGGCCTGTTCTTCTTCGGCGCCGGCCAGGGCTTCGTCGCTTCACAATCGTCCAACATTATCGCCGGCGCGGTCAATGCCCGCGATGCCCAGCAGTCCAGCGGTATCCAGACTGCTACCCGTAATGTCGGTCAGGCGATCGGCGTCGCTATCCTGGGCGTAGTCATGCTGTTCTCGATCACAGGTACTTTTAAAGATGCCGCTTTAAGCAGCAATGACCTGAGCCCGGCTGCCCAAACAGCGATCAGCTCGCAGGCTTCCATCGGCTTTATGCCGGACGCAACCTTTAGAAAGTACATTGCCGATAAAGCAGCCACACCGTCTGATACCGCTGTTTTAATGGATATCAACCGCAGTACCCGTCAGAATTCTACTCAGCTGGGCCTGTATGTCCTCGGTTTCATCTGTGCCCTGTTCTGGCTCACTACCGGTCCCTTGCCTGACGAAAAAATTACTAAATAAGTAAATTTAATACAGCTTTTCCTACTAAGTTAAAAATATTAAACAATGAGGTGATCTTATGTATATGTCCACAAATTTTCAAGTAGCTGCCGATTTTGCCAAAAATTATACCGGTAAAGAACAGGTAACTGTATTCCGTGCCAAAAAAGTCGTTACCATGAACGAACAAATGCCCTGGGCTGAATGTGTAGCTGTAGCTGACGGCATTATCATCGCAGTCGGCGATTTCATCGACGTCGAAGCTTTCTGCAGGGCGAACGGCATCACTTATCAGATCAATGATACTTTTATCAACAACGTTATGTACCCAGGCTTCATTGAAGCACATATGCATGCGCAGCAAAGCGGCTTATATAATATGAATTACGCTTATGTCGGCTACTTTGACCGCCATACCGCTGACGGCGAGATCTCCAGAGGCTGCCGTACACCGGAAGCTATCATCGAAAAACTGAGCGAGATCGTTGCTAAAAATCCCGGCAAATATAACGACCAGCACTGGCTGAACGTCTATGGTATCGACCCGCTGATTTTGGGCGACGCCAAACTGGAAAACATCAACAGCAAGTGGCTCGACCAGGTTTCCAGCACGATACCCATCTGCCTGAACCATGCTTCCGGACATTTGATGACGGTCAACAGCAGAGCGATCGAACTGGCCGATCTGGACGCTATCCATGATGACAACATTGGCCGTTATGCCGACGGTACCTGCAACGGCAACGTAGCAGAACCGGAATTTATGGCTTACGTTTTGAAAGCAGGCGGCATGCGCATCGACGGCGACGCCGCAGACACTGCTGAAAAAGCTACCCGCTATATCGCCAAGCTGGCTAAACACAACGGTTGTACTACCATCGCTGATAAGGCTTTCGGGTTCCTCCTGACTCCTAAAGCTGCCGAAGGTTATACCAGAGCCTTGAACAAAGAAACTCTGCCTGTACGTTTTGCCGTAGAACCCTTCTACAGCAAAAATATGGAAACTCCTTTCAACGGCTGGGACGGTTTGCAGAAACTGCGTCAGGAGATCGAGACTGACCGCTTCATTTTCAACCATGCCAAAATTCTGGCAGACGGCTCTATTCAAGGCTATACTGCCAATCTGCTGAACAAAGAATATTACAGCGGCGCTAAAAACGGCAAGCTGATCTATGACGACGATACTTTGATGGCTATGATCAAAGAGTGCGAAGACCACGGTTATTCCGTTTCTATCCATACCAATGGCAACGGCGCTACCGAACAGGTACTGCGCGTCGTACAACGCCTGCGTGAAGAAAATCCCACCACTATTTACCGTCATACTGTCGAACATGTACAGCTGGCTACCGAAAATCAACTGGCCCGCCTGCATGACCTGAACATCGGCGCTAACTTCTTTGCCAACCATTTGTATTACTGGGGCGACGTGCATGCTCAATACACTGTAGGACCTTATGAGGTCAAACGGATGGAACCGATGCGCAGTGCGATCAACCACGGTGTACGCTTTGGCGTTCATTCTGACGATCCGATCACTGAAGTCAATCCGCTCTTCTCCGCCTGGTGTGCCTGCAACCGTAAATCCGGCATCAGCGGCAAGGTTTATGGCGAAGACCAGTGCCTAACCGCCGACGAAGCCATGCGCTGCATCACTTTAAATGCTGCCTGGCTGCTGCATCTGGAAGATAAGCTCGGTTCGATCGAGACCGGCAAATGGGCCGACTTTACTGTACTGGCCGAGGAAGTTACCGAAGCTAACAAAGCTACCATGAAAGATATCGAGATCATCGGTACTGTTTCCGGCGGCGCGATCCAATAACAAATAATTACCGGCATTAAAAAGAACGGCAGCAAAACTGCCGTTCTTTTTGTGATTGTTATTCTTTCTGCGGCGCTGTATACTATACTTAACAGTATACTCAAATCTATTTTGAGGAGGAATTTTTATGTTCAAGACCCGTAAAGTAGTTATTATCGGTGCCGGCCATGTCGGGTCGCACGTGGCACTGGCTTTGATCCAGTCCGGTGAGGCTGACGATATCGTATTGATCGACATTCTGAAAGAAAAAGCCGCCGCTCAGGCACTGGACCTGGATGACTGTGTCAGCGGCTCGCTGTGCGGCAAAGACGTACATATCCGAGCCGGCGCTTACGAGGAACTGAATGACGCCGACATCATGGTCATGGCCTTTGGCCGCAGCCGCCGTCCCGGCGAAACCCGTCTGGATATGTTTGACGATTCGATCAAAATGGCCAACGAAGTAGTTTCCCACCTCAAACAGGTCGATTTCAAGGGTATCATGATCAGCATTTCCAACCCTGCTGATATTATCTGCGAATATATCCGCCGCCAGATGAACTGGCAGCCCGCCCGCTGCTTCTGCACCGGCACCAGTCTGGAAACCTACCGCCTGCTGCGGGTACTCAGTAAAGTCACCGGTTACAGCCGCCGCTCGATCCAGGGCTTCTGTATGGGCGAGCATGGTAATTCCAGCTTTATCGTCTGGTCGCGCATTTTTATTGGCGGCAAGCCATTCCTGCAGCTGCGCGACGAGTGCCCGGCACTGGCAGCCGTCAGTCTGGACGATTTGCAGGCGCAGGTCAAAAAAGCCGGTGATATTGAAATCGACGGCAAGGGCTGCACTGAATTCGGTATCGCCAATGTAGCTAAAATGCTCATCAGCGCTGTTTTCCACGACCAAAAACTGGTCTGGCCCTGCTCGATCGCCCTGCACGGAGAATACGGGCAGCACAATGTTGCCGCAGGCGTGCCCTGCGTGATCGGCAAAAACGGCGTCGAAGAAATTTTAGAAGTCGAGATCACTGCCGAAGAACAGGCTAAATTTGACTCTTCCTGCGATATCCTGCGCGGCTTTTTAGAACGTGCCGCCTCTCTCAAATTTTAAAAATAACTGCTGCTTAAAAGTAAAGCCCCGGCCACTGGCCGGGGCTTTGTTGTTTAGCTTATTAATCCTTTGTATCCGTCACTGCCGTTTCCTCTTCCGGCATTTTTACGACCAGTATTTTGTCGATGCGGGTCCCGTCCATATCGACGACCTCAAAACGGTAACCATTCCACAGGAAGTAGTTACCTGCTGTCGGAATATGACCGATATTGGTAACCACAAAACCGGCCACAGTGTTGAAGCCCGTTTTTTCTTCCAGCGGCAGCTCGTCCAGATCAAGAAAGTCTTTAAATTCGCTGACGGGCAGTAAGCCGTCTACCAGCCAGCTGCCGTCTTCACGCTCCACGATCTCCTGCTTGAAATCTTCGTCATAGGAAGGCAGATCGCCGACCAGATGCTCGATAATATCACGCAGTGTGACCATACCGGCCAGTCCGCCGAACTCGTCCATGACCAGCGCTACTTTGATCCGTGTATCCTTGAACATATCCAGCAGCTTTTGGGTGTACATACCTTCGGGCACATACAGCGGCTGCTGCACAGAGCTGCGCAGTGAAGCGCCAGTAGCGCCCAGTACTTCTGCCAGAAAGCGTTTTGTATAAACTACGCCCAATACATGCTCTAAATCTTCTTCGGCTACTACATAACAGGAATACTGTTTTTCCGCAATGACCTCCAGATGCTTATAAAGCGGCTCATTAGCGTCCAGCCAGCTTATCTTGGTGCGTGGCGTCATGATCTCACTGACACGCAGGTCGTCCAGCTCAAAAATGTTTTCGATCATTTTCTGCTCGTCAACATTAAAGACGCCATGCATTCGCCCCTGCTCCAGCAGTACGCGCACCTCTTCTTCCGTCACCGGCGGTTCATCACTGGGTTTCAGACCCAGCACCTTCAGAAAGAACCTGGTCGAAACGCTCAGAAAAACAGTCAGCGGTTTGAACGCGGCGATAATGACCTTGATAAAGCCGACAAAGCTCATAGCAACCTTTTCCGGATTGTTGAGCGCCATTTTTTTCGGTATCAGTTCGCCTAAGACCAGACTAAGATAGGTGACCAGCGCCACGACGAAGGTATACGACACAACGCCGGCATAAGGCCGCAGCACGCTGATCTCACGCAGCAGGCCTTCCAAAGGCGCCGCCAGCATGGCACCGCTGTAGACGCCAGTACCGATGCCGACCAGTGTGATGCCGATCTGCACCGTCGACAAAAATTCAGTCGGTTCCTGGGCAAGCTTTAAAATATACGCAGCCTTGCTGCTTCCCTCATCAGCCAGCTGCTCCAGCCGGCTTTTACGCGCCGAAACCAGCGCCATTTCCAGCATGGCCAGCAGGCCGTTCATTAAAATCAAAACAACAACTATCAATACTTCTTTGACAGATCCGAGAGGATCCATACAGTCATCACTCCTATTTTTTATAAACTATATTTGAGGTGGTGGCTTTTATTTTTTCTCCAGCATTTGGCAAATGCCCTTGCGCAGCAGGTCGACTACGATCATCGACAGACCGAACAGAATAACTACGCTCCATTCATGCAGATTCAGCGGCGTTGTGCGCAGTATCCGGCCGCCGACATAGGTCAGCAGTACCTGGATCGCCACGATCAGAGCCATAACATTGAGGAAGCCTTTATTTTTATCGATATGCTCCAGCAGATTCAGCCCGGAAACACGCACATTAAAGCCATTGGCGACCGCCATAAAGATATACGTGCAGAAGAAGCCCGTATAGGTGTAGATGTGGTCGGGAGCGTTGCGGAACAGGTGATCGATATAGCTGCTCTTATAAAAGAGGATCGCGATAAAGGTCATATACACGCCGCCCATGGTAATGGTAGACAGCATTTTTTTACTGACGATCGGCGCACTGCGGTCTTTGGGCTTTTCACGCAGGTATTTTTCCAGTGCCGGCTCGCCGCCGAAAGCCAGAGCCGCCAGCGTATCCATAACCAGATTGATCCAGAGGATCTGCGTAATGGTAAGCGGTTTTTCGATACCGATGAACGGCGCGATAAAGTTGATCGCCACAGCTGAGAAGTTGATCGTCAGCTGGAAGACGATAAATTTACAGATAGAATTATAGATCGTACGTCCGTACAGAATCGCCTGTTTGATGCTGAGGAAGTTATCGTCGAGGATCACGATATCTCCCGCTTCCTTGGCTACTTCGGTACCGCTGCCCATAGCAAAGCCTACGTCAGCTTTTTTGAGTGCGGGCGAGTCGTTGACGCCGTCGCCAGTCATACCGACGACCAGGTTCATCTCCTGCGCCAGACGCACCAGCCGGGATTTATCCATCGGCAGGGCACGGGCGACAACGCGCAGCTTGTGCAGCTCCAGCTTGACCTGTTCGTCACTCATCTCTGCCAGCTCGGCTGAGGTCCAGACTAATTCGTTTGGACGCTGCAGCAGGCCTGCATCTCTGGCGATCGCTACAGCTGTCTCGCGGCGGTCACCGGTGATCATAACGATCTGTACGCCTGCATCCTGCACTTCGGCGATCGCTTCGACAGCCTCAGGACGGACTTCGTCGCGGATGCCGAGTACGCCTACCAGAGTCAAACCGTCTGCCGGCAAAGCGTCACCTTCGATGTCGCTTTCATAGGTGCAGAGCGCCAGCATCCTGATCGCGTCCGCAGCCAGTTCCAGCATCCTGTCGTCCAGAGTTTTCTTCATTTCCGGGGTCAGCGGACGGCGGTTGCCTTCCGCATCCCAGTAATGGCTGGTTTGTAAAATCAGTTTTTCCGGAGCGCCTTTAGCCAGACAATAACGCTCGCTATTACCACTGACTGCCGCCCAGGAATATTTGTTGGCGCTGTTAAAGGGAATAAATTTGTCACGGTGCAGCACTTCTTCCATGCGGTAACTGCCTACATAGTTACTGAGCGCCCGTTCAGTCATATTACCGCCGACCATAGCACCATCCGAAACAGCGGCCGAGGTATTGAGCACCACGTTTTGATAAGTAAAAGCTTTCAGCTTGGCTGGCAGCACATCAAAAGCAGGATATTCCTGACGGTCGCCGGTAATAAACCGTACGACTTCCAGCTTGCCTTTGGTGATCGTACCAGTCTTATCGGTAAAAAGCAGGTTCAGGCTGCCGGCAGTTTCGATACCGACCAGCTTGCGGACGAGGACGTTGTCTCGCAGCATTTTTTTCATATTCAGCGAGGAAACGATAGCTATCATCAGCGGCAGTCCTTCCGGTACCGCCATAACGATGATGATGATACCCAAAATAACAGCCTGCACTAAATCGGACAACAAGAGCGGCGTATTGGCAAAATAAGCGCCGAAATCACCGTAGAGCCAGGCCTTGTGCAGCATGACTGCCAAAGCGATCAGCACGCCGCCGGCATAACCGAACTGGCTGATCTGGTGAGCCAGCCCTTTCAGCTTCAATTTCAGCGGGCTGTCACGTTCATCATCCTTCAGCTCCTGGGTCAGCTGACCGTAGATAGAATTGTCGCCGATCTTGACAGCCTGCATGATGCCCTGTCCTTCCACAACGACGCTGCCGCGGAACAACTTATGCTCATCCAGAAAATCGATCGTTCCGTCGCCCCACTCAAAAGCAGGCGGCGCGATCAGTTTATGAGCTTCCTTGCTTTCACCGTTCAGGGCCGCCTGATCAAGCTTCACGTCGCCGTCCAGCAAAATACCGTCCACAGGCACTTTATCACCGGCCTCCAGAATTACCGCATCGCCTACGACGATATCATCGATATGCAGCTCTACGGGCTCTCCGTCACGCCAAACCTTGCAGCGGATGCGGCTGGCCTCCTCCTGCAGTTTCTGGAATGCGTTTTCATTGCTGTACTCAGAATAAGTAGAAACAAAGGTCGCCAGAATAATAGCCAGAAATATGCCCATAGTCTCGATCCAGTCGCCGTGGCCCATGTACACAAAAACGACGTTGACCAGCAGCGCCAGGATCAGGATACGGATGATCGGGTCTTTAAAATTCTCCCACAGCTTATCCCAAAAGGTTTCGCGCGGTGGCTGCGTCAGGGCATTATTGCCATGTTCGGATAGTGCTTTGCCTGCTTCTTCAGTAGTCAAGCCCAATTTGTTCACTGTGTGTGCTCCTCCTTACAAAAAAGCTGCGGGACCTAAGGCCTCACAGCTTCATTGCTATTTATAATGATAAATTATTTGCCCCAGACTTTACTCATCAGGACAGGATATTCTTCTGTAAGATGTTTTAAGATAACATCGATCACCGTGTGGATGATGGGCGCTTCAAAGCCTTCGTCAGTCGTTGTGATACAGCTGTCAAGACAAATGTCGCCGTTATCGCCTTCATAATATTTAAAGACTTTGTATTTTTTATTGAGTTCATTGAGATGTGCCAGAACGGCTTCACGGTTGCCGCCATTGACCACGCCTGCCGCCACGCGCACCTGGATCATCGTATAGATACTGTCGTCCAGTACGATCATCGTCGGCAGATTTTGACTGCTGACTTCCATGTGAGCACGGTAAACTATACTGTGCATCTCATTATCGATTTCTTCTTTGGCAAAACAGTTGATATTATTGGAACTTAAAAATTCATCAAATTTTGTTGCTTTACTCATCTTTATCTCCCCTATCTGCAAGAAACTTCTTCTTACAGTATCTAATATTACACTATTAAATAAAATTTGTATAGTGTAAAAGCCGCTTCCGCTGATTTTTCACAAACATTTCAATATTCTGTCTTTTTCATGCACCAGTTTGCCCTGCAGCTGTTTTTGTTCAAAATTTACAGCATTTTGTTCTTTTATATAAACACTAAAAATAATAATGTATACAATTTGCATTTCTTTTTTGCATATTTTATAATTAGCATTGCAATTCTGTATACAGATATAATTTGCTTTGAGAGGGGAAAATCACATGTATACTTCATTACCGCCCAAGCAGGGACTTTATGACCCCTGGTTCGAACATGACGCCTGCGGTCTGGGCGTCGTCGCCAACATCAAAGGCCGTAAATCCAACAAGATCCTGCGGCAGGCCTTAGTAGTGCTGCGCAACATGGATCACCGCGGCGGTCAGGGCGCCGATATGAACTCCGGCGACGGCGCAGGTATCATTTTGCAGCTGCCGCACACTTTTTTTGTCAAAGAATGTGCCAAGCTTGATCTGGAGCTTCCGCAGCCGGGCCATTATGCAGTCGGCTTCATGTTCCTGCCGCCTGACGCTGTAGAGAGAGAAAATACCCAGCGTCATTTTGAAAATATCGTCACTGCCAGCGGTCAGGAAATCCTGGGCTGGCGTAACGTGCCGGTCGACCCTGCCGTTTTAGGGGAAAAATCACGCCAGAGCCAGCCGTTTATGGCCCAGGTCTTTATCAAGGCCAGCCCGCAGATCATTGACAGGCTGAGCATCGACGATAATGCCTTTGAACGGCAGCTGTACAGCATCCGCCGACAGGCTGAAAACCATATCCGCTACGGCACTCTGCGCGGCGGTAAATACTTTTATATTGCCAGTCTTTCTTCAAGGACCATCGTTTATAAGGGCATGCTGACAACGGAGCAGCTGAGTTCTTTTTACTCCGATCTGCAGGACAATGCCGTAGAAACAGCTATGGCTTTAGTCCATTCCCGTTTCAGCACCAACACCTTCCCCAGCTGGGAGCGTGCCCATCCTTACCGTTATCTGATGCATAACGGCGAGATCAACACCCTGCGCGGCAACATCAACTGGATGCGCGCCCGGCAGACCATGTGCAGCAACAGCCTCTGGGGCAGCAAGATCAAAGATATCATGCCCATTATCGATGAAACAGGTTCCGATTCAGGGATGTTCGATAATTGTCTGGAATTCCTTGTTATGTCGGGGCGCAGCCTGCCCCATGCCGTAATGATGATGATTCCAGAACCCTGGGGCAAAAATCCCCATATCGACCCGGATCTGAAAGCCTTTTTTGAATACCACAATTCCCTGATCGAAGCATGGGACGGTCCTGCGGCCATGGCCTTTACCGACGGTCGTACTATCTGCGCCGCACTGGACCGCAACGGCCTGCGTCCTTCCCGCTATTATATCACCCAGGACGATACGATCGTACTGGCCTCGGAAGTAGGCGTCGTCGATCTGGACCCGGCGACCATCGTCAAAAAAGACCGTCTGCGGCCGGGCAGGATGCTGGTCATCGACACAGTAGCCGGACGCATCATCGGCAACGACGAGATCAAACATAAAATAGCTACGGAACAGCCTTATCAGCAGTGGCTGGACGCTAACCTCATCAAATTAAAGAATATCGAACTGACTACCGAACTGCCTAAAACCGATCCCAACACCCTGCTGCGCCGGCAACTGGCTTTTGGCTATACGCTGGAAGACCTGACTAAGTTCTTGAAACCGATGGCGACTAAAGGCATCGACCCGCTGGGAGCTATGGGCAATGATGCGCCGCTGGCAGTTTTGTCAGAAGAACCGCAGCTTTTATACAACTATTTCAAACAGCTTTTCGCCCAGGTCACTAATCCGCCTATCGACGCTATTCGCGAGGAAGTATTTACCGATACTACCAGCGGTATCGGTCCGGAGAAAAACCTGATCGACCCGCAGCCCGACAGCTGCCGGCAGATTTCGGCCGAATCGCCTGTTTTGAGCAATATCGAGCTGGCCAAGCTCAAAAATATCCAGCAGCCTAAATTCCAGGCTGCCACGCTGCCCATGCTTTATCCTGTTGCCGAAGGCGGCGCCGGACTCAAAAAGGCTCTGGCAAGCTTATGTGACCAGGCAGACACCCTGATCGCTCAGGATAAATGTATTTTGATTTTATCGGACCGGGAAATGAACGAAACAATGGCCGGTATCCCGGCCTTGCTGGCAGGGGCCTGCCTGCATCACCACCTGATCCGTAACGGCACCCGGCTCAAAGCTTCCATTATTATTGAATCAGCCGAGCCGCGCGAGGTACATCATTTCGCACTGCTGCTTGGTTATGGCGTCAGCGGTATCAATCCTTATCTGGCTTTTGAAACGATCGAGGAAATGTGTGCTAATGGTATGATCACCGGCGTTACAGTCGAGCAGGCCACCGCCAATTATATCGATGCCTGTACTCACGGCATCGCCAAGATCCTTTCCAAAATGGGTATTTCCACAGTACAGTCCTACCGCGGCGCGCAAATTTTTGAAGCTATTGGTATCAGCAGCGGCGTCATCGAACAATATTTTACAGGTACTCCTTCCCGTCTGGAAGGTATAGGGTTAGAAGCGATAGCCAAAGAAGTAGAGCTGCGGCATCTGCCGGCCTTTAAAACTACGGCGCCCGACCTGTGCAGTTATGACTCTGGCAGTGTTTATCAATGGCGCAGCGGCGGCGAACGGCATATGTTCAACCCGCAGACTGTATTTGCTCTGCAGCAGGCCTGCCGCAAAAACGATTACGCCATGTTCAAGCATTTCTCCAACGAGTTGAACAGCAGTGCTTTTGCCAACCAGAATCTGCGCAGTATGCTGACCTTTACACCGCAGCGTTTACCGATCCCTATCGAACAGGTAGAATCGGCCGCAAGTATCTGTAAACGCTTCAAGACCGGAGCCATGAGCTACGGCTCGCTCAGTCAGGAAGCCCACGAGTGTCTGGCGATCGCCATGAACCGTATCGGCGGCAAATCCAACACGGGGGAAGGCGGCGAACATCCTTCCCGCTTCCAGCCATTGCCAAACGGCGACAGCAAACGCAGCGCTATCAAGCAGGTTGCTTCAGGGCGCTTTGGCGTTACCAGCAACTATCTGGTCAACGCCGACGAGATCCAGATCAAGATCGCCCAGGGAGCCAAGCCCGGCGAAGGCGGTCAGCTGCCCGGCGGCAAGGTTTATCCCTGGATCGCCGAATGCCGCGGCACTACAGCAGGCATCGGCCTGATCTCACCGCCGCCACATCACGATATTTATTCGATCGAAGATCTGTCCGAGCTGATCCACGATCTGAAAAATGCCAATCCCCGTGCTAAAATCAGCGTCAAGCTGGTTTCCGAAGTCGGCGTTGGCACCATCGCCGCCGGCGTCGTCAAAGCCTGCGCCGACGTGGTGCTGATCTCCGGCTATGACGGAGGTACCGGTGCTTCGCCCCGTACCAGCATCAACCACGCCGGCCTGCCCTGGGAACTGGGTCTGATGGAAACCCATCAGACACTACTGCTCAATAACCTGCGTAACCGTGTGACTTTAGAAACCGACGGTAAATTGATGACAGGACGCGACGTAATTATTGCCGCCCTGCTTGGCGCCGAAGAATTCGGCTTTGCCACAGCGCCGCTGATCGCCCTGGGCTGCGTGATGATGCGGGTCTGCAATCTGAATACCTGCCCTATGGGCGTTGCCACCCAGGACCCGAAGCTGCGCCAAAACTTTCAAGGCAAACCGGAATACGTCGTCAACTTTATGCACTTCATTGCTCAGGAAGTACGCGAATACATGGCCGAGCTGGGATTCCGCAGTATCGATGAAATGGTTGGCCGCACCGAAGTGCTGCTGGCAAAACCGCAGCGCAATTGGAAAAATAAAAATCTGGACCTGTCGCCGCTGCTGTATAAGCCCGAGGTGGAACCGGGCACCAGCCAGGTCTGCACGACCGAGCAAAACCACCAGCTGGAAAAATCGCTGGACTGCCGGGAGCTGCTGGCGATCTGTAAAACTGCCGTCGCTGGTAAAAAACAGGTCGATATCACTCTGCCGATCAAAAATACCGACCGCGTCGTCGGCACTATCCTCGGCAGTGAGATCACCCGTCTTTACGGTTTGGACGGACTGCCGGAGGATACGATCCGGCTGCATTTCAAAGGCTCAGCCGGACAAAGCTTCGGAGCCTTTTTGCCGCCAGGTATCACTCTGCGTCTGGAAGGCGATGCCAACGACCATGTCGGCAAGGGACTTTCCGGCGGAAAGATCATCATCCATCCCTTTGCCGAAGCAACTTTTAACCCGCACGAGAATGTCATT
Organism: uncultured Phascolarctobacterium sp.; assembly: GCF_958349595.1. Lineage (NCBI taxonomy): Bacteria > Bacillati > Bacillota > Negativicutes > Acidaminococcales > Acidaminococcaceae > Phascolarctobacterium > uncultured Phascolarctobacterium sp. The sequence continues at coordinate 26,069 of NZ_CATWDQ010000017.1, read as the reverse complement.
ATCGGCAACGTAGCTTTTTACGGCGCCACCAGCGGGGAAGCCTATATTTCCGGCATTGCCGGTGAACGCTTCTGTATCCGCAACAGCGGCGTCAACGCCGTTATCGAAGGCGTTGGCGATCATGGCTGTGAATATATGACCGGCGGCACAGTCGTCATTCTGGGCAAAACTGGCCGCAACTTTGCTGCCGGCATGAGCGGCGGTATTGCTTACGTTTTCGACGAAAACGCTACCTTTGCCGGCTACTGCAACAAAGAAATCGTGCTGCTGGAGCCGCTGCAGGAAATCAACGACATCATGCAGCTGCAGAAAATGATCCTGAAGCACGCAGAATACACCGGCAGCAGCATCGCCCGCCAAATACTGGCGGACTGGGACAGCTGCGTCAGAAAATTTGTCAAGGTCATTCCCAAAGATTATAAACGCGTTACTGAAAAAGTCGCCGCCTACCTGCAAACTGGTATGAGCGAGCAGGAAGCGACGATCAAAGTATTTGAGGAGGTGCAGGCATAATGGGTAAACCGACCGGATTTATGGATTACAAACGGCAGGAGCTTGCGCTGCGCCCGCCTCAGGAACGCATCAGGGACTGGGACGAGATCAAAACCAGCAGCCTGCCGCATAAAGAGGAACTGCAAAAACAGGCCGCACGCTGTATGGACTGCGGCATTCCCTTCTGCCACAGCGGCGTGCTGCTGGGGCAGGCCTTATCAGGCTGTCCGCTGCATAACCTGATGCCGGAATTCAACGACTTCGTTTATCAGGGGCTGGACCATTTTGCCTATGCCCGCCTGAATAAAACCAATAATTTCCCGGAATTCACCTCGCACGTCTGTCCCGCTCCCTGCGAAGGAGCCTGCAGCGCCAGCCTGGCCAGCAGTGCGGTCAGCATCCGTAATCTTGAACAATATATCATCGAAACAGCCTTTGCAGAAGGTTACGTCAAACCCAACCTCCCAGCGATCCGCAGCGGCAAAAAAGTTGCCGTCATCGGCAGTGGTCCGGCCGGGCTGGCCTGTGCCGACCAGCTCAATAAGGCCGGCCACAGCGTCACCGTCTACGAACGGGCCGACCGCGCCGGCGGACTTTTGATGTACGGCATACCCAATATGAAACTGGATAAACAGCTGGTTGAACGGCGCATCAAGCTACTGGAAGACGCCGGTATCAAATTTGAGCTGAACAGCGAAATCGGGCACAAAGTTTCTTCGGAAATGCTGCTCAAACAGTTCGACGCAATCGCCCTCTGCACAGGCAGTACCGTACCGCGCGATCTGCCTGTCCTAGGCCGCGAGCTGCAGGGCATCTACTTTGCCAAGGACTATCTGCACAGCGTGACGAAAAGCCTTTTGGACAGCCAGTTCAAGGATAAAAAAGCGATCTCCGCCAAAGGGAAAGACGTTATCGTCATCGGCGGCGGCGATACCGGCACCGACTGTGTAGCAACCGCTATACGGCAGGGCTGTAAAAGCGTAAAACAGATCGAGATCATGCCCTGCCTGCCCCATTCCCGTACCGCAGATAACCCCTGGCCGGAAATGCCGCGTATCTTCAAAACTGATTACGGACAGGAAGAAGCCTTCGAGCTGTACCACCAGGACCCGCGCGATTACTGCATCATGAGCAAGGAATTTATCGGCAAAAACGGTAAAGTCGACAAGCTGCGCCTGTGCCAGATCGACTGGCAACGACAGGACGGCCGTTTGGTTCCTGTTGAGATAGCAGGGACGGAAGAAACAGTTCCTGCCCAGCTGGTACTGCTGGCAATGGGCTTTACCGGCAGCGAAACACTGTTATTTGATGAATTTAAATTTACCAGATCAGCGGCCAATACTATTGCGGCCAATGATAATGATTATATGACCTCGATCCCAGGTATTTTTGCCGCCGGCGACGCCCGCCGCGGCCAGAGCCTGGTAGTCTGGGCCATTGCCGAAGGACGCGGAGCCGCAGCCGCCATTGACAAATATCTGACGGCACCTAAATAAGCGTTCCCCTCTCCTTAACATAGCGAACAGACCCTTATGGTCAGCCGGTATACACCGCTGCCTAAGGGTCTGTTCCATTTTTCGTGCCGGTTTCTGTAACTTCTGCTGTGTATTCAACTCAAAAAAAGCACCTGCCCGTTTCATTCAGACAGGTACCGGTTTACTACGTTCTTTAAATACCAAACATCTGACGGCACAGTCTGATACCGGCTTCTGTTTTAAAAATTCGCTCGCAGGTCGTTTTAATAGCCGCCTGGCTCATTCCATTTTCGTAAAAATTCACCAGAAAATCCGCTTCCACTAAAATCTGATAATCCAAGCCGTCGATATTGGTATACGTGTGGTGATGCCCGATCAGATAGCAGACCCGCTCGCGGACATCAGAAGCAAAGCCCAGCTTTACCAGCATCTCTGCTGCTACCGGCGGGCCTTCCTGCTCCTGCGTTTTACCGCTGCATTTACCAGCGCCGAACTTCGCCTCGCCGTTTTTGATGCCAATATCGTGTGTCAGCGCCGCCGTTTCTAAAATAAACTGCGTCCTGTCATCCAGCTGCTCCTGCCGTCCTAGCAGCTGCGCCAGAGCATGTACCTTGATAAAATGCTGGATACGGCGTGCATCGCCGCCCATATAAGCGATCATAGCTTCCAATAACTGCTGCATCTGCATCTTTTCTGCCCTCCCAAACACACCTTAAACTACCTGGAAAATATAAAATTTCAAATAATAAGTCTCCGGCACGTTCCATAAAATCGGATGGTCCGGCGACTGCTGGCGCGCCTCGATCTGCCGGAGCTGTACGTTGGCGTCGGCCGCAGCATCATGCAGCATCTGCACAAACAGCTCTTCCTTCATAAAATGCGAGCAGGAACAGGTCGCCAGATACCCTCCGCGAGGCAGCAGCTTCATCGCCTTCAAATTGATCTCTTTATAACCGCGAATAGCGTTTTTGACTGTACTGCCTGATTTTGTAAACGCCGGCGGGTCTAAAATAATAAAATCATATTCCCGGGCCTTATTATTGACCAGCTCAGACAGCAGATCAAAAACATTGGCCTTCAAGCCTTTAACGACTTTATCCAAGCCGTTTTTAGAGGCGTTGGCGTCCGTCATCTGCACTGCCTCGGCCGAAATATCTACAGCTGTTACAGCAGCAGCGCCGCCCGCCGCCGCATTCAGGGCAAAAGCGCCTGTATGGGTAAAGCAGTCCAGTACATGCTTGCCTTTGGCAATTTTGGCGATTGCCTGGCGATTGTACTTCTGATCCAAAAAGAAGCCTGTCTTTTGGCCGTTCTCCACATCTACATTATATTTGATCCCGTTTTCAACGATCGCTGTCAGAGGTTCGCCCGGTTCCGGGGCCTCGGCCAGCGCAAACCAGCCCTTATTTTCTTCCATACCTTCCAGCAGGCGGATCTTTACATCGTTACGTTCGTATAAACCCCTGATTTCTTCACCCTGTTCACGTAAGATCTTATACAGCAAGTTAAAAATCAGCTCTTTGCGCAGTTCTATACCCAGCGACAAAGTCTGCGCCACCAGAATATCGTTGAACCTATCCACTGTCAAACCGGGAAAATGATCGGCCTCGCCAAAAATCAGACGGCAGCACTTAAAATCTTCACCCGGCATTACCGTACGCCGATAGTCAATCGCATAACGCAAACGCCTTTCCCAAAAATCAGCGTCAAATTTATCGTTGGTATTGGTCGAAATCAGGCGCACCCTGATCTTGGAATGGTCGTTGACAAACCCGGTGCCCAGATATTTGCCCTTGTTTGTTACCACATCGACCAGATCACCGTTTTGGTATTCGCCTTCGATCCTGGTGATTTCTTCAGCATAGACCCAGGGATGGCCACTGCGGGCTGCTCTTTCGCCCTTCGGTGTAATATAAAACTTAGTATATTCTCTCATAATCTGCTCCGTTCTTTTTATTATGCTGATGCCCGCCCTTGAGCAGGCACAGCAGCAAATTTCTGTTACAGCAGCTCCAGCTACTTAAAGACAGCAGGGAACCGGCTCACCCAAAACCAAACTGTCCGGCGTTACCTTACAATCATAAGCCAGCACCTGTACCCCGGCCTGCTGCGCCCGCAGCAAAGCCTCGGCAAAAGCCGCATGGGTGCGCCTATTTGGCTTAAAACAGGTCACCCCGCGCATCTGGATCACAAAAATCACCGCGGCAGCATAACCCTCCTGCACTGCCTGCGCCAACTCGTCCAAATGCTTGACTCCCCGCTCCGTCGGTGCATCGGGGAACATGGCTATACCGTTTTCCTCCAGCGTTACGCCCTTTACTTCAATAAACAGCTTCTGCTGCAGTGTTTCTACATAAAAATCAAAACGCGATGTACCATGCTTGCATTCCGGTTTCAACAATGTGATATCAGGCACTAAACCGCCGCCCTGCAGCCACTCGCCCACCACTTTGTTCGGCGCCTGCGAATCCATATTGATCAGCAGCCCGCCTTTTTCTACTGCAATCAGCGAATACTTTGTCTTACGCTTCGGATCGTCGTGACACTCCACATACACTACCGCCCGCGGCGTCAAAAGTTCGCGGCAGCGCCCGGTATTCTTCACGTGGCACACCTCTACCTGCCCGTCCAGCTCGACATGAGCGATAAAACGATTAGGCCGCGCAAGAAAGTATCCCTGTTTTATTTCCTTATATTGCATTTTCTGCCTCATTTTCTTTAAAAGATGTTTTTATTATACTACACCTGCGGCAAAGACAAAAGCACAGTTATTTTTAAGTTCAAGCCCATTTATTTCCCCGGCAATAAACAGGCGGTTATCTTAGCAGCAATATAAAATAACCTCTGCTGCCTTGAACATCACATTCAAAATCAGCAAAGGTTATTCCTTCAGCTATCTACTAACAGTTTTTACAGCAGTCCAGCCGGTATATACCAGTTTTTGGCGTCTATGGGCAAAAGATCACTCGCAAAGCAGATCACTCCACCCTCTCCCAACTGCAAAGCATGTTCCCCTTCTGTTACCGGCTGCAGCATATCAAACTTTTTCGTCTCTTTTGCCGGATTAGAACTTTTGCGGATCGCCAGAGGATGCACCTTGCCATCCAAGTTCAGTACAAGCTCTATTTCACGGCTGTTAAAGTCACGATAATACCCCAGCGGCGGCACCTGCCCACAGTTACTGAAACTCTTATAAATCTCCATTACCGCCCAGGTCTCTAAAAAGCTGGCTGACATGGCGCCAGCTTCCAATATCTCGGCATTGCTCCAGCGCAGCAGATAAGCCGCTAATCCTGTATCCGTAAAATATACCTTCGGTGCTTTAACAGCATATTTTAAATTTGGATGCATAAACGGCTCCAGTAAATAGACCAGCCCTGCCGCCACCAATACTTTCAGCCACTGTTTCGCTGTCGGCGCGGTGATCTCGGCTTCTTTAGCCAGCGCCGCATAATTGACCATGCTGCCTGTATAACTGGCTGCCGCACATAAAAAGCGGTAAAACTGCAGCTCATCGTTGACCTGGGTCAACGCCCTGACATCACGCTGCAGAAAGGTCTGCACGTAAGAAGAATAATAGTTGTTCCAGTCCTGCTCAGAAGCATTGTTCAACGCCGGCATACTGCCGCGCCAGATCTGCTCGAACAAGTCCCGCATCGGCAGTATCTCTGTTTCCTGCGCCCGCTGCAGCAAAAACTTTTCTTCTGGCACAAAAGCGCCCGCCTCCAGTCCAGCCAGTTCCGCATGGCTGAACCCTAACAGCTGCACGATACCGATCCTGCCAGCCAGACTTTCTGTAACATTCTCCATCAAATCAAAAGCATGAGAACCTGTCAGCCAAAAATCGCCATTATTACCGTGTTCATCCACATACATTTTGATATACGGCAGCAGCTTCGGCGCCAGCTGGATCTCGTCGATCAAAAGCGGCGGCTTATAACGCTGTAAAAACAGCCCCGGCTCCGTCATCGCCAGACTGCGCACATTGATGTCGTCCATAGTCACATAAGTCCGGTTGCCTTCGGCCAGTTTGCGCAGTAAAGTAGTCTTCCCCACCTGCCGTGGTCCCGTAACCAGCAGCACCTTACAGCAGCCGCTTAACTTTTCAATTGTCGCTTCTAAATGACGCTTGATATACATCGTATTTTACTTCCTTATATAAACAAATTTAGAAAAGTGAGTTTTAAATAAACTTCTTTTCCTTCTCATTCTTCTTATCTTTCTTATTAGGTGTAAAGTCTTTGTAATAGCTTTGTACTCACTATGTATAACCTTTGTTGATTACCATGTACTGCTTTCCCTAACAAATTCCATTCACAGCCTGTATCAAGCGTTTTAACACACAGAGGCTTTGTTAAAAGCTTTGTTAAAAATCGCACTTTCATTTTTAATGCCTGCCGTTACTTTCTGTCCCTGCCAGCAATAGTTCAGCACTAATAAACTAGCAGCCATCTTAAAAGCGATCTGTACTACATACCAACAGCGAAAATAAAATTCAAAATTTTCCTGTAAAACTACAAAAATTTCATGCCAAACTTATCCCTGGCAATATCACGCAGATAAACCATTTCCTCTCGCTTTCGGAAAACCAGAATCCACACCGCATTAGTAACAACCAAACACAAAACCACACCAAGCACAAAGTTAATGATAGTAATTTCACTAAACAATTGGTTATACAGCCACTTACTGAAAAAGGCTGTTAGCAAAGTCACAACAGCGTATTTAAAATAATCCTTAAAATAGTCTTTCAGTTTGATCTCAATACTGTTCCTAAATAAAACATATGGCTCTACCCAAAAACAGGTCAATAGCGTACTGATGATGCCGCCCCAAATAACGCCGATAACGCCGTAATGAATAGTAAGATACACAGATGCAACTAAATTGATCACGGCTTCTGCTAACGGCTTATAACGGTCATTCCAATATAAGCCGCTGGCATCTTTAAAAGTATTCACAGCCTTCCGCATATACATCAAATAAAAATTCACTATCAAACAATCCACAATAATACTCTCAAACAAAAAACGTTTGCCTAACCACAGTTCGATAAGTGGATTGAAAAGCACATAAAAACCACAGCTGACGATCAGCGCCTGCCAGGCGACAGTAAATTCCATAACCCGAAAAATTTTATTTTTCTTATCTCCTCTTTCCACCACAAGCAAATTACCAATACTTGCTGTTACCGAAGTAAAAAACTGACTGGCAAAACTATTGACTGCACTGATAACCAGATAATAATTACTGTATAAGCCAACAGCCGCCAGCCCAACGAATTTGGATAAAATCAGATTAGATGTTGAAAAGACTGCCATACCACCTATTTTATGTGCGATCATAGCTTTGACATTTTTGATAATAGTATTCTTAATGCCACTATCCAATTTTTTTACTGCTTTATCCTGCAAAAAAGGGTAAACCTGGTCAGCTTTTTTAGCCACTGCAAAATTTTCACCGATTGTCACCAGCAGCATCAAAATAATATACAACCAATAACTGGGATATACAAGCAACACAATGATTTGCAGAACTGCCAATACTATCTGACCACCGCTTTGATAAATGCTGTTGATATACTGCTTCTGATCGGCAATCAGTAAATTACGTTTATAGGAATAAAAATAACTAACACCAGTATTCAGTAAAAAAATTATATAGAAACAGTGTATATCAGCAACAGCATTTCCTTTGATAAACCAATCCAGCCACGGCAGTGCACAAATGCCGGCAACTATAATAAAAATACCAATGCCGATATAGGCCTTTTGGAACAGCCTCATCAGAGCTTTAACAGTTTCTGTATCTTTTTCCGCCAGCGGTTTATATAAACTATAAACAATCGCCGGGCCAACGCCTAACTCTGCCAACGATAACATGGCCAGCAAATTAGTAAATAACCCATTGATACCTAAATACTCTATGGGCAATGAGCGAACAAAAATAAGACGCACCACAAACTTCAGTAGATTATTTATTACATATGCAATTGTAGAATATTTAATATTTTTGCTTGCTTGTTCTATTCGCAACATATGTCCTTAAGATAAATAGATTACTAACCTAAAATTATAAATAAATGTAATAAATTTTACTTATTCATCAATTATCATATATTTTTTTATTATCAAATAATTATATATAAAAAAGAAAAATGACATTTTATGTTTTATACTTATCAATACTAAAAATTGTTTTTTATTTATTGCCTTATTTATTCCAACAAGTTGTTCTCTTATACCCAATTTATCACATATTTGACTATAAAATTTATATTTTCCCCAAATTCCCAGCGTCTTGTCTTTACAAACAACTTGCAAAACTCCCTTCAAGACCCCAATAATTACACTTACTAGTATTCGGGGGGGTAACATATGATTACTAATATAGGATTTAGTAAAAAGTAATATTTTCTTATCATTTACAATACGCTTTTCATTTATTACATTTTTAGCAAATAAGCATCTATCATAAATATTGTAAATGTACAAAATATCTGGTATTGAACAATATGTTTTTATACTTTCAAAATATTCTAAATTAAATATATAGTCTTCTCCAGAAATAAGATCTTCTTTAAATCTTATTTTTTCTTTTTTATTAATTCTGCATTATATATCTTTAAATAAACACCACCAAAGGGAATACCATTACTATAATATAACCTTTCAAAATCCTCCCAAATATTTCCTTTATGATATTCCAATATATAATCTATTTTTTTATTAATTCTGTCTTTTTTGTATAGGGCTTCTTTCCTGCTACAAAAAATAATATCACTGCTACTGTTTATCAAATTAAAATATAATCTTTCTACATATTCAGGAAAAACTTGATCATCAGCATCAATAAACAGTAAATATTTACCTTTTGATACTTCAATACCTGTATTACGAGCACTACTCACACCATTATTTTGCTGATTAATCACTATTATTCTCTTATCTTTACTAGCGTAATCATAACAAATTTCATCACTACCATCATTACTGCCATCGTTAACCAAAATAATCTCTATATTTTCATATGTTTGTTTTAAAACACTATTTAAACAAGATTTCAAAAATTTTTTTTTGTTAAATATAGGAATAACTATACTTATTAATTCGTTTTTCATAATATAATATTTTCAACCTCCAAAATTTTAGTTAATTAATCAGTTTTCTAAAATAAGTATTTTTTAATACGAAAAATTTTTCCACTACTTTTTCTCCAAATATTCTATTCAACCATTTCCGCACAAAAAGCTTAAATTTTACATTTCTATCTACCCAACTACCATTAAAATGGTGTATTGCATATGTATTTTTAGTAATAATAATTTTTCCATTTCGAGAATTTTTAGCACATAAATAATCTTGCGGAAATAATACACATAAATCACCAAAAACTTCAATTCTATTATCAAAAAATAAATTATATTTTTCTTTTGTCATTTCCGTAATTATACTTACATTCGTTCTCATATCATAGCCTTTATCACAAATAAAATGTCTATTATTATAATACGATAATAAATATCCTATCCATTTATTTTGAGGTACCGCCCCTATTATACCCGTAGGTATTTCATTAATATTTTGATATCCTGAAAATGCACCCCATCTTAATAAGTCATCAATATTTTTTATTATTTCTAGGTCTGCATCACAATAAACACCACCATATTCATATAGAACTTTGAGCCTAACATAATCACTAACAAAGGCCCATTTCTTTGCTTTATAAGCTTCTTTGACAAAGTAATTTTCATTAATATTAAAATTACTTTCATTCCACTCTATTATTTCATAATCAGAACAATGCTTATACCAACTTTCTATACACTTTTTTACCACTTCATCTTTTGTATTATTTCCAAACCAACAGTAATGTATTACTTTGGGTATCATATATCTTCTCCTTATAAAAACAATAATTACAACATTTACTTAAACCTTGGCTTAAGTAAAGACCAATCAATATAATCATCAGAAAAATACTCGATATTTAATAAATAATTGATTATATACGTTGCCAATCTTCTTTGATTAAACCCGGAATATATAGCATCACCTAATATTAATATAGGTTTTCCTATTATCATTGCTTCCATTCCTACTGTAGAATTAATAGTAATTACACATTTACTATTTTCTATAAGTTCCATTGTATTATTATCACTAATAAATATTCCGCACTTATCTTTTATCTCACATAAGTATTCTAAAAAGCTATAATCCTGTTCTGCCGGATGTGGTTTAACAACAACTTTTAAATGATTTTCTCTTGCATATTCTAATGCAAAACTTATTAACTCTCTCAACCCCATATTACTATTAACAACTAACTGAGTATCATTTGAAACCTGTAATGGTACAAATACATAATTACAATTACCAATTTTAAAACTATCCACATAGTTAATATGAGATTTGCTACTTATCTTAAAAAAATTTTTAAAGATAAATTTATAAGAATTTTTTTCTATACAAATTCCTGCTTTTCCCCCCAATAAATTACACACTGCACTAATAGTTGAAATAATAAAATTTCTACGTTTAGATTGGGGTAGAATAAAATTACCTTTTTTTAGCTCTAAATAATTTTTTCTCCAATCTTCATAAGATTTAATATCTTGATCAGCAGTATTATCAAGCTGTTCAGGATTCAAAAAAATACTTGAATGTTTATTAGTTCCCAAATGGTCAGCAAATAATTTAGAGGGGATATTAGATATTTCAAAAAAACACTTCTTTTTTTTATTTTTGATTGCATATTCCTCACATGCCCAATCACCTATTTTATTACCATTCCACAAAATAACGTACTCAAAATGATATTGGCCATTTATATGATCAATTGTTTCAAATAAATAAGTATATAATTTTTTTGCACTCTCTGCAGTAATATCATTAATCTTCATTTCTAAAGTATTAGATAAATCTTTAGAACAACTAAATTTATAAATTCCTTCCATCTTTGGTAAAAATACTTTTTTAAATCTAAATTTTAAATATAGATATACTGTAAAACTGTTGGTTAAATATATTATATCTATACCTCTAAATCTGTTAAAAAATCTTGCTCTATCAATATCATCAACATAACATAATGCAGTTTCTCTTTCCATCTTTATAGCTAAGCTCCATATACTATATTATTTTCTCAATATACTCTTTCAAACCCGATACTTCTAAAATTTTATGCCATTTCAATTTACTAATATCTTTATTTACAAACTGAAATTGAGAGATATTATTGATATTAAAATTAGAAAAGTCTTCTGATATCTTAAAAAATCGCATACCCTGTTCATTCTCAAATTTATTTATCCAACAGTAGTCTGTAGTAATAACTTTTAATCCTAATGCTAAATATTCTAAAAGTTTTGTAGAGGTTTGTATGTTATAAGGATAAATATCTGGTATATAATTAATGCCATATTTACATTCAGATGCTAATAACGGTACTTTTTGATAAGGAATATAACCAGAAAAATGAATATTCTTGTATGATCTATATTTCAAATATAAATCTTTTTCATATTTCCCTATAAGCAATATTGTATTTTCAGGAAAATGGAAAACAAATTTTCTTAATAAAACATCTACATTCCTTCCTCTACTAATATCGCCAATATAAAGAAAATCATATTTTTTATTAGAATTATTAATAAAAAATGAACAATCAATACCCATATCTCTATAATAACAAGGCACTCTGTCATTAAAAACAAACTGTTTTCTCACTTCTTCATTCAAAAATATTCTTGCACTAGGTTTACTGTTTAATAAAGATTTAATAGTATTTTTGACTTTCGGAAATATTCCAACAGAGGCTGAAGCATATTCATGTATTACCGGCCGATCTATTTTTCCCAAATCTATTCCCATAAACTTCCATATTAAATCATACTCATACAAATTAATATTTTTTTCATTTCTACTATCTATACAAATATATTCACTAAAGAACTTCTTATATGCTTCTATTTCCGGTAAATATGCTTTTCCATTGCTCAAGAATAGTATTTTCTTCAAACTAATTTACCTCTTTTTATATAACTTACAGTCCATAAATTGTTTTCTTCTTTTCTATAATATTCTCAATATAATATTTTTCATCTAAAGGTTGTTTTTTCAAACTTTTATTAACAGCATTTTCAAGTAATGCTATCCATTCATCTTCCTGATTACTTTTACAAAGACTATCACTGTCTAACAGGTCTCTGTTTCCTCTAATATCAGATGCAACACAAGGCACGCCGCAAGCCAGTGCCTCTATTAGCGACACTGGAAGTCCTTCTCTTCTGGATGGAAAAATAAATAAATCAGCAATTTTACAAATTTCCAATACATCTATTCTGTAGCCTAAAAACTTTACTTTATCACCAATTCCCAGTTCTTTGGCTAAATTTTGCAGGTATTCTTTTAATTCGCCTTTACCACAGATAAGGTAAATAAAATCTTTATTATCTAGTTTACTTAAAGTTTTTATAACAATTTCATGGTTCTTATTCTCGTTTAACTCTCCTACCGATAACAGAACCTTAACACCATTGGGTATGCCTAATTCATTTTTCTTCTGTTCTTTATCTATAGAAATACTGTGTATTTTTTCTATATCCACGCCAACACCAGGTACATAATATACTTTGCCATTATCGTGCAGGCTCCAGCTTTTTGCTCTGATATAGTCTTCCTGATTTATGGTTATCAGCTTATCTGTAAACTTTGCGCAAAAGCGTTCAACCGGATAGTAAATAAGCCAGTTTAAAAGTGGCGCACCCTTGTAGAAATGAAATCCATGCGCTGTATAAATTACTGTCGTATCCTTAAACTTTCTTGCTGCCAGTCTCGCCAGAACTCCAGCGACAGGTGTATGGCAATGGATAACGTCATAATGATTTGTTTTTATTATTTGTTTTAACTGTTTATAAGCTACAATATTGCGTTGTGAAAATGGTGAGCGTACAAAATCTATATCAAAGTATTGATCGCAGTTTGGTATGACACATGGTTCGCCAATAAAGTCATTTTTTGCAGCAACGTGTACTTCCCAGCCATGTTCCTTAAACATTTTGAGGAAGGGTAAATGGAAAGTATTAATATGCGTTTTTACTACGGTTGCCACAAAAAGGACTTTTTTCTTTTGCTCCATTACTTTCCCTGTACTCCTTCGGTACTGCTTTTTGTCAGCAGAACTTTGAATGTTTGCAGCATGATCATCAGGTCGGTTTTGACGCTGACGTCCTGTATATACAGCAGGTCGTAGATCAGTTTGTCATAGGCACTGGTATTGTATTTACCTGCTATCTGTGCCAGGCCCGTGATGCCCGGTTTTACGTTATGACGGTAATCATATTCAGGATTTTGGGCAATAAACTGCTTAACGAAAAAGGGTCGTTCCGGCCTGGGGCCGACGATGCTCATTTCGCCTTTCAGCACATTGAACAGCTGCGGCAGTTCGTCAAGCCTGGTGGCCCGCATGACCCTGCCAAATTTTGTGATCCGAGGGTCGCCTTCCGCTGCCAGCACCGGCCCGCATTTTGCTTCCGCGTCCTGTTTCATACTGCGGAATTTATGTACAAAAAAGGTTTTGCCATATAAGCCGACACGTTCCTGTGAATACAGCACCGGGCCTTTGCTGTCTACGCTGATCATGATCGCGGTAATCATCATTACCGGCGACAACAGAATGATCGCTGTCACTGCTACTGTAATATCCAAGATCCGTTTCAGCACCCGCTGTTCGGCCGTCAGCAGCATCCGCGTCACCCGCTGCATGGGGATGTCGTCTACTACTAAAATGCCCGTATTCTTGCAGGCCAGTTCATACATGGTCGGTACAAAAAAGATCTGTTTCTTCGTGCTGCGTGCATAGCGCAGTATTTTTTCTTTGTCCGCAATCGGCAGCTCCGCACCAATAAAAACATAGTAGTTGGCGTCGATATGCTGCTGCCAGTTGGTCTGTTGACAGCTGTCACAAACAGACTGCAGCGCCTGTTCCAGACCATAAGTTTTGGCCAGTTTATTTTGGATGCGTGCTGCTTCTTCACCGGCTGCAAACAGTACAGCCGTCTGCTTGGGAAAGTGCTTCCATTCCCACTGGTGACAGACGTATTGCCAAATAGCCAGTAAAACAAACGAAAACACTGCTGAATAAACAAGTACGACACGTGAATAATCAAACTGGCGAAAAAAGAAAGTCATGGCCATCGCCATGATGTAAATATTGGTCACAGCAACCAGAAGATTAAGGAAAATATCTACCAGTTTTTTGCGGATCAGGCTGAACAATCCATAGACGTTGAACATAAAGAACATCATGATGACCAGGATCGGTAAAAATTCCAGATGGAAAGCTATCTTATCCGTTTGTTTATTGCCAAGCTCCAGCACCATAGCGATACTGGTAGCCAAATATAAACAGAATATGTCACCGATGATCAAAATTATCTTACGCAGCAAAGAATTATATCCCACTGGAATCCACCCATAATCAATACTTTGGTATTTTTTCTTTTCTATAAAATATTTCACCAATAATTCATAATTATTGTACCACGGTTGTACCCCCCCGCAAGACATAAGCACGTTTTATTTTATATTTCAGTCAGCTTTTTGCTCTTACTTATATTTTTATCGTACCTATGTGGCAATATTTACAATATCACTTGCCAGCACCGCTTCTGCTGACATGCAAAAGCCTGACTCTATTCCCATAGAGCCAGGCAAAAAAATATTCCCACCTCAACTTTCGCTGAGGTGGGAATATTTTTTTCATTTCCTGATCAAGCAATGATCAGCTACTTAAATCAAACAAAACTTTCATTAAAATGCGGGTACGACAGCGCCTTTATATTTTTCTTCGATGAATTTTTTTACTTCCGGACTAGTCAAAGCTTTATCCAGTTTTTGCAGTTCAGGACGCTTATCGTCGCCTTTACGAATCGCCAGGATATTGGCATACGGAGAGTCCTTAGGTTCGGTAAAGAGCGAATCTTTGACCGGATTCAGCTGTGCTTCCATGGCAAAATTGGAATTGATCACAGACAGATCAACATCATCCATGGAACGCGGCAGCAGAGCAGCCTCAATTTCCACGATCTGCAGGTTTTTAGGATTTTCAACAATATCACCAGGCGTACCGGAAATGCCTACACCGTCACGCAGTTTGAGCAGTTTGGCGCTTTGCAGCAAGGCCAGCGCACGGCCGCCGTTAGTGGGATCGTTAGGGATAGCAACTTTAGCACCGCTGGGAACATTATTCAAATCTTTCAATTTTTTGGAATAAACGCCCATCGGTTCGATATGTACCTTGGTATAGGCCACAAGCGGCAGATTCCGTTCGGAAGCGAATTTTTCAAGATACGGGGTATGCTGGAAGAAGTTGGCGTCTAATTCTTTATCTGCCAGTGACAGGTTGGGTTTTACATAATCACTGAATTCAATGATCTGCAGGTCAACGCCTTCTTTAGCCAGCTGCGGTTTGATCAGATTTAAGATTTCGGCATGCGGCACAGGCGTTGCGCCTACTTTCAGCACCACCTTTTTATCGCCGCTGTTAGCGGCAGGTTTGCTGTCGCCGCCGCAGCCGGCAACGACTAACGCGATGCTGAACACTGCCAGCAAGGCTAAAAACAACTTTTTCATAAACAATCTCTCCTTTAATAATGAATTTAACACAGTACCTATCTTGGCTCGGTCGGGCAAACAAAAAAGCTCTTTCCGAGGAAAGAGCGCTTGCTTCTGCTTTCCTCTCATCTATCAAGAATGTTCTTGCAGGATTTAGCACCATAGCCGGGGCTTGGTTGCCGGGTTTCACAGGGCCTGTCCCTCCACCGCTCTCGATAAGAGTGTGTTATTCGATTGGCATTATGATAGCTCAACTAAATAAGCTTGTCAAGGTTTTTGTAAAAAATAAGAGGCTGCCGCTGCAGCCTCTTAAATATTTGTTAAATTTGTTACTCTTTGCTGTACTTGGCAATGCCGACTTTGTAAAAATCATTGCCTTCGCTGTCGATACAGACGATTGCAGGAAAATCTTTAACTTCGTAACGGCGGATAGCCTCAGGCCCAAGATCTTCATAAGCGATCATTTCTTCACCTTTGATAGATTTGGCAATAACGGCTGCCGCACCGCCAACAGCGGCGAAATAAACAGCGCCATGTTTCACGCAGGCGTCAATAACTTCCTGCGAACGCAGTCCTTTGCCGATCATCCCGCGCATGCCCTGCTCGATCATAGTCGGAGTGTATTTATCCATGCGGCCGCTGGTCGTCGGACCGGCGCTGCCTACTATTTCACCCGGTTTAGCGGGGCTGGGCCCAACGTAATAGATCACCTGATCACGCACATCAAAAGGAAGCTGCTCGCCCTTGTCCAGTGCTTCAGTCATCCGCTTATGCGCAGCATCGCGGGCAGTATAAATGTAACCGCTGATACGCACTACGTCGCCTGCATGCAGGTCTTTAATAGTTTCTGCGCTTAAAGGCGCCGTAATATATTTGATAGTAGCTTCACTCATTTCAGGCCCCTCCTTACAATACCACTTCTGCACGACGTGCAGCGTGGCAGTTCAGATTTACGGCAATCGGCAGAGAGCCGATATGGGTCGGTGCGTATTCAATATTCACAGCGACAGCAGTTGTACTGCCGCCCAGCCCTGAAGGGCCTACGCCAGTCATATTAACACGTTTGAGAAGTTCTTTTTCCAGTTCTGCATACTGCGGATTGGGATTGTGTTCGCCCACCTTACGAGTAAGGGAATATTTAGCCAGAATCGTAGCTTTTTCCATATTGCCGCCAATGCCTACGCCGACTGTAACAGGCGGGCAGGGATTCGGGCCGGAACTGCGTACAGTGTCAACAACAAATTTGATCACGCCTTCGACGCCGTCAGCCGGTTTGAGCATTTTTAAAGCGCCCATATTTTCACTGCCACAGCCTTTCGGAAAAACTGTGATCTTGATTTTTTCGCCGGGCACGATGGTTGTATGAATGATTGCCGGCGTATTATCGCCAGTATTTTTACGTACAAATAAAGGATCGTCAACAGAGGATTTACGCAGATAGCCGCCGACATAGCCATCGGCGACACCGGCGTTGACAGCCTCATACAGGTCGCCGCCAACAAAATGTACTTCCTGCCCGATCTCCAGAAAGACCACGGTCAGACCGGTATCCTGACAGATCGGTACAGCTTTGGCTTTGGCCAGTTCGGCATTCTCAACGATAGTCGTCAATATTTCCTGCCCCAAAGGAGATTCTTCGGTGGCAATAGATGCTTTTAATTTTGCCAGCAGCTCTTCCGGCAGGTAATAGCAGGAATCTTTACAAAGCTTACTGACAGCGGCAGTTATCTCCTGAACTTTTATCTCGCGCATAATGGCCTCCTTATCTGCCGACACGTTTCATAGTGTTGGCACGCACTTCTTCGGGATCGACTTTGATGCGGGCGATGCCGGTTTCCATGGCCACACGGGCTACTGCAGCAGCAACTGCCGGAGCAACACGCGGATCAAAGGCATCGGGAACAACATAATCAGCACGCAGATCTTTCTCGTCGATCAGCTCGGAAATTGCATAAACAGCAGCAACTTTCATTTCTTCGGTGATCGCTTTCGCACGCACGTCGATAGCGCCGCGGAACACACCCGGGAATACGGTAACGTTATTGACCTGGTTCGGGCTGTCACTGCGTCCGGTACCTGCAACAGCGGCACCAGCTGCGATAGCGTCAGCATAAGAAGTTTCCGGCACCGGATTAGCCAGTGCAAAAACGATAGCTTTATCAGCCATGCTGGCAATGATTTCTTTAGTAAAGACGTTAGGTGCGGAAACACCGATCAAAACGTCAGCGCCTTTGGCAATCTCTGCCAGATCACCTTTTTTATGCTCTTTATTGGTGACTGTAGCCAGGTAAGACTGGATACGGTCAAGCTTAGCGTCGATACCTTCGTACAAAGCGCCAAAACGGTCGACCATCGTTACATTTTCAGCGCCCATGCTGACAAGCAGGCGGCCGATAGCCGAACCTGCGGCGCCGCAGCCGTTAACGACGAATTTAGCCGTTTTCATATCTTTTTTTACAAAGCGCAGTGCGCCGATAACTGCCGACAGACAGGCAATAGCAGTGCCGTGCTGGTCGTCATGGAACACCGGGATGTCGCAGATCTTTTTCAGTTCGCATTCGATGTCATAGCATTTGGGCGAGGAAATATCTTCCAAATTGATACCGGCAAAGCTGGGCTGCAGGAAACGTACTGTTTCAATAATTTTGGCAGGATCTTTGGTGTCGATACAGATAGGTACAGCGTCTACATCGCCAAAGGTTTTAAAGAGTGCGGCCTTGCCTTCCATGACCGGCATAGCTGCTTCAGGACCGATATCGCCCAGACCAAGTACACGCGTACCGTCGCTGACGATAGCGACCATATTGCCGCGGCAGGTATATTCAAAGGACATATCTTTATTTTCTTTGATTTCTTTACATGGTTCAGCAACACCAGGAGTGTATGCCAAGGCCAGATCTTCGCGGGTTTTAATGGGAACCTTGCTCACAACGGCAAGTTTACCATGATTTTCCAAATGGAGTCTTAAAGCGTCGTCACGTAATGTCATACATTATTACCCCCGTAATTTCAATTTAGTATACACTATACATTGTAAATGAAATACACTGCTTTTTCAAGGGTATACGTCAGAATTTTTAGTTTTTTTATAATTTAAAAGCTTGCTTAACTTATCTGCTCACAATTTATAAAGCTCTGCTGCGGGACGTTCTCCCTCTTTGACAGTCAATACTGCAAATGTCGGCCCCATTTCACTGCGCGGCAAAATCGGACTGCCGGGATTGACAAGCAGCACATCGCCGAACCATTTGACCAAAGGAACATGGGTATGCCCGAAAACCACAATATCAGCTTCCAGCTTACGCGCCCACCAGGCCAGTTCGGACACCTGATATCCATGCAGATAACGATGTCCGTGGGTCAGCCAGATGCGCTGCCCCGCCAGCGTAATAAATTCGTCGACATTGGCCTTGCCTTCGCCGGGGTCTGTATTGCCGCATACTGCCAGCAGCGGCAGCTTGGTTTCGGCAACTAAAAAACGGCCGTCCTGGCTGTAATCTCCGGTATGAAACCAATATTCAACAGGCGGCACGGCGTGCAGAACTTGCCTGATAGCTTGTTTGCTGCCGTGAGTATCGCCGGTAATACCGATTTTCACTTCATTTTCCCCCAATTCGCAACAAGTTTTTTGATAGCTTTGCCGCGATGGCTGATTTTATTTTTTTCCTGCATCGTTGCTTCGCCTAAGCCTTTGTGCAGTTCTGTCGACCAGAATAAAGGATCATAGCCAAAGCCCTCTGTTCCCAATGGCTCATGCAGCAGCATACCGTCACAGATGCCGTCGCTTTCCAGCAGGATCTTGCCGTTGGGCGCCGCCACGGCTAAAGCGCAGCGAAAACGGCAGGTACGTTTCACCTGAAATTTCATGGTTTGCAAAAGCAGCTTATTATTTTCTTCATCCGTCGCCTCTTCCCCTGCATAGCGGGCGCTGCGCACGCCTGGCGCGCCTTCCAGCGCCAGTACTTCCAAACCGGAATCGTCGGCGATACAGGGCAAGCCTGTCGCTTTGGCATAGTAAACAGCCTTCAGACGGGCATTGGCCATAAAAGTCTTGCCTGTTTCTTCCGGTTCAGGTACATTCGGCCATTCTTCCAGCGATCTCAGTTCTACCTCCAAATCTTTCATCAATACTTTAAATTCCTCAAGTTTACCGGGATTACGTGTTGCAATAACAATTTCTTTCATTAGCTTTCTTTACTCCGTTTCCTAATCTTTTAAGGCCTTAGCCTGTTTTGATCATAAATTTTCTATTTCACCGTCAGCTATATGCTGCACTAAAACATATTGCCACTTGCCCTTGCGTTTTTCCCGCAGAGCTTCATCATAAGCAGACCGCTGACAATCCTTACAGGTGTCACGCTGCAGCACAACGATAAATGCGCTCTGATCACCAAATCGCGTGCCTGCGGCCGCAGTCTGAAGCGTCAGATAACCGCTGCAATGTTTGCAGTAATGGGCTGTTTCGACCTGTTCTTCCCTGATACCTTCTTCATCGTAATAAATGCTTTTGCGCCGGCTCCAGCTGCCGCCGCATTTTTCCAGCAGTTCTTTTCTGGTTACCAGTCTGCTGCGCCACAGTTCGCCTGTTTCAGCAATCAGCTGATCCACACGCTTATTGCAGCGTTCGTCCTGCCGCCGCAGAGCGCTTTGGTCAGGTTCCACAACCTTGCTGTAATCCATATCCGCCATAGCCAGAATGATGCCCGTATTAACGTAGGGCAGCGCCGCTTCTACAGAATAACCGCCTTCCAGCACAGCAATATCAGCCTGCAGCTTATCAGCCAGTTTTGCATAGCCCTGCGCCGTTACCGACATGGAAGCCAGCGGATCGCTGAAATGATTGTCCTGACCGGCTGAATTGATGATCAGCTCAGGCTCGAAATCATCAAGAATATGCCGGATCAACCCGTCATACAGACGGTGCAGCCCTTCATCACCTGTGCCTGGCAGCAGCGGCAGATTGATATTTGTGCCCCAGGACGCCGGACTGCCGGCTTCGTCAGGAAAACCCGTACCGGGATACAAGGTTCGTCCGTCCTGATGAAAAGAAATATATAAAGTATCGGGATCATGATAAAAAATATCCTGCGAGCCATCACCGTGATGTACATCAGTATCAACAACGGCGATTTTTTTGATGCCATAAACGCTGCGCAGGTATTCTACCATCACAGCTTCGATATTGACTGTACAAAAGCCCCTGATACCATGAACCACACGCATCGCATGATGTCCAGGCGGCCTGACTAAAGCAAAAGCACGCTTCACTTCACCGGACATGACTGCGTCAGCAGCAGCCAGACAACCGCCGGCAGAAGTAAGATGCGCCGGGGTGATCAGCCGTGCGATCGACGGCACACCGATATGCGCACGCTGCAAATCATTGATCTCGGCCAGACGGGGCCGGTATTCCCTGATCTGCGGCAGGTCAAACAACCCTTCCTCCAGCAGCTGGTCGCGCGTATATAATAAGCGCTCCTGCCGCTCCGGATGTGTCGGTGAGATCATCCAGTCAAACGCCGGAAAAAATATCAAACCAAGCTTCGGTTTCAAAACGCCACCTCCCTGCCGGTGACAGTTTGCAGGATGCCGGGTTTCAACTGCATCCTCAGCGAAATGATCTCGCCGCTGTCGTAATAGCCATGGATAGTTCTGAAAAATTCCTTACTGATAACTTCGGCTTCCTGCCCCGGCAGCTGCCAGGCCTTAGCCTGCTCATGCAGCCATGCTTCCAGAAGCTCTTGCGCCATTTGCATGCTGAAACCGCTGGGCAGCCGTTCACGCCGCCCGCTCTCCGGGATCAGATAGTAGCCTTCCGTCGTATCGGCCCGCAGGCTGGCCGCTAAAGTGGGCCTTGCCAATGCGGCACCGACAGCATTAGCCACAGTCGCGCCAATCGGTATCTCAACCGGCAGCCCCAGCCGCTCGCCCAAAGCTGTGATCAAACCGGGTGCACCGCCGCCGACACCGACCAGCAGTTCCGGTTCAAATTCAGTTCCTTTAATAACATCATTGACTGTATAAACAGGCTGAACGCTCCATTCATGCAGCATTTCATTAATCGTCTTTTCGATAGCAGCTACAGCTGCGGCAATGATCTGTCCGGCAACCTCAGCCGCAGTCTCTCCCTGCCGGCAAAGCTGCTGCATCGCTTTCTGCGCTGCTTCCTTATCGCCAAATTCGACCCGGCCTGACACAATCAAAGCATCTGACAAGGTCGGTTCACTGCCTCCCACTGCCATCGCCGGACCGCTCCGTTCAGGTCCTACTGTAAAACCGACTTCTGTACGCCTGATGCGGCTGTCGCCACCAATACCGATACTGCGCATATGGAATGACCGTACCGCTGTAGGATAGCCTGCGATCTTTGCGCCTTGACGGGCCAGCAGCGGCAATCCGTTTTCCCAAAAAGCTATATCGGTAGTAGTGCCGCCTACATCCAGAGAAATACTCTTTCCCTGCGGTGCACCCAGGGCCTCGATCCCTAAAACGCTGGCTGCAGGTCCTGTAAAAATAGTTTCTACAGGCTGTTTCAGAGCTATTTCTAATGGCAAAGTCCCGCCATCGGCTTTTAACACATGCACCGGAGCGGTGATATTGCGCTCCTGCAGGCTGTTTTGTACCTGCCGGCAAAAATTTTTAAAGGTTTTATACACAGCCGCTGCAAAATAAGCTGAATTAGTCCGGCGCACAAAATTCAGTTCACCGGATAATTCCGAACCAAGAAAAATTTTTTCATAACCGCAATCCTGAAGTTCTGCTGCCAAAACATATTCATTCTCCGGGTTACGTACCGAAAATTTTCCAGACACAGCCGCAACTTTTGTTTTAGCTTTATCCAGCAGGCCCCGATGCTTCTGCCAGTCAGTGCGCGCCGTGATTTTGCCGCGATGATCGACATAGCCGCTCACATAATAAGGCTCAACGGGAAAGCTCTTGCTCACGTTCATTCCCGGCCCTGTCATCACTGCCAAAAATACCGGATCAGTTCGTCCTTCTGTTAAAGCGTTAGTTACGATCGTGCTGGAAATCACAACCCGTTCAATATTATAAACTTCCTGCTCCTGCAGAACTTCATCCAGCGCTTCTAAAATACCGTTCAATACTGCCGCCTGCGTTGTCCTGCGTTTGGCCTGCGCTATGATCCGTCCTCTGCCGATCAGTACGGCATCTGTAAAAGTACCGCCTACGTCGATCCCCAGTAACATCTCCTCACCCCGCTTTTCCGTACATTCATTAATCTTTTATAATTCCATATCCACACTGAAAAAACCTGCCAAAAGAAAAAATTATTCCAAAAAGAAAAACCGCCTTCCGGCGGTTTTCGTTCCAATTATATATTAGGCCAGCAAAGCCTGCAATTCATCTTTGTGCAAAGTAATGATTTTTTTGACAGTATAGAGTGCTGTCCGGCCACGGCAGTCAAGGAACAGTGCAATATCTACATCAGGCATACCTTCTACAGCCTGCTTTAAGGTGACGTCATGTTCCGGCACCAGCTCGAATTTTACGACCATCGTCTTTTTTACACCGGGCCCAAGCAACATTGCTTCAAAATAATCGTCTTCACGCGGCGCTTCTTTTAAATTGACGCGGCCGCGCAGCTGGGCATCGGCATATTGCTCCTGCGGCAAATAAACACGGATAAAGGCATCCAATATAATACCTTCTTCCTTGCCGTCATTATGCATGGGCAGCTCCACTTCAAAGTCCAGCTTGTCTTCACTGCGGTTTGTCAGTCTGGCTTTGGTCCGCTTAGTGACATCAAAAAACATCTCTTCCTTACCCTGCAGTAATATATATATTCCGATCACAACAGCTGCCAATACGACCAGTGCTGCAATAACTTTTAAAATAAAAAGCATTTTTTAGCCTCCTCAGCGTGCCCTGCGGTAATTTTTTATAACAACGACCGGTGTTTTCTGACTGCCGTTGCCAAAGGGATTATCAATCAAAATCTGTGCCACTTCATCAGCATCAACACCTTTGGAAACGCCCAGAACACAAGACCGCTTCAGATCGTTAACGTCAGCTACAGCTGCTCCAAAAGCACCTGTCCCTTTAGTAATATCCTCGGCAACCTTGCCTGGATTATGCGGACCATAAACGATATGTTTATCATACGGCGGCATCGTACCTGTAACATCATCGATCAGGCGCGCCTGTTCGCCGGCCATGCGGTAAAACACACCGGAAACACCCACGCATTTGGCGGCAAAACCACAGATGACGGCAATCAAAACGCGCATGCCGCCTTCGGCGTCGATCAGTGCCTGCATACTGTGCCAGCCGGAAATACTGCCTTTGGAAGGAAATAGACGGCACAAAACCTTGGCCAGCAGGCCCGGTTTAAAATCTTCACTGCGTTTGGCGCCGCCCTGAGTAATAGCCACAACGCTTTCAGCAACACAAACTACGTCATCAGGTCCTATCTTATCGCCGCCATATTCCACAATGGCTGCTACGATATCGTCGTGATGGGTCAAGATACGGGTCGGCACCGGCACGATTTCAAATTTAGTTTCCATCTTCTCACTCCTCGGCTGTTTCCTGCTGAAACAGCGCATTGATTTTATCAAAATAGCAGGCGTCCAAACGGATGATCTTACCCTGCTGATTAGTAAATAAATTACGGGTCCTGCCTTCAACCAGTACTGCTCCATCAGCAAGCCTTACTACCTTATAGGTAAAATCCATTTTGGCACGGCTGAACTCAGTCATGATAGTCTGTACTTCAAACTCATCATCAAAAGTACAGGAATTTTTGTATTTGACATACACTTCTGTAATCGGGAAAATAATTCCGTGCGCCATTAGATCCAGCAGCTCGACACTGGCAGCACGCAGATAAGCTACACGCCCCATCTCAAACCAGCGCAGATAGTTGGCATGATGCACTACGCCCATCATATCTGTTTCTACAAAACGTACCCGGTCACGGATAGCAATCATTTCGTCTTTCTCCTTTACTTGCTTTCTCCAAACAAAACTATTTTATATTATACCACTTCTTACCCTCTGGCTTCAACCAAAGTCAAAATTCTGCTTACCGCTTCTTTTACTAAGGCTGCCAGTGATTTAGGCTCCACGCCAACTATTTCAAAATGGTTCTGGCTCACAGGCAAAAGTACTTTTTTAGCAGCAGCGCTGCCGATTGCTTCAGCAATACGCGGGGTGATCTCTCCCATCATGGCATTAGGTATAATGATCCCGATTGGTCCAATGATCAAATCTGCCGTCGCTGCCGAAACACAGATCGCATTTTCTCCAGTAGCGCCGCGTTTGACTCCGGCTTTGAGCATTGCCGCCGTTGCCAAAGCATTAGTGCCCAAACCGATAAGCTCGACCTGTTCAGGCAGCCTGCCCGTCAGCTGACTTACCACCTGTGCGGCAAGTCCGCCGCCCATTCCATCTATCACAGCAATACGCATAACCTTCTCCTCACTTATTTCGTATATTTGCTTAATATTATAACAAAATATCTCTTTAATGAAAAATTTTCATAAATTTTACTTTGAATATGAATTTCAATACTTGAAAACATTGAAATTCTTGCTTTAATAGCCGATAATTATAGTATAAGATTGAATTACCTAATATAAGGAAGTGATCACCATAGATACTTTACAGGAACTTTATGCTAAAAAGGGTTTTATCTGCGATATGGACGGTGTTATCTATCACGGTAATCGTTTGCTGCCCGGGGTCAAAGAGTTTGTTGACTGGCTTTACAGAGAAAAGAAAGAGTTTTTATTCCTCACCAACTCCAGCGAGCGTTCACCTAAAGAATTACAGCAAAAATTAGCGCGTATGGGCCTTGATGTTGATGAAAGCCACTTTTACACCAGCGCTCTGGCAACGGCTAAATTTCTGGCCAGCCAGTCACCCAAATGCAGCGTTTACGTTATTGGCGCGCCGGGACTGGTCAATGCGCTTTATGATGCCGGTATCACGATGAACGATACTAATCCTGATTATGTAGTTGTCGGCGAGACCCGTGCCTATAACTATGATATGATTTTAAAAGCCGTGAGCCTGCTGCAAAAAGGCGCCCGTTTAGTCGCCACTAACTCTGACCTGACCGGTCCCACGGAAACAGGCATCATTCCTGCCTGCCGCGCTCTGGTTGCGCCGATCGAACTTGCTACAGGCAAACAGGCTTACTTTGTCGGCAAGCCCAATCCACTGATGATGCGTACCGGCCTGAGAATGCTAGGCGTTCATTCAGACGAAGCTGTCATGATCGGTGACCGTATGGATACGGACATCGTAGCGGGGATGGAAAGCGGCCTGACTACTGTCCTGGTGCTTTCCGGTGTTACTGATCTGGAAAATATGCAGGTCTTTGCTTATCGCCCCCGCTATATTTTAAACGGCGTCGGCGACATCGTCCCTAAATAATACTGTAACAGAAAAAGCTCCTGCCAGTGAAGTGCTGTAGAGAAAATAGACAGAAAAAAGAAAAGCGTATCGTAGAATA
>NZ_CATWDQ010000016.1:0-56178 GCF_958349595.1 uncultured Phascolarctobacterium sp. | reverse complement strand
TTAACACAAAAAGATGGTAGACACTTTTGTGTCTACCATCTTTATACCACTTCACTCTAAAAACGTATGGTGTTTCATTTATGTTTAGCACAATAACTGCACTCAAAAGGTATAATTGATGCCAATCTGATAATTGCGCCCCGGTTCGGCATACCATTCTTCAACCCCCAAAAAACCACCTGTATCATTATCCCAGCTGGAATAAAACTGGTTGAAAATATTATTGACCTTCACATACAGCTTCGCCTGCTTATTCAATTTATAGTTTACAGAAGCATTCCAGACCCAGTAAGTATTATTGGAAAAAAGGTTCTCGCCGCGGCCGTTGGCCTGGTCAAACACACCTCGTCCCTGCAGTAAAACGCTGTAAGGCGCTCTGTCATAAAGCAGATTAAACTGTAATTCACCATGCGGGATCATCGTACTGACCTGAGGCATATTTTTGCTGCGTTCTGTCTCTACCTTCGTCTGCGTATAGGCTACTGAAGCCCGCCACTGCTCTGAAAAACGTTTATCGGCAGAAAGCGTAAAGCCAGTGGCTTTCTCACGAGCAACATTAGCGTAGCGTCGTGGATCTACAGTACGATCTACTGCGATAACATTAGCAGCATCACGGTGAAAAATACTGGCTTTCAGAGTCAGTGAATACTCCGGCTTATAAGAAGCCCCAAATTCGTAGACTTTACCTTCTTCCGGTTTCAGTCCCTCGTTACCATTTTTAGGCGAAAATACCTGCAACTGTTTCGGCGGTGCAAAATATTCAGTATACGCTAATGTATACAACAGTTTATCAGAAGGGTTATATTCTACAGCAACCGCAGGTGACAATTTCTTACCGGCAGAAGAATTCCAGTCCTGCCGCAGTCTGCCTGTTGCTTTGAGCCTGTCGTCCAGCCGCCACTCATTCTGCAGATAAACAGCCTTGCTGATCATAGTTCTGTCATTATAATTTGAAGTAAGGTCCTGATAATCCAGCACCAGATCCTGATAATATTCAATACCGCCGGTCAAAGTATTTTTAGGATGCCACTGCTTAGTATACCGGTCAAAAAATCCCTGCGTGCGCAATTCGATCAACCAGGGGTTAGGAACGTTAGACCCTTCATCATAGACAGCATTACTGCCACGTCGATAAATCCCCAGAACATTATTTTCGCTGTCAGAAATTTTTCGATTAAATTCCAGGCTGATATTATTTTCAGTTTTACGGGCATTGACCATAAAAATATTCTTAACTAAATTTGCCGGTTTAGTTGTATCTGTTTCAATATTTTTATAGTTAAAGATCTTCGACATATATCTGCCGCTGAAAGCACTGTAGCTCAAAGTAAGCTCGGCAGCATCCCCCCAGGATTTCGTTACCTTAACGTCGGCATTTTCGGTATTATCATATGAAGGTATGCTGTGTCTGGCGCTGCTGTAGTCACCTGTAATACTTTTCTGTGCAGCCACCAACCAGCTCCAGTCACCGCTTTTGCCAAGCTGCAGAATATTTTCGCGTTCACGTCCATAGCTGCCGGTTTCCAGATTGATACTGGTCTTAACGCCCTCAGCAGCTTTTTTGGTAGTGATCCTGATCACACCGCCCTTCGCCGCATTACCGTATATAGCACCGGCAGACGCCGGCAGTACTTCCACGCTCGCCAGCATTTCAGCTGGCAGCACACTAAAATCAAAATCATTGTAGCTGCTGCCGTTCCAGTTGGCGCGAATACCATCTACCACCACAATATAACGGTCAGAACCATTCAGCAGGATATTACTGTAAGCATTCCTGCCGCCGCTGACGCCCTGTCCCATAATAGTGATACCAGGCAATTCCTGCACAACGTCCAAAGCATTATCATAATTACCTGCTTTTAGCTGCTGCTCACCAATTTTATAATAACCAGGCTTGATTTCGTTTGTTTCATAACGTGTCGCTGTAACTATCATCGGCTCCAAATAAAATTCTGCGGCTTCCTCAGCAGCCGCAGTCTCTATTGTCCAGGTCAGCAAACATAAACCCGTTAAAGCAAAGACATTCAGATATTTTTGCTTCACAGCAACCTCTCCCCAATACACGCTTCTTTTATTACGCAAAAAAACAGTACTCAGCTAGTTTAAAAATTTTTCTATACTTTGATATAGCTGTTCTACATCAAAAGGCTTGGGAATAAAACAATTCATGCCTGCCGACAATGCTTTTTCCCGATCTTCCTGCATCGTATTGGCAGTCATAGCAATAATCGGTATTCCTCGTGCATCCGCTCTCTCCAGCGCTCTTATCTCTACAGCTGCCTCTAAACCGTCCTTGATCGGCATCTGCAGATCCATCAGAATCAGATCATAGGTACCTGGTAATGTTTCCTTGAACCTGTCGACAGCCTGCTGACCGTTAACGACACGCTCTACCTTTACGCCCTGCATTTCCAGCATTGTTGCAGCAATCTCGGCATTCAGGTCATTATCCTCTGCCAACAAAACATTTTTACCCTGTAATGCATGATACACGCCGGCCACTTCATTATTTTTTAAACTCTCCTCAAGCTGCCCTTGATAAACAGGCAGTTCAATAGTAAAAAAGAATTCCGAGCCTTTGGCAACTTCGCTGCGCACACTTAAAATACCACCCATCAATTCTACCAGGTTGCGGCTGATCGCCAATCCCAGACCTGTCCCCTGCTGATTACTGCGACTTTTTCTGAAAACCTGTTCAAAGGACCCAAAAATGCGTTCCAGATCTGCTTCCGGTATTCCGATGCCAGTATCACAAACACTGAACCGCAACGCTGAGCTATTTTCCGAAACAGCGCTTTCCAAAACAGTAACAGTAATTTCACCTTTTGTTTCTGTAAATTTATGAGCATTAGACAGCAAATTGATCAAGATCTGTTTCAAACGTAATTCATCGCCGACAAAATTTTTATGTGTAAAATAGCCTTTAAACTGTAAGTTGATATTCCTTTCCTCGGCCATAACCTGAAAAATATTGCGCAGCTGTTCAAGCAGGTTTTCCACAGAAAACGGCCTGCTTTCAAGCTGGATCTTACCGCTTTCAATTTTTGACATATCCAGAATATCATTAACTATCGACAGCAAAAATTTAGCAGATGAATCTATTTTCGAAATATTTTTCTGCGTAACGGGATCCCCGTCTCCGGAAAGCCGCATCAGATTGGCCAGTCCAATAATAGCATTAAGCGGCGTCCTGATCTCATGAGACATCCTGGAAAGAAATTCCGACCGCACCTTACTCAGGTTCTCGACCCGCTTCATCTTAAAGTAAATAACCTGATTTTTCATTTTAAACCAGAAATACATAAAAACAAGCGTAGCTGCCAGTATAATAAAGACAATTATGATCAAAGAAAACGTAACCGGGTTCGAATAAACCAACGCCCTAAAAGACATCTCCTTTTTCCCTGACATCAAAGTATTATTAGAGAGAATCTTTGAAGTTTGTTCATCAGTCAGGTTTACCAGCCCTTTAGTCAATATGGAATACAGCTGCGTATCTCTATCAGCATTGACGCCCAATGCCAGATATACTTTAGGACTGTCTACCACCGGCGTTATATTTGTATAATAATCTCTCATATACAAATGCTCTAAAACAGCTACAGGCAGCCTGGTATAATCAGCTTTACCCTCATCCACTGCTTTCAGGCATTCTTCATAAGTATCAAAATATACTACCGAGCCATGCTTGATATTGCGGGAAGCCGTACTGCCATTGATAACTGCAGCAACACTTCTGTTATCATAAAAAGCAGTATACTTATTACGCATCACGGTCGAATTCAGTGTCATATAATTCTTAGTAATATCTATGCCTTCTGCACCAACAGCATTATCCTCATTAGCAAAATAGCCTAAAACATCAGCCTTGCCTGTCTTGACCATTTCAATGGAATCTTTATAAGAGGCAGCCGTTACATATTCAAATTTTGCTCCCGTCTGGGCCGAAATCAAGGACAGAATATCGGGAACAATGCCAACAGACTTTTTACCTTCCCGAAAATAAAAAGGATAATTATCTTCTATCACAGCAACCTTAAACGGCTGACTGCGTTTGATAAAGTCAAGTTCTTCCTGTGAAATATTGGCGGCATTATGATAATTGACCGGGAAATACTTTCTAAAACTTGTCTCCCCGAAATTTGGATTAGCCTCATAAATTTTTTTGATAGCATCATTAAGCTGGGCACAGATAACAGGATCAGCTTTTTGGGCTACAATATAACACGGTTCTGCGTCAAAGCGCAGTGCTACATTGTAATCACTTACGTTTTTATAAGTATCGTTTACCAAAAGCAAGTCCACTTCATGCTTATTCAAAGCCTGTTCAAAATCATCGGTCTCATTGTAATATTTAAATTTACATGCTACATTGTTAAAATCAAGTACATTATGCAGACGTTTCAACTTGGCCGCAGCATTTTTAAAAACGCCAATCGTTTTACCGTCGATGCTTTTTACATCAAAACTCTTGATACTATAATCATCTTTATTGTAAATCAATAAACTGTTGTTGAAACCGATCAGATAATCAGGATAATAAAGATTCTCACCAAAACCGGGAATTTTTAAAATAGCTCCCATCAAATCATATTTGCCTGCAGAAATCCCCCGGATCGCTTCCATCAAATCATCTTCAACAAATTCATATTCCCAATTTGTATATTTAGCTATTTCCAGCAGCCATTCATAAACTGCGCCACCACGCGTTCCATCGGCATAAGTTTCACACAGTCCTTTGGATTCTGGAAAAGCAACGCGAACAACCTGTTTAGCCTGTGTTTCCGACGCTGATGCAGATACACAGGCTAAAATCGTTATTATCATCGCCAATATTTTCAAGCTGTTTTTAAGCCATTTCATCAGAATAATGCTTCCTTTGTTTTTATTGTTTTAATATAAATTTATTAGTTGTTTTCATTATATATTTATATTAATTTTATCAAAATTATACGTTTTAAGCAATGAAACAGAATTTTATTATATAATCAGCTTTAGGAAGACAAAAAAATACCATTCATCTGCGCACTACAGTGAATGGTATTTTACTTATTTTCTTGGTAAAAAGATTTTTATAGTCGTCCCCTGTTCCAGCTCACTCTCCAATTCGATACGTCCCTGATGGAATAAAATACCATGCTTGACGATCGAAAGGCCAAGACCAGTGCCGCCAGTTTCTTTAAAATGGCTCTTATCGACCCGATAGAAACGTTCAAAAACACGTTCCTTATCCGCGCTGCCGATACCACAGCCGGTATCCTTAAAGGTCAGCACAGCCTCTCCCGGAACAACTGCCACCGTTACATCGACGCGGCCGCCATCACGATTATACTTGATCCCATTGTCGATCAGATTGTAGACGACCTCGCCCAAAATCGCCGGTACACCCTCTACCTCAGCTTCACAGCCGCTGACACTGACAGTGATATTTTTTCCGGCTGCCTGAGCCTGCAGACGCTGAGCCGTATTTTCAGCCAGTTTTTTCAGCTCGACCATTTCCAGATTTTTCATATCTCCGGCAGCTTCGTCCAGGCGCGACAATTTCATAATATTATCGATCAAGCCAATCAGGTGCCCAGCTTCGCTGTAGATTTTTTCCAGAAAACGTTGCTTGTCACCTTCCTGGACCAGGCCGTTTTTCATGATCTCGGCGTACCCCAGAATCGACTGCAGCGGCGTTTTCAATTCGTGGGAAACATTCGCTGAAAATTCCCGCCGCAATGTTTCTGCCGCACGTTTTTCCGTAACATCAAAAATCAGCAGTACACTGCCCTTGCCGCCAACACTGCTGCCGCAAAGCTGATAATAACGTCCATCCTTCTGATAAAGACTTTCACCGCTGCCGGCAGCGGCAACCTTCTGCAGCAGTTCCTGCACTTCCTGTCCCCGTTCCAAGGTCAGAATATTTTTACCAGCCACTTCGTTGCCCTGCAAACCAAATAATCTGGCCGCACTGTCGTTGATAGACAAAATATTCTGTCTGTCATTCAAAAGGATCAGCCCTTCATTCATGCTCTGAGTAATTGCTGTCAGTTCGTTTTGCTTTTGACGCAGCTGCTGCAATCCTTCTGAAACCTGTTTTTGCTGTTGAGAGATCCGTGTTAAAAAAGGCGCCAATTCATCGTAAGTATCATTTTCCAGAGGATGCTCCAAATCGACCTGTTCCAGCGGCAAAACCATTTTATTAGTTATCCGGCGGGCTAAAAGCATGGCAACAAAAGCCACAAGCAGCACTACTGCTATCATATAAGGAATACTGCCTGCCACTGTCGCAAAAACAGAATCAGTAGTTCGGGCAACACGCAGCACATCACCGTTTTCCAATCGCAGCGCATAATAAAAAGTTTTTTCCGACAGGGTGTCGCTCATACGTTCTGCCCAACCAACGCCGTCAGTCAGCGCTGACTGTACTTCTTCCCGGTCTTTGTGATTGAGCATTTTTTCGGCAGGCACATAATTATCATACTGGACTTTGCCGTCAGGCGCGACCAAAGTAACCCGTGTCACCTTATTTCCTTCAGCCTGTAAAGCCTGTAAATAACTTTTTTCGCCCTGCTCCATACCTATTTTGATAAAAGCAGCTTCCTGCCTCAAATCATGCTGCATCGTTGTCATCGACCCCTGATACATGATCACGGCGATCAACACGGAAGCAATGATCACAGCCGCTGTCGATAACCACAGCAGTCCGCTGAAAATTTTATTTCTCATAGCCAGCTCCTATACGATAACCGACGCCGCGTACTGTCTCGATCAACGAGCCCGCCTTGCCCAGCTTCAGACGCAGCGTGCGTACATGCACATCGACAGTACGCGTCTCACCGGCAAAATCATAACCCCAAATGTCAGTTAAAAGCTGTTCGCGCGTAAACACCTGCCCCGGGCGTTCCAGCAGTTTATGCAAAAGCTCGAATTCTTTAAAAGTCAGTATAACTTCCTGCCCGCCAACCAACACGCGGTGTTTATCAATTTCCATCACCAGTTCGCCGGCAGTAAGCCTGCCCTGCTTGTCATCCTGCTTATAGCGGCGCAATACGGCCTTCACCCGCGACACCATTTCCATCATGCCAAAGGGTTTGGCGATATAATCATCAGCACCGTTATCCAGTCCGTGTACCTTGTCGAACTCGGAGCCCTTGGCGGTAGCCATGATGACCGGCACCTGGGCTGTACGTTTATCACTGCGCAGCTGCTTCAACAGCGTTATGCCATCATCTCCTGGCAGCATGATATCCAGCAGGATCAAAGTCGGCTTAGCACATTCCAGTGCTTTAAACAACTCTTCACCGCTGCCGACGCCCAATGCTTTAAAACCGACGGACTGCAATGTATAAACTTCCAGTTCACGAATATTAGGATCGTCCTCCACGCAAAAGATCATGCACAGTATCCTCCTCATGTGCTCCTGTGATCATAAACAGCACCCACTGGGAAATATTGACCGCATGGTCGCCGATTTTTTCAAAATACTTGGCGATCATCAGATAATCGATAGCCTGCTCACCGCTATCCTGAGTGCTGCGTATGACCTGGATCAATTCTTTTTTTGCTTTGCTGAACAATTCGTCAACAATGTCGTCGTCACGTTCCACCTGCTGTGCCAGCCGCAGGTCGCCTTTTACGAAAGCGTCCAGACTGGTGCTGACCATTTTTTTCGCCGCCGTCGCCATTTGCTGCAGCAGCGTTGTGTCGTAGTCACGGCCAAACTCGGCCTTGCCTAAAATTTCAGCAATATTGCCCGCCTGCTCGCCGATACGGCTCAGGTCCGTGATCATTTTCAGCGCCGCTGAAATCTGACGCAGATCAGAAGCAACCGGCTGCTGTTTTAAAAGCAGATTTATACAAATATTCTCTACTTCACGCTCTTTTTCCTCTGTGCGTTTGCCTAAAATAACAATTTCTCTGTTCAGAGCATCGTTATCCTCCTGCAAAGCCTGCATTACATGCTCCAAAGCATTCTCGCATAAAGTGCCCATGACGATCAGTTCCGTGTTCAAAAGCTCCATCTGCGCCGCAAATCTGCTTCTTACCATCAGCCAAACCTCCCCGTAATATAATCTTCAGTCTTTTTCTCCTGCGGATTGGCAAACAAAGTATCAGTATCGTTGAACTCGATCACCTCACCCAAAAGGAAGAAGGCTGTTTTATCAGAAATACGCACCGCCTGCTGCATATTGTGAGTAACAATGACGATAGTATAGTTTTGTTTCAACTCCATAGCCAGATCTTCGATCTTGAGGGTCGAGATCGGGTCCAGCGCCGAGGTCGGTTCGTCCATCAGCAGGACTTCCGGCTGCACTGCCAAAGCACGGGCAATACAGAGCCGCTGCTGCTGACCACCGGAAAAGCCCAAAGCACTTTTATCAAGCCTGTCCTTGACCTCATCCCAGATCGCCGCCTTACGCAAAGCTTCCTCTACCATATCGTCAAGCTTGGCTTTGCCTTTTACGCCATGTGTACGCGGTCCGAAAGCAATATTGTCATAAACACTCATGGGAAACGGATTCGGCTTTTGAAAAACCATCCCGACACGTTTACGCAGCAGGTTCACATCGTCGTTAGCGTAAATATCGTCATTGTCCAGTAATACCTTACCGGTAATACGGCAGCCTTCGATCAGATCGTTCATCCTGTTCAAAGATTTCAGCAGCGTCGACTTGCCGCAGCCGGACGGCCCGATAAAAACAGTGATCTCCTTTTCCGGGATCCGCATATTGATATTTTTCAGCGCCTGGAACTCGCTGTAATACAGGTCTAAATTTTCAATAGCTATTTTTGCGTCCATATTATTTTCCCTTCATCAATTGTTTGGCCAGCCGGTTCGATAAAGCATTGATCGCAATAACGATCACAACCAGAATGACGGCTGTCGCATAAGCCTGCTTCATATACAGGCCCTCGCTGGCCAGCACATACATATGCACCGCCAGAGTTCGGCCCGATGACAGCACTCCATCTGGCAGCGCCGCCACCGTGCCGGATGTATAGATAAGCGCTGCCGTTTCGCCCACGATCCTGCCGATAGCAAGGATAACGCCTGCTAAAATCCCGGGGACAGCAGAAGGCAGGACTACGGCGAAAACAGTACGCAGCTTGCCCGCGCCCAAACCATAGCTTCCCTCACGGTAACTGTCCGGGATAGCCTTCAAAGCTTCTTCCGTTGTGCGCATGATGAGGGGAAGGATCATGATCGCAACAGTACAGGCACCGGCCAGCAGCGAATACCCCCATTTTAAATAAGTGACGAAAAACAGCATACCGAACAAGCCGTAAACGATGGAAGGGATACCCGCCAAAGTATCGGCAGTCACCCGCACTACTCCCACCAGTTTGTTACCGCGGCTGGCATATTCCACCAGATACACGGCTGCAAAAATACCCAGCGGCGTTGCGATAGCCAAAGCCAGCAGCACCATCAGAACTGTATCTATTAAAGCAGGAAACAGCGAAACGTTCTCGGAATTATAATGCAAGGCAAAGAGGCTGGCTTCGATATTAGGCAGCCCCTGCCACAAAATATAGCCCAGTAAAAAACTCAGTACCAGAAAAGTCGTCAGCGCCGCAGCCACCACGCAGCCCAGCAAAAACAGCGACAGCGGATCACGACCACACTCATACAACCTGCGGTTAAGCTGTGCTTTCAACCCTGTCATTGCTGCACCACCTTACCTTTCAAGTACGAAAACGTCAGATTAATGATCATGATGAAAATAAACAGTACTACTGCCGTAGCGATCAGGGCATCACGGTGCAGATCGGCAGCATAACCCATTTCAATAACGATATTCGTCGTCATCGTGCGCACGCCTTCCAAAAGGCCTATCGGCATCCGGGCCTGGTTACCGGCAACCATGATCACCGCCATCGTTTCGCCGACAGCACGGCCCATCCCCAGAATAATCGCCGCCATGATACCCGACTTAGCAGCCGGCACGATCGTAAAAAATACGCTGCGGACATGGCCTGCCCCCAAAGCCAGAGCCCCTTCGTAATAACTGTTGGGCACTGCCCGCAAGGCAGCCTCGGCCACACTGATCAGTGTCGGCAGGATCATCATACCCAAAAGCAGTGAAGCAGTCAGCATACTGCTGCCGGTTCCGCCTACATGTTCGCGGATCAGCGGTACCATTACTACCAGGCCAAAAAAACCGTAAACTACGGAAGGAATACCCGCTAACAACTCTACAGCAGGCTTCAGCACGTTATATATTTTCCCGGGGCAGAAACGCGCCATAAAGATCGCCGTCAGTATACCCACCGGCACACCCACAACGATAGCCCCCAAAGTAACGTATAAACTGCCCAAGATCATCGGCAGGATGCCGTAAATATCATTAGCCGGACGCCATCTTTCACCCAGGAAAAAGTCTGCTATCCCGATCTTACCGATAGTCGGCAGGCCGTTGGCGAATAAAAACAGACAGATCATCGCCACCATGGCGATAGATACGCACGCCGCCAGCAGAAAAACAAATTTCATTATCTCTTCTTTGCGTTTCTCCATATGTCCTCGCATTATACAGTCGGCTGCCCCGAAAGGCAGCCGTTGATGTTTCAGATATGATTTTTATCAGCTTACAGTTTGTTCCATTCGGTAGTATTGCCGGTAAAGATCGCTTCGACCTGTTCTTTCTTCAAATCGCTGACCTTGTTGTCTTTATTGACGATAACCGCGATACCATCAGTAGCAATGACTGTAGCTTTCAAGCCCTGGTCCAGTTCGCTCTTTTTCAGCTCGCGGGACGCCATGCCAATGTCGCAGATACCGCTGATCGCAGATTTGACGCCTGTAGTGGAATCACTGGTCTGAATTTCGATGTTAGCCGCAGGATTGATTTTCAAGTAAGCTTCTTTCAGTTTTTCCATTGCCGGAGTTACAGAAGAAGAACCCGCAACGACAACCTTACCTGCCGGTTTGGTCCCTTTATAAGGAGCGGCTTTCTCGTCACCGATGCAGCCGGCTTTGGCAACTACTTCCTGGCCTTCTTTCGACATGATGAAGGTCACAAAATCCTGAGCAACTTCGCTTAAGCCGTTTTTAGTGCAGATATTGAAGGGACGGGCGATTTTATAAGCACCGCTCTTGACGTTGGCAGCACTGGCCTCAGCACCGTCTATTTTCAGTGCTTTGACCGTGTCGTTCAAAGAACCCAGAGAAATGTAGCCGATAGCGTCTTTATTACCGGCAACAGTGGTCATCATAACAGAAGTATTATTAGTGATCGCAGCATTGTCAGTAGTATGATCGATTTTTTTGCCGTTAGCATCTTTCTTTTCGATGCCAAACAGTTCTATGAAAGCGCCACGGGTACCGCTGCCATCCTCACGGGAGATAACGACGATCTTGCTGCCGACTGCCGCAGTATCAGCCTTTTTCTCAGGTTCACTGCTGCCGCAGCCTGTAAAAATCATCGTGCTCATTGCTGCTAATAAAATACCTGCTACTTTTTTGTTCATTTTCATCACTATAGCCTCCAAAATTTTATGATTTGTTTGTAGTTTTCTGACTATGTCTATAGCATAGCCCAGTAAAGTAAAATCCGTTAGCATGGTTTTGTAAAATCAATGTAAAGTTTGTAAAGTTAAAACAAAATACGGTCACTCCGTCCTCAAAGCTCTTATCCCGGGCGGTGACCGTAAATTTGTTCTTAACAAAATTGAAAAAAGAACAGCCTTCAGCAGGCATCTTAGTCAAACAGTTTTTGCAAGTTCTTTTTTTAACTTTTCCATATTGTTTATTACATATTGTGTATTACAATTAAAATACTTCATAGGCAGGATTATCACTCTGCCATTTTTGACAGCATCAATACTCTGATAACCCGGATCTTCCAAAACTTCTTTTTTTCTTGTTGCCGCACTTTTATGCTGACCACCAAACGACCAATCCAAAACTATAAGTCTTTCCGGATTTAATGCTACAATTTGCTCCTTTCCCAGATAATTTCCAGCAAAATTTTCATACCGAGCAGCTAAATTTTCAATATTACAAGTTTCAAAAACACTATTACTCATAGACCCTTTATGACCTGTTCCTCCATTAGGATGCAGCAATAATACTCCAGATATCCGCGGAGTATCCCGCTCAGCCTTCAGATACCCTGAAACTTTTGCAGCCATTTTTTCCGCTGCAGCTTCATTATCTACCAGTTTTCCCAATAATTTAATATAATCTGGTATCTTATAAATATTCTCAGGCTGCTGTAAAATACAATTTTTCACATCTATCGTATCCAACAGTTCCCCCAAGACTGTCCCTCTGCCACTTGCCAAAATAACCAGATCCGGTTTAAAGGCCAAGATACTCTCAACATTATCTTCACAAACAGGTATGTCTTTTATTACTTCCGTACAATTTGACAGATCCTCTTCATGCGCCCATTTATCAGTCGCGATTACATCAGACAACGGGATTAATTCCGTTAATATCTCACAGGCGCTATAATTAAGGCAGACTATTCTTTGTGGCGGCTTGTGAAAAGCAACTATTTTCCCGCGTGCATCCATTATTGAATAAATGCCTGCTTCTCCAGATACATTACTGCGCTCTTCGCTGCAGCCCGAAACAAACCATGAAAATAGTAAAATTAATACCAATAACGCTTTTTGCATACATTTTCCTCTGTTTAGATTCACAAAATAAATATATTTTTTAGAAATTTCTTTCATAAGAAATAAACCAATCTCTACAAGGCAGCAACGTACCTCTGGAAGCGGCCATTTCTTCAGTTCTGTTTAAAAGATTATTAACGGCAAACTTCACACTGTTTTCTTTATCAAACTTATAAGTAGTATTAAAACTCAAATATTGCTTAATACCTTTGCCAGACTGAGGATTGAAAGCATTATAGCGCATGGCGGCGTACTGATGCAAAAGATTACTTGTAATCTTACCTGTTTTATAAGTCAAAACACTGTTTATAAGCAATTTATCGTCACATCTTTGAAAAGCATCTCCCGGCTTATTATTCTGCTTTGGATCAGAGAATGCCACCGCAGTTTTTAATTTCCACTGCTCATTTAACTGTCCCTCATATGATAACTCAACACCTGTATTCTTAAATTTATTGGCATTCACGACCATGCTGTGATCATCATCGATTTTTTGAGTATAAATACGATTATCGATATCCAAATGGTATAAAGATAATTTTAACATTTCCCTGTCCGAAAGCAACTTTTTCCAGCCGATTTCATAGTTCCAGCCAATTTCCGGTCCAAGATCATCGTTAAAAATTACGGCATCACTGTCCGAGTACTGATCTCCTATCGTTGGTATTCTGAATGATTTATTGACATTAAAAAACAGTGAATCCTTTTTACTAAGTTTATGCAAAATCTGGAAAGATGGTAAAAATTCATTCTTCATCTTGTCATACATCACTTCTCTGCCGCCGAAAGAAAACTGTGTTTTATCATTTACATCATTGACGACTTGAAAATATATGGCCTTCCTATGCCGTTTAATCATATCCAAATCAAAAGAAGTCCCTTTAACATTACCATGTGAATCAGCTTCTAAAGCTATTTCCAACCCAGTTGTTATATCAT
This sequence comes from uncultured Phascolarctobacterium sp., assembly GCF_958349595.1. NCBI lineage: Bacteria > Bacillati > Bacillota > Negativicutes > Acidaminococcales > Acidaminococcaceae > Phascolarctobacterium > uncultured Phascolarctobacterium sp. Next base: position 42,627 of record NZ_CATWDQ010000016.1, on the reverse strand, counting down.
ACTTACCGGTTTTAAAATTATATCTGGTATCTGCTCCATAGTTATAACTTTTCCTGCGCAAAGAACTTTTAGGAACTAAAGTCCCGGAATTATTATAATAATCATTCTCATACTTTCTCTGCTGCCCAAACAGTGTGATATTAATTCCCTTATTCCTGTATACCATGTTCAAATCATGGAAAGCAATTGTAGTATCATTGTTACCATTAGGTTTAGATTTTTGAAATTTATCATAAGTATTCTGATTATCTGTAATTAAATATCGGAAAGCAAAATTATCATTAGGCGTATATTTTAACAGCGCACTGTTTTTTTCCATCCACCTCCCCTTAGAAGTTTTTGAAGAAGTATACCAATTACGTTCAGCAACCCTGTCATGGCTATATGAAACACCAAATTTATCACCATTTGCATTTAAGGAAGCCAATCGTTTGCCTCTGCTGCCATAACCTGCACTCATAGAAACCTGCTGCGATTTTTTCGTAATGATATTTATAACGCCCGTCAGCGTATCAGTACCGTATAAAACAGCGCCGGTGCCTCTTATGATTTCAATCCTTTCCACAGCATTGACCGGGATTGCATCTAAATTACCAAATCCCTGCATATTTAAAGGTACGCCGTCAATTAAAATAGTTGGATTTCTGCTCGCACCAGTTAATCCGCGCATACCAAAAGTAGACCCAACACCTGTTGGCTGGGCGGCAATTGCTCCTGTAGCATATTCTAATATCTCCTGCACATTACTGCCATTATAATTTTTTATATCTTCCTTGGTAAATATTTCAGTAGCAGCCGGAGTATTCATTTCTTTTTCTTTTTCAAGCCTCGATTCGGTAACAAGTACCTCGTCCAAATTATATGTATTCAACTCCTCTGCAAACAACATTCCCTGATGAATCATACTGAAAACAGCAGCTAAAACAAGTACATTTCCTGAAAATTTTTTCATCATTTTAACTTCCCTTCTTTATAGTTATAATACACAAACAAAAACTATATTATTTTATCGAATTATTTGGTAATTTGTGATATCATAATGAATAATACACCTTATAGTTACTATAAAGTCAATAGGAGGAATTATTAAATGTCAATAAAAGACAATTACTTCTTTGCAAAAGAATTAGCTGAACTACATAAAATATCTAAACAAACACTAATTTTTTATGATAAAAAAATATCCTTAAACCAGCCTTTATTGATAACAATGGCTATAGAATGTATTCTCTCAAACAATATTTTATTTTAGGTATCATTCTGGATTTAAAAAAAATGGGCTTTCATTTAAAAGATATAATTACTTTTCTTGATAATAGAGACACAAATAACATATTAGAACTATTGCATAAACAATTAAATACTCTGACCAAGCAAAAAGCTATCATAAATAAACTATGTGATGCTATTCAAAGTAAAATAAATTTAATAGAAACATACAATTCAAGAAAACTAAATGAAATTACCCTGTCATATCAGGAAAAAGAATACTTTTTAGTCAGCGACCAAATCACCTTAAGCAAATCACAAAAAGAACGTTTTTTAATTGCAGCTGAACTGTTAAGTTCAGCAACAGACAATAATGGCATCAAAGAATACGATTTAACAGGATTTATATTTACCCTTTCCTGTCTTGATAAAAAGCCCGACTTTTACCAGGTTTTCTGTAAGACTAATGAAAATAACTATAATTACACAAAAAATTATGATTTATATCTTCAAATTTTTGTAAATCATAACTTTCATGATGCTTTAAACTACGCCCAACCACAAATAACAGACTTCTGTGCAGCGCTTGATCTTAATTTAAGTAATACCATTTTTATAAAAACATTTAAAAATTACTGGACATCAGATTCACATAGTAATTTCATATCCAAAATAGAAATTCCTATTATAAAGAAAAATTAGCAGGTATATACTATGTATACCCCTGCCATAAACACCTTCTTGATTATAAAAAATGAAATTCATATATTATAAAGGACACAGCAATCTTAAAAATAAAGATGCTGTGTCCGTTATACGTAACGCGCCAACTCACGCAACAATATCTCCTCATTGCCGCGGGTATAAACCAGCGGTTTGGAAAATTTTCCAAGATAGTCTTTTTGTTTACTATACACACTATGCCCGACATATGTCCAGTTAAACACTATTACATCAGCCTTATCAAGCACGTTCACATCATAATTTACTTCTTTTACCCCGATAAAAATAAAATCAGGATACTTTTGCTTCAAACGGTTCTGCCAGTCATCGCGACCTCCGATAACGGCAACCCGCAACGCAGCAACAGTTTTCGTATCAAGATACTCTACGGTCGCAGGCAATTCCATATCATTGTTTTCACTGTTTATGCACTCCTTCATATATCTATACTCAGTTTTGATGTCATCTAACAGTTTATTTTTAAGCTTCAGTTCGTCCTGCAGAGATGCCAGCAATTTAGATTGTTTGAACAACTGCCGCTCCAATTTTACAAGTTGTTGATCTTTCTCCCGTAAAACAGCCGCTGTTCTTTCACGCTGTCTGGATATATCTTCCAATTTTCCAATGCATCTGTCTTTTCTTAAAACCGTTTTCTGATGCTCGTGCATATACAAAAACCGACTTCTGATCTGCCTGCACACAACAGAACACTCCTGTACAAAAATATTCTGTACCATCTCGTCAAATACAGCCTTTTCAGACTCCTCACCAATTTCAAAATTCTTCTCGCGCAACCAATCGTTACCCTGCAACAAATTACGAACACTGCCGCCATACTGCTTAACGTCCCTGTTCAAAACATCCGGCGCCACCTCGCTCATAAAATAAACCATGCTTGCATTTTTACAGGTGCCACAATTACCCGCATGATAAAAATAATCAGCAAAAGTACCATCATATGCCGCTTTCCTCGGCAGCGAAGCCCTGCACTGCCATTAAAATACTTAAACTGAAAATAATTGCCGCAATGATCTTCATACGCTTCTCACCGCTCCTTATTCTAGTTATGTTTATCATTTTTCAACAAAAATTTCAACAAAGTATCGGCAAAACTCTGTCCGGGGACTTTTTTCCATATACCCGCGCCGCTGCGTTCATCAATAATTCTGCCTTCCCCAGTATAAACCTTAGTCTGCACAGTTTTATAAAGCTGTTTGCGCAGGTCAAAAACAAGCAGCATATCGCAATAAGCTGCTTTTTCACCTGTTTCCAGCTTAGCCGCATAGTTTTTATTCAACTGTTCTAAAACTTTAATATCTTTAAAAACAGTACGCATCAAAACCTGTTTTTCATTTTTGCTTTTATTTCCCTCTGCGTCTTCGACAGGAGTGATACTGTCATACTCAAACAAATAATTTCCGGTCTCGCTGCTCATCAGCAGGGTCCAACGTTCTGCCTCCAGTTCTGCCTCAGTCTTTTTAGGCTGCACAGAAAGCTCAAAAGCCCATGGGTCGGCAGGTATCTCTTCCTGCTTTTCGGCAGCATAAGCCGGAAGCAGTAAAGAACAACTTAATAATACCACTGTAAAAAATCTATACATCACTATCCACTCCACTCATACTTTATTTAATATATATTTGCTTAGTGCACTAATAATACTGCACTAAGCAAATATAACAAGCTGCCGCATTACCCGCCAAAAGCAGGCAATGCAGACACGCTTGTCAGAAAATCAACTTTTAATTTATATAGGGTTCATTATTTCTTTGCTTTTTCAGCCAGTTCGCGGGCTTCTTTGGCCAAGCGAATATGGGATGCCAAAGACTTGGAAGCAACAGCCAGATTCAGACCGCGGGTGGCAGGAATAGACGGAGCGATGAAGCAGGCAGAGTTGAGGTTACCACCAGTATAATCGCTCATTTCGGTAATGCTAAAGGTTCTGCTTGCTGTTACTGCCGTAGTGGGAGTTCCGTCATAAACAGCGATCGGAGTACCTTTAACAAGCCACAAGCGGCTGCCGTCAGCATGGATGCCCCACAAATAACCAGGGTCATTAATTGCTACGACTTCTGTCCAGTTAGCCGGAGTAGTAATATTAGCCAAAGTGGTGTAATAAACGCTGCCTACCAGATTCGCAAAACCACTGTCATAATGACCTGCGAAAATATAAACATTATTATCATCCAGAATAGAAATGTCACGGAAGTCGCCTTTTTGAGTCGGGTTTGTGATATTGACTGTAGTTACACCAGTTTGTGTAAAGTTTGCCAAGTCAACGATGCACAGATTGGTATCAGCATTGCCGCTGCCTGCATTTTGCATACCGCCCAGCGAGCAGACATACAGCTTATTATCATATAAATCAAGTGTAAAGGAATTTTTACCGACTGTTACATAAGCATTATCATAAGTTAATGTTCCTCTTGCGCTAATAGCAAATCTTGCCACAACACTGTCGTAATAAGTAGCATAACCACTGCCTTTATTGACATAGAACAAAGCATACAATTTACTGCCAACTACAGTCAATGCCTCGCCGTGGAAAACGCCATCGGTATAAGGATTGGCAAAGGTCGGGAAATCTGCCGGGAAAGCATATTCGTGAGTTTGTTCGTAATTGGTGTCCATATTGACAACAGCGATTTTGGACAGATCATAGCCGGTACCCAAAAGCCATTTACCGCTGGTAGCAACACCATGCAAATTGGCAACACCAGACCAAACTATAGGAGTAACCAAAGAAGACCAGGTAGCAGCCTGCGGGTCAATGATCTGATTAGGTTCAGAGGTAGAAGTATAATTATATTGGCGCAGCACCAGACGGCTGCTGTTTCTATCAAAATAATTAAAGAAAGCCGGATCACCATTCAGCCCTGTAATTTTGTTTTTTACAGCCGTTAAAGCAGTGGCAGCCGCAGCCCTATCACCGTTGATCGCACCTGCAGTACCTTGGGAATAACCAGAATTTGTAGCTGTATAGGCGAATAAATTTTCACTCATTTTTTACACGCTCCTTTAATTTAAAAATATTTTTGTAATAATATTTACTGCTCTCTTTTTATAAAACCTCGATTAAATCATTGGCCTCACCTCCCAGGCATACTGCCGCCTGTTATTTTAGTAAGTATATTGCAGAGTCGCATAATAAGTGCGCCCCTGAATCGGGTATTGGATATTTCTTAGCTCGCCGGTACCAGCCATACTTAAATACATATCATTAGCTTTATTCAAGACATCATTACAGCCCACTGCCAACTGCAAGGATTTATTAAACTTATATTTTACGCCCACATCCATAGTCGTCAGCGAGGACTGGCGCTGTACAGCGCCAGTAGCTAACGGTATCGGGTCTGTAACCATCCAGTCCACATACCGCAGCTGCGTAAATAAACTCCAGTTAGTATCGGGCCGATAGGTCAGGCGCGCTGTGCCTTCCCATTGGGGCTGGTAGGTCAAGCTTCCAGCAATGGTATTGGAGTCATAACCAGGCAGTTTAGTCATATCATAGAACACGTCTTTAGGTTTAGTATAGGTCGCTTGTAAATTAACATCCCATTTCTGCCAAGACATGTCTGCCTGTATTTCCAAGCCATTGACTTTTGCTTTGGCAGCGTTAGTGTAGAAAAAGAAGAAATTCCGACTCATCAACTGCAGTAGGTTTTCAGAATCACGGCCAAAATAAGTCAGCTGGAATTTAGCCGTGTCGGCTCCCAATGCCTTGCCGTCCCAAATAGCACTTACATCCCACTGTTTGCCTTCTTCCGGCATAGGGAACACGCTGTCAGTGCCGCCTACGTTCGGCATAGGCCAAATTCCGGCGCCGTCACCAGCGATCTCGTACATATTGAGCAGCCGGTAGTAAGTACCGCCTGTCGCCCGCAGCGTAAAGTGGTCGTTAAACTGCTTTTTCAACGCCAGCTGCCAGGTCACTTTATCATCAGTTTGCTCATCCTGTTGATGGAACCATTTTACATTTTGCGGATCATTCTTTTCGTCATAACGGTCGCTGCGCCCTAAAATCTTAGAACGATTATAACGAACGCTGGGCGTCAGATAAAAATCACCTTTTTTATTTAATGTAATCGTATCCTGAATCTGCGCATTAATGATCTCCTGCTCATAGTAGTTACGCCATCTGCCGCGGGTATCTTCGCTGGAATTTTCAAAATCATGCATCCGCCAGCCGTCAATATCCATTTTTTCTTTAGAGGCGTCTACCAGAAATTCGATCAGATGCCGATCGCCGGCTTTATAGCTGCCGTCTATCTTCCCCCCCAGGCGGCGGCTGTCATACTTGCTCCACAGGCTATTGGCAGCATATGAATTTAACATCGCTCCGGAATTTTTTTCTATCCATTGCCAGTTATCAACATAATAATCTTTATTCTGCTTCAAATAATTTAAGCTCCAGCCCCACTCTAAATTGCCAACCGTATCGCGCCGCCCCAGCAAGGCTTCCTTTGCCGTCAGTTTTTGATTACGGTGCACATAGATATTAAGCGGGCTTTCAAAAAAATTAGATCCCGGAATTCCTCCGCCAACTAAGTCGTGAGTGGGCCCATCTGTATCTATACCTGCCAGGCTGGCATAATTACTATTATAGGGAAACGGCAAATGCCGTTTGATCTGTTTCCAGGTAGCTTTGGCCAGCCAGTGGTCATCCTGCCATTTTACGATAACATCTGTATTTTTATAATCATTAGCCTTACGCCAGCGTTCAGGGCTTTCATATGTTTTAACTACATCCTTATATGCCACAACTCGCTCAAATTTATTAGCAACACTTGTCTGAAAATCATCATTCCACGTACTCTTATACTCATCAGGACAATATTCATACAGGTCGTCTCTAATATGATTAAGTTTGTCTCTCATTTCAGATAGGTCACTATTCAAGATATCCATGCACTGATCCATAGAAAGATAATTTTTTATTGCCCCACCTGATCCTCCATCTGTATATTCCTCAATAACTTTATTGACATATAATATACCCATTCTTCCGCCAATAGTTGCGTTATTAGGATCACCATATATTGCTGTATTTAATCTTTTCAATTCCTGTTGATATCTTGCATCATTAGCAAAATTTTTATATTTAAAATCGCCGTCACTTTGGTCACGGTTGATACCGACCATCAAAGCGCCGCCACCCAATGGAGCATCGATTTGTAAATTACCCTTGTAGCCGCCAAAGGAGCTTTTGCCGAAGCTGGCCTGCACGTTAGCTTTAGTAGGCCGTTTGGTAACGATATTGATAACGCCGCCCATAAAGGTACCGCCAAAGCGCGCCGGTATGTAACCGCGGTAGACCTCGATCCGTTCTACATTATGTACAGGAATAGTAGAAATATCTGCCGCCGCGTCGCCGCCCAGATTAAACAGCACGCCGTCGACAAAAACACCGACCTGCGCCGCAGTAGAACCACGTACGCTGACTGTTGTATACTGACCTTTACCGTTTACCTCGCGTACATGTACGCCGGGAACCATTTTTAAAAAGTCCGGCAGGTCTTTCTGCTCGCCTTTGTAGTCATCGGGGCGAATAACCGTTACCGTACCAGGTGATAGCTTAGCTTCCCAATCAGGCCGCTTCGCCTCAACAGTTACGCCCTCCAGATCAAAAGACATACCATCGTTTTCAGTTTCATCTGCCGCAGCTTGGACATCCTGCGTCACTGCTGGTTCCACTGCGTTTTCAGTTGCTTCTGCCGCCCACAGAGGTCTCACGTCCCCCCCTAATGTGCAAACGCCCATAGCAGTTAAAATACCAGCCGTTATGGCTGCTTGCCGCAGTCCTCTTCTTTCTTTCCTCATACAAATCCATCCTCCCACTCTTTGTTAAAAAATAACGCTGCATTTTCAACCAGTCCCTACGGTGAAAGTGCAGCGTTTGTTTTTACCAAACAGCCTGCTCCGCTTTTCTGGTCGAAAATACTAAAATTTCCGCGCTGCTGGTTTCAGCGCATAATCATAGCGTCCGCAGAAATATTTGTCTGGCAAAACGCCAAACTTAAATATCTCTGCAAAATTTTCTCCCAGTCTGTCTACGCAGGCTGTTCAAAAGATAGAACCAGTCAGCACTCTGACTCAAGATCATTACTCCAGCATCCCTTAGTGAAAGGACTGCAATGCTGAAGCTCCCTAATACAGTTGCGTGACAGCGCCGGATTCACACCGGACTTCCCTGTTAAACATTATTGACAGACCAACAATGTACCTGATTCCAACAATATATAATTTTTACTACAAAATAAAAAAGCAGTTTTATCGTAGAACGATAAAACTGTCTGATAGTATCTTAAACAAGATACCAAACCAGCTTTACCATCTCTCGTAGTACAAACTGTAAATTCTCAACCATTTTACCGACGGGATCGACATTCAGGCAATTATTGCTTTAGCGCTGACGTTATGATTAAGAATTACTGCTATTTATTTTGTTGAGTCAATTATAACACATGTCCCCCCCTAATCAAGTTTTGTTTGTCTGCTGCAAACGAAGTCTTCTGAAAGATGTTCAACTACTTGTCATCAGGCCTTGCGGCTTATTTATATCCTTAATTTAAAATTTTATTTTTTTAATTTTTCTATGTATACATGTATACATATTTTTTGCAGATTTTTAAGCAACACCTACAGCTGAAAAATCTGCTACCTATCAGACCTTAACAAGTCACATTGCCGAGAAACTAAAAAACGCTTCCTACATAAGCAGGAAGCGTTTACAAACCTGTTCAGCGCATATTGATGAATTGCAGATCGACACCGAAGTCGCCTGCTTTGAGCATTTGGATTACTGCCTGTAATTCGTCTTTTTTGGCGCCGCTCACGCGCACCTGATCGTCCTGCATCTGGGCAGTTACTTTCAGCTTCATAGCTTTGATAGCAGCCACGATCGCTTTGGCTTTTTCTTTGGGTATGCCCTGCAGGATATTCAGCGTCTGGCGTACCGTACCTTTGGAAGCCGGTTCTACCTTGCCCAGCTCCAGGCAGCGCAGCGGGATATCGCGCTTGGCCATGCGGGCACGCAGCATATCGATAATTGCGTTGAGCTTGTATTCGTCTTCGGCTGCCAATTTGATGCATTTTTCTTCTAATTCGATACTGGCATCACTGCCGCGGAAATCATAACGCTGGGCGATCTCCTTTTTCGTTTGATTGACCGCATTGTCCATTTCCTGCATATCGACCTGCGAGACAACGTCAAAAGAACTGTCTTTAGCCATGATGTCACTCCATTCATTGATTTGTTAATAGTATTATTATATCAAAAAATCAGAAGCTTGTCATTTTGTCAGCGTCATTGTGTCGATGAGCTTGCCGTCCTGCTTCAGGCTGGTAACAGTAAGTTTGTGACTGTCAGCAGTAAGTTTCATATAATTAGGCTGATCGAGCACATTGTCAAAAACCACTTCCTGCGGTTTGGCCCGCGAACCGGCCCAGGTCTTGTCACCGCTGCGCCCAGAAGAAATATAGACCGTTCCCTGTCCTGCTACATTACCGTTTTTAAAGGGCGCCGTACGTCCATAGGTATGGATATGTGCCGAAAAAACTACGTCTACATTACTGCGGTCCAAAACCGGCAGCAGGGCCGCGCCCAGTTCGTTCGGTTTACCATCCTGATAACGGAACAGACTGCGGTGCACTAAAACTACTTTCCATTTTTTGTTGCTGGCTGCCAGATCGTTTTCCAGCCATTTAACCTGCCGTGCAACCAAATCAGGCTGCCAGTCTTTTAATTCTTCCAGCTGCGTATCGATAACAGCAAAATGCACCTCGCCGTAATCATAGCTGTAAGCCTGTTTTTGCAGACCTTCCGGCCCGTTTAGCGGCAGGTCGAACAAAGTTAGATACAAGTCACCCTTGTAGGGCTTCCATTGCAGCGAATAGTTTTCGTGGTTGCCGCTGATGGGGGCTACAGGTATCTGCGGCAGCAGTCCTGCCGCACCGCGAAACCAGCTGCGCCACTGGCTGTATTGTTCGCCGTTATCGACCAGATCGCCCATGTTGATGAAAAAGGCGGCCGCTTTGTCGTTAGCATAGGCAGCTGACGCTGTTTGCCGCCAGACATTATAATCAAGGCTTTGCGAATCACCGAAGATCAAAGCGGAAAAAGCACCGCCGCCGTCTGTCTGCAATGTATGCCAGTCTGAAAATTCTTTGCCGCTGCCGGCCCTGTATTCGTATACTGACGCAGGTTCCAGCCCTGTCAAAGTCACGCTTTGCTGATAGACAGTGCCTGCGTCAGTTGCAAATTCTTTGCCATGCGCCGCTGTTTTTTGAATATCCAGACCGCCCTGCAGCCGGTATTCCACCCAGGCGTCACTTTCAGGCGCCGCCGTCTGCCACATGATCGTCCGCGAAGTCTTACTGTCAGCTGTGATCACCTGCCGCAGCTGCTGCGTTTCATATCGCGCCGGCTGTTCGGCCCCGCAGTATTGCCGTTCATAAAAAAATATTCCTATTCCGATCACTACCAGCATCACTGCCAGCAGACCTGTTTTTGAAAAAACCTTATTCCACCTCATTTTGCGCTCCCCCAATAATATTTATCTTTCGTCACGGCACTGATACCGTCCGCTTTGTTTTCCCTGCCTAAATTATACAGGCCTTGACTCCGCTCCAGTCAAGCAAACATTTTGTGAAAAATAACGTGACCCGCCGATAACAGCTACCGGCGGGTCCAGTGATAATAGTTTTATCAGTCGATGATATTTTGTTTATAATCGTGATAGCTGCTGCGCAGTGTTTCCATGGTCTTGACCATTTCCAGCTTCAATTTGGAAGCGCTGTCAAAATCACCACGGGCAAAAGCCTCGCGGATCATGGTGAAAATACAGGGAGCTTCGACAGAATCTTTAGCCAGCATCACGCGCAGAGCGGCGATCTTGGCCCATTTTTCGTCGTCGCATTTATTGTAGAAGCCGGTATCATGCAGGCATTTCATGGCTACGATCTCGGCATGGAATTCGGGGATCATTCTGTTTAAAAGCTCGGTCTGCCAGCGGATTAAGGCTCCCTTAGCAAAGGAATCGATAAATTCCGGACGCAGAATATTGCCGCTGGTAAGGGCGGCTTTCTTTTCAGGATATTTGCTGAAGCCACACATATTTTCCCACACGGTTGCAGGCGGTTTACCAAACAGGCGGCTGCGCTCTGCTTCGGTAAAATCTTCAAAAACATCGTCTTCACTGCGGTATTCACGGTCTTTTTCCAGATAGAAGCCTTCAACGCCGGCTTTTTTGGACAGCTCGGCTTCCAGCTCTTTCAGGTTTTTGCCGGATTCCACGCAGGCCTTGATACCGTCCCACATAGCCAGATAGAAAGCGGCAATGGCGATATAGGTATTAGTATAGGGGTTCGGCGAACGCATCTCGATACGGGTCGCCAGCGGGCTGTCGATATCGCGGATCAGTCCGGCCAGGATCGTACGGTTGCGGGAAGGGATCTGCGGGCTGATACCCAGAGAGGTAACAATACAGACAGGAGCCTCAAAACCGGGTTTCAAACGGTTCAGCGAATCGATCGTCGCCGAAATGAAGGGATTGATGACTTCATAGTTTTTCAGAAGACCCATCATCGAGCCGTAGCCGATAGCGGAAAGGAAATCAGCTTTCATATCGCCGGGTGCGAACAGATTGACTGTTTTACCGTTTTTAAGTCTGGCGGCGATACCAACATGGGTATGTTCACCGCTGCCGGCAACACCGGGGATCGGTTTTGCCTGGAAGGAAACCTCCAGACCGTTCATCCGGAAAACTTCTTTGACGATGATGCGGGCCAGCAGCTCATTATCGGCAGTTTGCAGGCCAACATTGAATTTCCAGTCTACTTCCAGCTGTTCCATGACATGGGTCATATGGCCGGCCCCGTCGATCTGACCGCGGATACCGCCGCATTCTTTATGGCCCATTTCCGGCTCCAGACCGTAGGCCTCCATCATTTCAATAGTCTGCTCCAAAGCAGTACGCACATTACCGCGTGTACGCTGCCAATATTGTTCCTGCATCATCTGTGAAGATGAGAGTGCATCGATCGGCGCGTCTTCACGCGGGGATTTGACCCAGAATTCCAGTTCGGTAGCACAGGTAAAAATCAGTTTTTCGATCTGAGACAGGTCGACATGCTCCAGTCCTGCGATCTGCGGATGTTTTTTGAACATTTCCAGCATTTGCGCTTCCACATAATCCAGGCTGTTTTGCAGGATCGAACGGGAATCGACAAAGACCTCGTTATGGATCAGGAAACAGGGGATACGCAGAGTACCGACCATTTTGCCGGTATTGGCATCAAAATGCTCGTAATTATAATCTATGTACCAGTTGACGCTTTTATCGATCTTCATGTCGACGCGGGCATTGTTCAGCGTAGCGATACCGGGCAAAACAACGGAAGAACCGTCGGTTTGGGCTGCCATGCCTTCCAGAAAGCCGTTAATATCTTCAAGAAACAAATTGATAGGCACTTTTTCATCAGTGTCGTTGCCGGCAAAATCCACACCCATAAAAGAAACGAATTTGATTTCCGGATGTATCTCCAGCAAAGCCTTTAATTCCTCCGGGGTCTGCTGTTCGGGGTTGATGTAATACAACATTTCCTTGTTCATCATAGTAATCACTTGCGGCACTGTGCCGCGCTCCTTTCCCAATGCTGAAACAGAAATACAACTACAAATATAAAAAGGACCTTCCTGTTTTGGGCAGCAAAACAGAAAGATCCCCATTGATCTATCGCCATCATTATAACAAACATCAGTCTGGCTTGTCCAGTGTTTACAAGAAACTTTAAACGCTTTTCTCAACCAGCACCGCAGATCAGTCACTCAGCAGGCGGATCAGTATCTCTTCCAGCTTTTCAAACTGTCTGCCGCCATAACGCACTTCAATATTGAGCTGCGACAGCTCCAGCAGCGCCCGTTCCAATTCGCCCAAACCAAAACGACGGCTTTGCTCGACCATTTTTTTGACGGCAAAGGGGGCTGCTTTCAATTCCGAGGCGATCTCGGCCTGCGAAGCCCTGCCTTCCAGCAGTTCCTTGACCCGTCCTAAACGGCGCACCTGAAACGAGATCAGCCCGCACAGCGCCAGCACCGTATTGCCATGCTTGCGTTCTTCACCCAGGCGCTCCAGCGTCTGTCCCAGCCGCTTTTCAGCGATAGCGTTCAGCAATGCAAAACGCGAAACCTCAGGCAAGGCGGCAAAGGTCTGCTCAACATCGTCTTTCGTCCAGATCTTGCGTTCACCGGCGTAAACCGACAGTTTTTCTATTTCCTGCTCCAAAAGCAGCAGCGGCGCGTTATCCGTCACCGATAAATATTCCATGATCGTCTGCGAAGCTTCGTAATCGAACCGGCAGCCGCGCAAAGCGGCCTGATCGTCCAGCCAGGGTTTCAGCTGGTAGGCTTTGACAGGCTTACATTCTACCATAGCCGCCGTTTTGAGCAGGCCTTTATACAGCTTGCTGCGCTTGTCGATTTTTTCGCCCAACAGCAATACCTGACAGTGTTCCGGTACATCGGCCAGCAGTTCGGCCAGTTCTTCCTGCTGCTGTTTGCGTTTCTCACCGGCATCCTTCCCGCCCCACAGCTTTTCATCTTTAATTACTACCAGACTGCGGCCGGAGAAAAACGGATAGGTATTGATGGCGGCAGACAGCTCCTTCATATCTGTATCACGTTCAAAGACGGTGATTTCTCTGTCTTCCGGCGCTGCTTCACCAAAAACAGCCTTTGGCAACGCAACGGAGATCTTATCTTTGTAATAGCCTTCTTCACCAAAAACAGCGATCACACTTGCGGCCAGTTCGCCCTTATGCAGCTGCTGCATGATTTTTTCTGCCGTGATTTCCATACGTCTGCTCCTTACAAAATACTGAAACTATTTTTAATGCGTATATTCAAGATAAGTAATGTCCGCTCCCAGATCTGCGGCAACAAGCTGCTGCATCTTTTTCGCAAAGGGACAGGGATAACCGATCGGCGTGCCCTTGTGGATACAGGAAGCAAAAGCGATCGTATCAGCGCCGCGTTTGACCAGTTCACGTGCCCGCAGGACTGCTTTTTTACCGGGGCAGCCACCGCAGTTTATAAAGCCGATGATCTCTATTTCTTCCCTGACCTCCGCAAAAGCACCTGTTTTCTCACGTACCGCTTTAAAATCAGCAGTGCCAGGGCAATAGTCTTCCGTTTGCATACACCTGATGATGCCCAGTTTCATAAAATCACACTCCTTCAGGCAATCCTGAAGCACTAAAAATATTCCTTCTGATACCGATAACTATAACATTTTACCGTGCCGCCGTCAAAAGTGATTTTGATGGCACCGCCTAAGTCTGTTCGCCAGACCTGTGACCCCACTTCTGCCAGCCTTTGCAGCACAGCGCTGCCGGGGTGCCCGTAGCTGTTGCCGGCGCCGACGGAGATGACCGCTATTTGCGGACGAACCGCTGTTAAAAAAGGCATACAGGAAGAATGATCGCTGCCGTGATGGCTGACCTTGAGTACTTGACTGGGCTGGATCTGCCCCGCTGCCAGCAGTTCTTCGTCTTCGGTGGCATCACCTGTAAAGACGATGCTGCCGCCCGCAGAGGCCACCCGTACGATCAGCGAGCTTTCATTGGCGTCACCGGCAGTACTGCTGCTGACAGGTGCGCTGACGATCTGCAACTCAGTATTGCCCAGGGAATAATTGCTGCCCGTCTGTGCATGCTCGACCTGCGCTTTGGTGTTTCGCAGCAAGGCCTGTACATCTGCCGCAGGCTGCTCCTGCGGCAGAATGATTTTCCCGATTGTCAGATTTTGGGATACAGCGGCCGCACCGCCGGCGTGGTCGTGATGGCCGTGGCTTAAAAGCATTACATCCAGACTGCGGATACCCAAGTAACGCAGATAGGGAAGGATGATGCGGCGGCCTGTATCATAATCACCGCGCAGACCACCGCTGTCGATCAGCAGCGTCTGCCGCTGCGGCGTGATGACCAATGCCGCGTCCCCCTGCCCCACATCGATAAAATGTACAGTCAGCGGCTGCGGCCTGACTTTATCGTAAACGCCGATACCAACTAAGGTAAAGCAGCAGCAAGCGATCAGCAGACGCCGCTCTTTATTTGAAAAATCATCCCAGTCGCTGTTGCCCAGCACTAACAGCAGCAGCAAATAATAGATAGCACTGCACAGGTAAGGCCAGCTGCCAATGGTAATGGTGGCCCAGCTCCAGCCCGCCAGCCAGCCGATGAGCTTTAAAAGCGGTAGCAGTAACGTGCCAGCCAGCACAAAAAGCAGCTTGCCCAAGCCAAGCAGCGGCAGCAGTGCAAAACCTGCCAGTGTCAGCAGCACAGCTATTTCCAGCAATGGCACCAAAAACAGATTGGCAGCCAAACCGGCCAGAGAAAGCTGATGAAAATAATGTACTAAAAACGGCAAAGCTGCCAGCTGCGCCGTTAAGGAAACCGCCAAAACCTCGGCAGCGGCTACAGGCATGTAACGGGCACAGACTCCACTCAGCACCGGATAAAAATACAACAGCCCCGCCGTGGTGACAAAGGAGAGCTGAAAGCCCACGTCCCACAGCCAGCGCGGCTGATAACAGAGCAGCAGCAAAACTACGCCGCAGAAAATATTACTGCGCTGCGGCAGTCTGTCGGCGCTGCCAGCAGCAAACAGAGCCAGCGACATGCAAAGCGCCCGCAGCACCGGCGGCTTGAAACCACACAAGGCCGCATAGAAAAGCAGGATAGCTGCCACTACCAGCAATGTATAACGGTTGCGGCGACGCAGCACCAACAGTAAAAAGCCGGTCAGCAACGCTATATGCGTGCCCGATACCGCCAGCAGATGTGCCAGCCCTACCCTGGCAAAAGCATCCCGCGTCTCTGCGCTGATACCGTCATACCCACCCAAAGTCATACCGGCCAGCACTGCGCCGGCCTGACCGGGAACAGTGCTTCGCAGCTGCTGCCGCAAATTATTCGCCAGCCCGGCGATACGGTCGCTGATACCCGGACTGCCGCCAGACAAATATACTTCGCTGCCGCTGACAGACATCCTTCCCTGCAGACCCTGCAGCTCGTTCCACAGCTCGCCGTCCCAGCCGCCCGGATTGGCAAAATTCGTCAGCGGCTTTAAGGTGCCCCTGAGCGCCAGTTGACCGACAAGCTTATCAGCAAGCTGCACATTTTTGATAAAAACACGTACTTTACCGGCCACAGCAGTCGCTGTCCTGTTGGTTGGGGCAGCAGTTGTGTTTAAGCTGTCTTTAGTATCTGCTGCGACAGATTCGGCCTGTACCGCATTGCACACCAGTACCAGGCTGGTGCCTTCGGGCCTGTTTTTAACACTGCCCGGTTCCGCCGTACCATACACCAGCACCTGCTGACTTGTAAACGAACCGATTTCCAGCTGCGCCTGACGCATAGCACCGCTGCCAATAGCAGCGCCGCAGCAGAAAAAAACACCCACAGCCAGCACTGCCAAAATTTTACTTTCCCAGTCTTTGCAGCAGGCGCCGATAAGCAAAAGGCTAAACACTGCACCCAGGCTGACGGCTGCCCACAAGGGTATAATTTTGCCGAGTCCCAGATGACACCCCAGCAGAAAGGCCAGCGTGCCATAGACAAGTATTTGTTCCAATTGCTGCCGCATCACAGCTCCAGATAAGGCTGCATTTTGGCAAATTTAGCTTTGCCGATACCTTTGACCTGCATGATCTCCTCGATGCTGGCAAATCTGTGTGAAGCCCGATATTCCACGATCCGCTGCGCCGTTACGTCGCCCACTCCCGGCAAAGAGGTCAGTTCGGCTGCCGACGCCGTATTCAGGCTGACCTTCCCCATAGTTTTGGCTGTTGACGCACCACGGGCAGCACTACTCTTGCCCACAGCGCCATCGTTACCGCCTGCTGTAGCAGCACTTCTGTCAGCGACAGCAACTGACCGCTGCTCCCGCAGCTGTTTGGCATTTAAACGCGGTACATTGACCTGCATACCATCCTTCAGCAGCTTCGCCAGATTGACCTTATCCGCATTGGCTTCCAGCGTCAGCCCTCCGGCAGCGGCGATTGCTGCCGTTACTCTGCTGCCTGCCGGTACTTCATACAGACCCGGCTTCGCTACCGCACCGCTCACATAGACCTGTACACCCTGAGCCGGTACCGCACTGACGCCAGCAGCCGGAGCAGGCATGACCATTTCCCCTGTTTCCTGCGGCGACGATCCCCACAGGCTGCCGCCGGCACATAAAACTACCGCTGCCCCCAGTGCCGCTACTTTTTTTCTTAATCCCCGTTCCAGCATTGCTATCCAGCCCCTTTAAAACGCAAAAAAGCAGAGCTCCTTAGGTCAACAATAAATTCGTTATACCTTAGGAACTCTGCCATAGCGTCTTTATGATGTGATCTTACTGATCCTGCTATTTAATTTTCTTCTGCGGCTCAGGGTCTGGCTACAATATTGACCAGACGGCCCGGTACGCAAACGACTTTCACGATCTTGCTGACATCGACCATAGCGGCGATATGCTCATCTGCCAAAGCCAGTTTTTCCAGCTCTTCTTTGCTGGCTTCCGCCGGCACTACCAGACGGCCTTTGACTTTACCGTTAATCTGCAGCACGATCTCTACATTATCTACCTTCATAGCCTCTGCTTCGGCTTTGGGCCAGCATTGCGCATGGACGCTGCTGCCAGCATCGATCACGCCGTGCCACAATTCTTCTGTCACGTGCGGTACAAAAGGAGCCAGCAACCGCAGCAGTGCGGAAATAGTTTCGTAAACCAGACCGGCATTGTAATTTTTCTGCGCTTCCTTATACACATACAAAGCATTGACCAGTTCCATCATGGCACTGATAGCCGTGTTGAAATTAAAACGCTGCTCAATATCGTCGGTCACCTTTTTGATCGTAGTATGCAGCACGCGGCGCAGCTCTTTATCCGCCTCATCCAGTTTGGACGTATCATAGCTGGTAACTTTTTGTGCCAGCTCGCCCTGGAAATGGCTGACGATACGCCAGACACGGTTGATAAAGCGGAAGGAACCCTCCACGCCCTGATCGCTCCATTCCAGCTCTCTTTCCGGCGGTGCGGCAAACATAATGAACAGGCGGGCCGTATCGGCGCCATATTTGCTGATGATCTCTTCCGGCGAAACGACGTTGCCCAGAGATTTACTCATTTTAGCGCCGTCTTTGATGACCATGCCCTGGGTCAGCAGGTTGGTAAACGGTTCGTCGTATTTAACAAGGCCTGCGTCACGCAGTACCTTCATGAAGAAACGGGAATACAGCAGATGCAGGATCGCATGCTCGATACCGCCGATATACTGATCGACCGGAGCCCAGTAATCAACAGCTTCTTTGCTGAACGGGGCAGCGGCGTTTTTCGGGTCGGTATAACGCAGATAATACCAGGAAGAACACAGGAAGGTATCCATAGTATCGGTCTCGCGGCGGGCAGGCTTGCCGCATTTGGGGCAGGTGCAGTTGACAAAGCTGTCGCTGGTTGCCAAAGGCGAAACACTTCCGGCATCAAACTTGACGTCTTCAGGCAGACGTACCGGCAGCTCTGCTTCCGGTACCAGCACTTCGCCGCAGTCAGGGCAGTAAATGATCGGGATCGGCGCGCCCCAATAACGCTGACGGCTGATGAGCCAGTCGCGCAGACGGTAGTTGACGTGGCGGGAACCGAAGCCCTGTGCTTCCGCATAATCCATGATCGCTTTAACAGCATCGTGCATTTCCATACCGCTGAACTGGCCGGAGTTGACCAGGACGCCGTCTTTTTCTTCGTAGGCGTCGTCCATATCCTCCAGCTTCAGTTCTTTATCCTTCGGATTGATAACGACGATCTTGTCCAGACCGTATTTATCGGCGAACATCCAGTCGCGGCCATCATGGGTAGGTACGCCCATGACCGCACCGGTGCCGTAATCGTACAGAACATAGTTGGTGACCCAGATCTCGACCTGACGGCCGTTGAAGGGGTTGACCGCATATTTGCCGGTAAAGATACCTTCTTTTTCCGACTCGCTGGAGGTACGCTCGATATCGGACTGATTGCGCACACGGGCGCAGAAAGCCCTGATCTCGTCAGCCTTGGGATTGTCCTCACACAGCTGCTCTACCATGGGATGTTCGGCAGCCAGAACCACGAAGGTGACGCCGAAAGCCGTATCCGGGCGGGTAGTATACACAGGCAGTTTGGCATTGATGCAGGGCACGTCAAAGCTGAATTCCAGGCCTTCACTGCGGCCGATCCAGTTTTTCTGCATGGTCTTGACGCGTTCCGGCCAGCCGTTCAAAAGCTTCAGATCGTCCAGCAGCTCTTCCGCATAATCGGTGATCTTAAAGAACCACTGCGACAGGTCTTTTTTAACGACCTCATGATCACAGCGCCAGCAGCGGCCGTCGATAACCTGCTCGTTGGCAAGAACCGTGTTACATTCATCGCACCAGTTGACGGCGGATTTTTTCTTCACGGCCAGACCGCGTTTATAGAACAACTCAAAGAACCATTGAGTCCACTTATAGTAATCTTCCTTGCAGGTGGCAACCTCGCGGTCCCAGTCATAGGACAGGCCCAGTTCCTTCTGCTGACGGGTCATATTGGCGATATTTTCCATCGTCCATTTAGCCGGATGGATACCGTGCTTGATAGCGGCGTTCTCGGCCGGCATACCAAAGGAGTCCCAGCCCATCGGGTGCAGCACGTTGAAACCGTTCATGCTGCGGAAGCGGGCCACTACGTCGCCAATAGAATAGTTGCGCACATGACCCATATGCAGGTTGCCCGAAGGATACGGGAACATTTCCAGCACATAGGATTTGGGTTTGCTGTTGTCAATGTCAGTTTTAAAAGCTTTGTTATCTTCCCAGTATTTCTGCCATTTGCTTTCTATGGCATGGGGAGCATACTTTTCTTCGATCATTCTTCTCATAACCTCCTAAAATTTGCTTACCGCCGCAGCGCGGCAAATAAAAAAGTCCCCGGCTGTTAGGCCAGGGACGAAATGGCTTTCGCGGTACCACCCTGCTTGCCGAAAAAACTCGGCCACTCGAAACCTGTAACGCCGGTTTGCGTCCGCGCTTTTGACGCGACTCCTCCGCGGCGAGTTCACCTTGCTCCTGTATTGACTCGCAGCTTCCGTCAACTTTCTGCAACAGGGACCTGAGATTACTACTCCGCTTCCACGAATTTGTTCATTCTGCAAATACTTTAACCATTATATCACAAATCCGTGGAGTTTCAAGTCTTTTCTTACTGTACTGCTGCCTGTGGGGCGACAGCCGGCTTGCAACGGCCTTTACTCACCTGGAGCCTGTTTCTTCTACTTCCAGCTTAACAGTATGCCGCTGCTGCACCAGCAGCCAGAAGGCCAGCGTGATCACCAGCACGATGATGCCCGACAGCGCAAACATATTGGCATAGCCCAAAGCCTCGGTAATAAAACCCAGCCCCATAGCGCCGACAACGATACCCACTTCGATAAACGCCGTAAAAAATCCCAGCGCCGGACCACGTTCTTCCGGCCGCGTCACATCGACGACCAACGCTGTAAGCGCCGGCACCAAAGCGCCATAGCCCAAACCGAACAGAACTGCGATCAGTCCCAGCGTCCAGACATTATCCAAAACGAAGAAACACAAGGCTGCCAGCGCTACCAGCAGCGAAAACGGCAGGATGACCAGCCGGCGGTCGATATGGTCGGACAGCTTACCGGCAAAGACCCTGCTGCCCATCGTTGCCAGAGCATAGACTACAAAAAAAATACCATAATCACTTACATGGCGCAGCGGTGCATAGATCGGTAAAAAAGTCAGGATCGCGCCATAGACCAGCGACGCTCCCAAAAGACACAGCGAGCACATAAAAATCACCCGGCGCTTAAAAATCGGCAGCAGATCCAGCTTCCGTTCCTGGTCATAAACCGGATTTGTTTCCCTGAGCGGCAGCAGCACGAAAAAGCAGACCAAGGCCGTCACAAAAGTCACATTGAACAAAAAGGGATAGCTTTGCGTATGCTGCAGTATCCAGATACCTACTGCCGGGAAAATCGCCATGGAAACAACGCTGCAGGTCTGGTAAATCCCCAGTACCTCGCCGCGCCTGTCAACCGGAGCATAATCAGCGATATAGGCCGCCGAAGCCGCCAGATACATAGCCAGACAAACGCCATGTGCCAGACGCAGCACCACCAGCGCCACTACGCCAGTGACTCTGCCAAACAGCAGAAACAGCAGCGCAAAAGAGATCGTACCCAGCAGCATCATGCGTTTGCGGCCCCATTCATTGGCCAGCTTACCCAGATACGGCCTGATAATAAACGATGACAGGCCGAAAGCACCGCCAACCAGCCCGATGTCGGCAGGCGTACCGCCCAGAATTTCTACATACTGCGGTAAAACCGGGATATATAAATAAAAAGCCCCGTAATACAAAAAATTAGCCAGGCAAAATAAAATAAAGTTTGCCGACCACATACTGAAATCCTGCTGTTTGGTCATTGTTACCCCTCCCTTATATTTTGGTATCTTTATTGTATAAAAACACCGAAAGCGGCAACAGCAACCGGGGATAGAAAGAAAAAAGATTCTTGACGGTCAATTCCAACTTCATATCTATATTATGAATATCATTCAGACTTTGGTAGTAGATAACAGCAAAGAAAAACCGCCAAAAACAATTTTGGCGGTTAAATTTTTTCAGTTAAAAGCTCCATTCCGCATTGAGTGCTGCTGTCAGCCGGCGGGTGCCCTGCCCCATTTCCTGCAGCAGCTGCCCGCTGATGGTCAGATTTTCCCTGACCCGAGCCTCACCCTGCAGCTTGAGCGTCAGCAGGTCTTTAGCACTGCCGCTGCCAATACTGGTAAAGCTGCTGCCGCCGGCCGCAAGCCTTGCCATCAGCGGTGTATCCTCACCGGTTAAAATATGGCGGCAACCTGCGCCGATAGTATAACTGCCGTCAGGGCCGAGCTTACGTTTTAGTTCCAGTCCTGCATCGACGCTAACTACTTTATCACTTTGCCCATCATAGCTTTGTCTATAACCACGGGAGCCTGTTTCACTGAAGCCATGCAGCCGGTAAAAAGAAGCGTCCACACCGGCGTAAGGCCTGATACTCCAGTCGCTGTCATTGTGTACACGGGGG
Organism: uncultured Phascolarctobacterium sp.; assembly: GCF_958349595.1. Lineage (NCBI taxonomy): Bacteria > Bacillati > Bacillota > Negativicutes > Acidaminococcales > Acidaminococcaceae > Phascolarctobacterium > uncultured Phascolarctobacterium sp. The sequence continues at coordinate 20,554 of NZ_CATWDQ010000016.1, read as the reverse complement.
GGAGACAGTGGATAAGTACGGCTCAACTGCAGGCCTGTACTCAAAACTTCGCTGTGATAATCGCCACGCAGGCGTTCCGGCAGATTGACCAATGAACGCTGCGTTTCATTGTTTTGCCAGCCATAAGTCAGATACATGGCGACATTGGCCGCGTTTTCCCTACCATAACGGCTGTAAAGGCCCAGACGTACATCATCAGCCGAACCCTTGTCACCACTGCTGCTGACATTTTGTCTGCCATAGTGCAGCAACGCACCGCCACGCCATAAGTCGCTCAAAGCCTTATCCTGGCCGATAGTGACGCCGAAGCTATTAGTCTTGCTCTCACCGCGCCAGCCGGCGCTGTCCATGCTGCCCCAGCCTTTTTGCAGCACTGCCCACAGCTCTTTATCATTGTCAGTATCCGCTGCTGCCAGCCTGTCATACACAGCAGCAGCCGCAGAACGATCCTGCTTTACTGCTGTAGCCAGCTCAGACTGCAGGCCGCCTGTCAACGAAGTCAGCGCCGCTTTAGCTTTAGCGGCATCCAAACTGTAGAGTTCTGCGTAATCATAGTTATAAGCAGGCTTCGACGTTAAAACACTGCTGACATTGTCATACATTTGCTGCTGCACTGCCGTGCGTACGCCCAGATTATCCTGCGGCATAAAAGTAATATTGACCACACCAGAATTGTCTAGAGCGTTCAACAGCTTTGTGGTATCGGCACTGTTTAACTCCGCTCCCATCATGCCTGAACGATACTCCTCCATAGCTGTGATACTGCCGGTCAGAGTACCTGTTGCCTTGACGAGATCCGTATTGTAAGTTTTATTGGGTATATATACACCCTGGCTGTCGATATGCAGCGTCGTATCAGTAATATCGGCCTTGCCGGTAACAGAAATCGTACCTATGAAATCTTTATTGGCCGTAAACTGCAGCTTGCTGTTTTTAGCGTCAAGCTCGCCTTCTATCCTCATCACCGTATCGCTATCAGTCGGTGTCAAAGCGCCGATCAGGCCTGCGCTGATAAATTGGCCTGAGTTTGAATTGTCGTAATTAATGCTGTTTTGCTGATTAAGTTTATAACTACCGCCCAGCAGCTGCGCTCCCTGCGCTACATTTACTGAGACAACATCGGCGCTGCCGTCATACATTAACTTGCCGCCTGTAACATTCAGCTGCAGGTTATCACTGCCTGTGATCTTACCGGTATAGGCCAGATCAGCGTTAAAGTTCAGCTGCGTTAAAAGGTCTGTCCCTAATTTGCCGTCATCATAATATTGAATCTTTAAGTACTCCGGAACTTCGGCTTCAGCAAAATGACCCCATTCAGAAATGATATCGCCATAAAGCCGCGCTCCGTTTTCGATATTGATTTTTTCAACAAAGGCATTGCGTGCGATATAGATCGCGGCAGTATTGCCGGCCAAAGTACCATTTACATTAAAGCTTTTGACTAAAGCTCCACTAAGCTCAGGATGATTTTCTTCGCTTAACTTTAGATTGGCATTATCAACAGAACAGATATAAGACCCCCGGTATTCCGTCCCATTGGCAAGTAAATTGTCGCCAAAATCAAACCGGGCCGCCACGCCGCCGCTGCCGAGCGCCGTTACCACACCGTTGACAGTCAGATCATGGTTTTTGCCATAGGAGGTCAACAGACCGATACCATTGCTGCCGTCAGCGCGCACACTGGTATCAGCAGCTACCGTTATCTTATTGTTCCCCAGTCCATCGATACGGATACCAGTACCGGCAAACCCGTCCGTCAGAATATCCGCCGCCTGCGTGATCGTATTATTGGAACCATAGATATGCAGCCCTACACCGAAAGCGCTGTCATTAGCCACACCCGGCAGATAGGCTGTCCCTGCTGCGTTGCGGGCGCTGTAGCCCTGGGTATTGATAAATGTTTCATTGTCATTATAAACGGAAAAACCAAACATATTGCGCCGGTCGATCTGATAACCCAGATCCTGCAGCACCGCCAGTTCCGCTTCCATAAAAGTAGTATAATTACGATAATTAAAATGACTCATCAAGCCGTTGCGCAGCTCTAAATGCGAAATATCCGGCAACACTACTGGATTCCCCTCGTCGTCATCACCCATATATTCCCACCCGTTAACAGGAACGCCAGGTACTTGATACTTATCTCCCAACTTCGCGCCGCGCAGAACTTCCCGCACATGCTCGCCAGAAAAATAGGCGCCGCCTTCATCCGACAGATCATCGAAGCCCCGCACAATAAAACTGTTGGCAATATCTGCATTTTGTGTATAGGTATCGTCAACGATCTGCATACCGGGCTGGGCCTGTTTACCATAGTAATCATACAAATGCTCGCTGTAAATATTCAAAGCAGAAGCAAATCGAGTCGAATCATCTTCATCCTGTGCTGCCAGCACGCCCAATGCATGCACCATCTCATGGGCTATCGTCGGCCCCAGCGAAAACTTGTTGCCCCCTGTCGGCAGCTGGGAAGAAAAGTCCGTTGCCCATCCTTTATTTTCCTCATCTTTATCATCTATCACACCAATACGGATATAAGCGCCGGTCATGGGCGGCAAAACTTTACCTTGCACAAAAGCCTGCTGCAAAATATCCAGACACATCTCCCCAGCTTCATTAGTAGTCGTAGCGTCAGCATTCGCAACATCATTGGTAAAAATATAAAAATTTACCGGTTCCTTATTTGCAGCCTGCGGCCCCAACATCTGTGCCATATAATCCATACCCTGCATAAGAGCCTGCTTTAAAGGGGCAGTGAGGGTATAGGTAGAATCATAATCATCATTCAGTTTTTTCCCTGCACCATAAAAGTTCAGGCACACCAGCGGCCTGTCCTTGTAATAGACATACTCTACAGACGAAGGTTCCAGAGCATAAGCGCCTGTGCTCAGCAAAAACTGACTGCACAGCAGACTGCATAACAACTTTTTATTAATTTTCATTGCCGCTCCCTCCCCTGTTATTTATAAATTATTTCACTAAGATTATAACATATATTTTATATCCAAGTCATTTTTAGCCCTTTTCCATATTGCGCCAGGGCCAGCAGGCAACTAAAAAAAGCAATTTCTTGCAATCCAGCGCCAAATAGGCTAACATAAAGTTAACAATATGTTACGAAAATGGAGTATCATCCTATGAATATTTACGCTATCGGCGACCTGCATCTTTCAGGTGACCCGCCGGCCAAGCCGATGGAGATCTTCGGCCCCCACTGGCAGGACCACGCCGCTAAAGTCGCCGCTAATTGGTGCCAGCTCGTCAGCCCTGACGACACCGTCATCATCTGCGGTGATACCTCCTGGGCTATGGACCTGACCGGCGCGCTGCCAGACCTGAACTGGATCGCCGCCCTGCCCGGTCGCAAGATCCTGCTGCGCGGCAACCATGATTACTGGTGGTCTTCCTTAAAAAAGATGCAGACAGCAACGGAAAATAAATTCAGCTTTCTGCAAAACAACTTTTATACCTGCGGCAGTACAGCTATCTGCGGCAGCCGCGGCTGGCTCCTGCCTTCGTCCGATAATTTCAGCGCGGACGACGACGCGATCTACCGCCGCGAAAGACTACGCCTGGAAGCTTCGCTGGCAGCTGCCAGACAGGCAGGTTACAGCGAGATCATCGCCGCACTGCACTATCCGCCGCTGTATGACGCAGCCAATGAATCCGTTTTCGCCGACCTGCTGGAGCGCTACGGCGTCAGCCACTGCGTTTTCGGGCATATCCACGGCAGCGACGCCGGCATGGTTTTTGAAGGCGTACGCAACGGCATCACCTATAAACTTGTCAGCTGTGATACGCAAGCTTTTAGCCCGCAGCTGGTAAAATAAACAGCGAAGAAGGGTTTCCCATGCCAAAAAAATTTTCTGCAGCAACACTGATGGTTTTGGCAGCCTGCGTTATCTGGGGCGCACAGCCGATGTTTGTCACTTTTGTCGTCCGCGAATTTGATCCGATCCCGCTGGTCAGTATCCGTTACTTTACCGTGGGCGTGTTGATGCTGGCTTTTCTGGCTTACAGCGGCGAAAAACTGCTGCCACCCCGTAAGGCCTGGCTGCCGCTGTTTTTGATGGGTGTCTTCAGCGTCGGCGGCAATAATGTTTCCCAGTTCACGGGGCTGCGTTATTCTACCGTCGCCAATCTGACGATCATCGCTTCGCTGACTCCTGCCGTCACCGCACTGCTCAGTCTGGTGCTGCTGCAGGAACGTCTGCATAAGGTGCAGTGGTTCGGCATCGTTACCAGCATCATCGGCGCCGTTTACCTGATCAGCAAAGGCTCGCTGTCCACGATCATCAACCTCAGCTTTAATTTCGGCGATATCCTTTTTGTCGTCAGCATGGTCGCCTGGGCGCTTTACACGATCCTTGTCGCCTATGTCAGCAAATATGTTTCCGCTTACAGCGCTGTAGCCTGGGCCGGTCTTTTGGGCTCGCTCACTACGTCCGCTTACAGCGTGGCTACGGGCCAGTTTGCGTTGCCCTATGATCTGTCGCTGCTCGCCTGGGGCTCTTATTTTTACGTTATCTTTATTGGCAGTATCGTCGGCATGATTTGCTGGAACAAGGGTATCCGCATCGTCGGCCCCAGCCAGGGTGCAGTTTTTATGAATCTAATGCCGCTGGTCGGTATTATCTGCGGCATCCTCTTTCTGCACGAAAAATTCTATCCATCCGAAGCTGTCGGCGGCCTGCTGATCATTGCCGGCGTTTATCTGACGACCCACTACAATCATGCCGCCTATAAGCTGGCCAAATATCTGGTCAAACGCCGCCGGCAAAAATCACTGACTAACAGTTAAGCCGGGTTTTACCAGTCGCTACTTTCAGTAAGCAACATCGAAAGGTCGTCAAGCAACTTATGCAAACAAACAAGCTTACCGCCTCAGCGCTTTTAATCTGCACCTGCGTTATCTGGGGCATCCAACCAATGTTCGCCAAATTCGTCGTCAGGGAAATGCAGCCCATCCCCATGGTCAGCATTCGCTACACTATCGTAGCCCTGACGCTGTTTGCTATGCTCGCCTGGCGCGGCGAAAAACTGCTGCCGCCCCGCAGAACCTGGCCGGCGTTATTTACTATGGGCATCCTCGGTGTCTGCATCAACAATGTCACCCAGTTTACCGGCCTGCAATATTCAACTGTCACCAACTTTACCATTATCGCCACGCTGACACCGATTGTCACGGCCTTGCTCAGCTTTGTGCTGATCCACGAACGGCTGCACCGCCTGCAGTGGCTGGGGATCTGCAGCAGCCTGTGCGGCGCGCTGTACCTGCTCAGCAACGGGTCGCTGGCAGTTATTTTAAACCTTGCTTTCAATATCGGCGACGTGCTGTTCTTTACCAGTCAGGTCGCCTGGGCCCTGTATTCTATTATCGTCGTGCGCATTATCGACGTTGTCTCCCCCTTTGCCATCGTTGCCTGGTCGGGCTTGCTCGGCTCGCTAACGACGGCTGCCGGAGCCGCTTATCTGGGGCACTTTGAGCTGCCGGCCACGCTTTCGCCGCTGGCGTTCGGCTCCTATCTGTTCGTCATTTTTGCCGGCGGGCTGCTCGCCATGATCTTCTGGAACCGGGGCACCGGCATCGTCGGCCCCAGCCAGGCCGCTGTCTTTATGAATATCATGCCGCTGGTCGGCATCGTCTGCGGCGTACTATTTTTAGATGAGAAATTTCTCGCAGCGCAGGCTGTCGGCGGCGCACTCATCCTCGGCGGCGTCTATCTGGCTACCCAATACCGCACCGTGGCTTACCGCCTGACCAAGTACTTTTTGCGGCGTCAACGCAGGCAGTAAGCGCAGCGCTGATATGCTAATCGACATATCCAGCGCCAAAACATCAGAACCTCTGCCGTAATAAACTGTTTGCCCGCTTGCGTCTGCCCTGACGACGGGCTTTTTTATTTTGCCAGCCAGCAGTGCCAGCACTTAGATGCAACCCTTTTATTGACACCGGCCATTAACAGTGCTATGCTAAACAATGTTTAGGGCATATGCCGTAAAATCATATACATCACAACAAGGGAGCGGTCTAACCATGAAAATTGCAGTTACTTATCAGGACGGCCAAATCTTTCAGCATTTCGGCCACAGCGAATTCTTTAAAATTTACGATATCGAAAATACGGCTATCGTCAAAACAGAAGTCGTCAGTACCAACGGCAGCGGTCACGGTGCGCTGGCACAGTTTTTACAGGACTGCGGCGTTGATACGCTGATCTGCGGCGGTATCGGCGGCGGTGCGCAAATGGCGCTGGCACAGGCAGGTATCCGGCTTTATGGCGGCGTTACCGGCGAGGCTGACGCGGCAGTGACGGCCTTACTCAACAATAAGCTGAGCTATGACCCCGCAGTAAAATGCGACCACCACGAACATGAACACGGCGGCGCAGGTCATACCTGCGGTGAGCACGGCTGCGGCAGTCATAGCAACCACTGACATTAAGAACGGTAATGTCAGCGATAAGGGTAAACGCACCTTGCCCTGCACAAATTACTTGAAATAAAAATTTTCTCAACCACCTTACTCACTGCTGCGGCAGTGAGTTTTTATTTTAGCCAGCGTATCAATTTATTTTAAACGGCATACCGTCAGCACCACATCCCCGGCGCAGCCGCTGCAGTTCAATCTCACTTGGGGAAAGTCCTGTTCGCAAAGCTGCATCCACCGTAAACAGCTTACCGCTTTTCGGCGACCTGCTGACAGGCTCGCTCGTCACCCAACCGGCCACTGCAAACAGGTGCAGCGCCGTCTTGATCTGGCTCAGCGTTATGCCACGCCCACACTCCTGCTGCAGCTTCGGCAGCGTTTTGACAAACTGCCCTGGCTGCAAAGTGATCTTTCGGCCATAAGCGTCCCAAACCTTCGGCTCATATACCGCCAGACTCAGCAGCGTCAGCAAAATCACCTTCTGCTCCGGCGTCGCCTCCTCCCAGTAATGCTCTTTAAACAACCTGCGTCCCACCTGAATAAAACCCTCGCTGAATAAATTTTCCATTCTGATCTCCTCCCACCTCTAAACGAGTATTTACAGCTCTTTTTTGCACGCTCATGATAAAAAACTCCTGCGCCAGGCTCAAAGAACAAGCCTATCGCTTTACCCCCTCACTATATATAGGGCAGGCAACCACCCAAAAAACATACAGCCTTACACAAATTTTCTTTTAAATCACCTGCCTGTAACTGCTTACCCGCCAATATCTTCTCCTTCACAGACTAAATACACAGTACAAATCCCCAAAATCAGGCTGCTTACACAAATAATTTCTCAAACAGCGGTTTTGTAATCACTTCCCTGCTTCGGGGCAAAAGAAAACTGCCCCTGTTATCTCAAGGGCAGTGTAAAAATAATTTTAAATTTTGTTTCGCGTACTACTGCTTACGTACGTTAGCAGGTAATACCTGGTTTTATATTCTGCTTAGTACGTTAGTATTGAGATAAATACTATATTAAAACTCTAAACTGATTTTACTTTGTAGGCAGTACGTTAATAGAATAACCCACGATGCTGTACCGTAAATACAAAACGTTTATTTTTTTCTCCTGTATCTTTTCTTGTTTATTACTTTATTCTTTTATGAACAGGCGACACAGCGGCGATTTTAGCGGCGATGTGGCGGAGATTGTACCGTCATTTTAAAGCTGCTCCAAATTGTTGTACCGTAATCTCAGCATTTCTATCTGATACTGGTTTATTCATAGCCATCTCGATAAGATCCAGTATTTTCTTGGCTCTGTCGATAAAATATGTATCAAAATCATCAGTTGCAAGTGACTTGTAGTTTATTAAATGAGATTCAATCCTGCTCTTCAATTCTAACTCAGTAAGTCCAGCCACCTTCTTCAATATGGATCTTGTATAAACACTAGGCGCATTACCACCAATCGAACGATTTGTCTCCGGCAAAATAGGAGTTTTATTCACAATACAGTTATATTTTTGGCGACTGATGCCCACTTTTTCACAGTAAGCCTCTGGAAATATATGATGAATATCTGGGGATTGTAGCATACTGTTAACAATATCAATTGTAATATTATTCATAAAATCACGGCACTTTTGCATATAAAACAAGGCCATGATACCTTTATAAGCAGCACTGTTTCTGGTCTGCAATGTAAGCAACCTAGTCGAAGAGAAAAAAGCAGAATTTATCGTTCTCGAAGCATTTGGTCTGCCATAAATTTCTTCAATCACATCCTCTATATCATTGGCGTACCGTGTTTCGTTAGCACCACCATATAGCTCACCTAAAATTCCGCACCAATACCAGCGCGAAAGGATTTTTATAGTATTGGGCTCATTGCATTTTGACTTTCCAAGCGCTGCACAGATTGCCGCAAGTGGAATCAACTGTGTCGTATAGGGAAGATCACGCATTCTAAACACAAATTGATATTTTAAAAGGAATTCTCTAGCAAGTTGAAATCCGACAAGAATCTGTTCCCTGTTAGCTATATAAGAATCAAAATCCAGCGCCAGTACATCTTTCTTCTTACAGGAAACAGCTCCTGTTTTTCCACTGCTCTTATTTATATAACTGATATACAAGGTAATTGCCGTTAAAAATGTAGTTTCATCAATACCATCTAATAAATCTGTACGCAGAGTATCATCCCTGCCTTGTATCACACGTTTACATGCAAGCCAATCCTTGCGAAGATCAAATTCCCTTGTGGCAAAAGCAGCAGTTACCAACTCAAAAACAGTAAGCGCTACTCCACCAGTATTAACGTTTTCAAAAACTTTACAAACAGCATCCCTCGGAGTTGATTTGTCCATAGTTATAACTGGCAGTTTATAAGCGATAATCGTGTCAATCACTTTTGCCTTAAACTCCATGAATAGATCTGTTGCCGCACTATCCCCGTTATAGAATTTAAAATACCCCATCATCCAATCAGTAAGCTGCTTACTGTGGTAAACAATATTCATCGGGAACATTTTATTCGCAAATTCTTTATAGCGGTCAGACAAATCAAGCTTGATATTCCTATCAAAGTTTCCCTTAATTTTTCTGTCTGCTGGAACTGCAGTAACAGCATCAGCTCTATCAACGCTCTCATCCATACATTTTTCTATTTCCAAGTAATAGAACCTTTCAATCTTTTTGTCTTTGTCATTCTTTGTCTTCACACATTTATCAGAAAAAACCGCCTGATAAATAGATGTCAAGCGCTGCTGACCATCCAACACCAAATATTCCGGCATAACGCTTATTCCACTTACGCCTTCTATAGGCCGATACTTGAATTTTATATCCGGATTTCCATATTGAAGGCGCATAACAGCCCCCATCGGATAACCTTGTGAAAGACTGGCAATAATGCCCTGAATACGATTATCATCCCATGTCCAGCTTCTCTGAAATTCAGGCAACTGTATTTTACCGTTGCTAACTTCTTCCAGTAACTGGCTCAAATTTGTATCTACTGATGTAGGCGCAATCATCTACATATCCCTCCAAAATTATTTCATAACCTTATCCAGCAACGACTGGTAACTGTCCACAACATCATAAACTACATTTCCACTGCTGATAGCTTTAAAATGTTCTCTTGCACAATGGAGTTTCGACTCCTCAATCAATCGAAGCTGCATAGACGACATTGATCCTTTAGTCTCTGCAACGAAATAAATATGCTTCACCGCACCTTCATAAAATGCAATCGCCCAGTCGGGATTATAACGCCCCACCGGAGTAGAAATATAAAAACCATCTGGAAGCTTCACATAGACTGCGACATCATTACTGACATCCAAATCCTCTGCAAATTTTCTCTCATTATTAGAATCATATACAATATGATCGTACAGATGCTTAGTTGCTTTAATTGCATTTACGCCCAACCTGCCTTTGATCGTCGGCTCGGTAAAGACATCAGTATCATAATGCTCATCCAAAACATTATATGTAATATGCTGAATAATGGCAGTTGCTTTTTCATCATTGATGAGGGCAGCCGCTTTTAAAATAAAGTCCTCAGGATTATCCTTAAACTGATCAAAAACTGCTTTCTGGATTCCGGTCAAAATTGCAATAACTGCTTTTCTTGTCAGACCCGTCGCCTCTACAAGTTTACCGACAAGATCATATTTCACGCCATGATTGACGGCAATTTTAGCCCCCGTTCCGTAAGATGCCGACGCTTCTTTTATAAAAGCATCTCCACTAAGCAATGCATCTTTGCTTTTGATATTATCCATATGCCCGGTTTCCACTTTAAAGAAAATCTTTGATACACGTAATCGCGCATCAAGAGCCGTAATCGAATTACGCACCAGTTCATCAGTATCAAAATCCACAACGTAAACAGACTTACTGTTGATTCGCTTCCATAAGGCTTTGAATTCCGGCATAGCCAGTTTATCAGGATCGACCTGTAATTCCACATTATTGCTGCGGGCATTTTCCGGCAGCATAACTTTACTGTCATAGATAGAATCAACAATAGCAAGCACATCCGCTGCCGAATCCTGTACCTCCTCGGCAACCTTGATCTCATTATTGGCCTTATCCGCATAATATTTATCTGTCAGTGCACCTTTACGGTCAATATAACCATTCATGATCATATCGAAATGAATTGCCTGAGCAATACCCATATCAATAACCTGTTCATTACCGTTGACATCCCGAATGACCTTCCCAATAAACAAATCTGCCGTAACTGCACGGGGACGATCTGCCACTACCTCAGCCAGTTCGCTTTGCAGACCTTTAGCAAAACTGTCGTAGCTTTCGCTGGCAACAACAGTCAGCACATTGACAGTATGAACGTCATTCCCCAGCAAATTGCTGTCCATACGTTCGCCATCCTGATTGACACACAAACGCAGCCCTCGCCCAACCTCCTGACGCTTGCGCACATCACTGCCGCTCTGTTTCAGCGTACAGATCTGAAATACATTGGGATTATCCCAGCCTTCACGCAGAGCAGAGTGAGAAAAAATAAAACGCACCGGAGACTTCTTGGGATCTCTATCCAAAAGCAGTTCCTTGTTTTTCATAATCAAATCATAGGCATCAATATCATCAGACGTGGTTTCCCTGCGCCCCACCTTACTGTCGATCAGCCTGCCCTTTTTATCTACCGAGAAATACCCGGCATGGGTTTTATGGGCAGAGATAGCTTCTAAATACTTAATGTAATCATCTTCGCCAAACTGAAGTTGTAAGTTGTTGATAACATCGTTATATTCTTCCTCAAAAATATCTGCATAAATGCCATTGGAAGCCTGCCCGGCTGCATCATACTGCTTATACCTGGCGACTTCGTCAATAAAGAACAACGATAATACTTTAATACCTTTGTAAAACAACTGCCGTTCGCGCTGGATATGCGATAATATCGTTTCGCGGATCTGGATACGGCGCAGTTGATCCTCGCTTACCTTACCGATAACATCACCTGCATACAGTTTGATACCATTCAAAAACTCGACAGAATTATCGCGTCCATCAATAGCTTTGACGACAAAACCCAACTTATACTCATCTAATTGTCCGGAATTATCGTATAAATTATACCCGATCCCAACGATACGACTGACTTTACGGATCCCAGCAGATCCTTTAAAATCAAACTCTAACGTAGCCGTTGGATCAGACTTGGAAAGATTGATGCCCTGCAAATAGACATAACTCTCTGTAGCAGTACTGCCAGTTTCGGTAATGCCCTTAACTGCGATTTTTTTGACCAAACGCTTGTTATAAGCCTCCATCGCATCCAGGCGATAAACCATGTTATAGATACTGTCGCTCTTATGAGTAGCAGAATAACGCAGCGTCATCAGCGGATTAAATTCTTTCAGGCGTTCCTTCGTCTGCTTGCCTTCTACCGACTGCGGTTCATCAATGATAACTATTGGATTGGTCCTGGCAATAATATCGATCGGCCTGCGGCTGCGAAACTCGTCCAGCTGCATATAAATACGACGTGCATCCTTACCCTTGACATTAAATGCCTGCGAGTTGATGATCATTACATTTATCGAACTGTCAGAAGCAAAGCGGTCGATCTCTGTCAACCGGTCAGAGTTATAAATAAAAAAACGAATCTTCTTACCGTATTCCTCCGCAAAATGTTCTTGTGTCACCTGAAAGGATTTATAAACACCTTCGCGAATAGCAACACTCGGTACGACCACAATATATTTACTCCAGCCATAACGCTTGTTCAGCTCGTACATGGTTTTGATGTAAGTGTATGTTTTACCGACACCGGTCTCCATCTCTACAGTCAGATTGTATCTTCCCTCCAACTGATTAGATGGTTCTATTTGGTAACTTCTTTGTATTTTATTGATATTTTCCAGTATCACGCCATCATTTAATTCCGGCACGATACGCTGATTATTCCAGCCTGTATACTCTATCAAAGAACCCTGTCCCTGCTCATTCCCTTTATCAATCAGATAAGTCGGGGTCAGATAAGGCTGGCCGGAAAACACATCACATACTGCTTTTGCCGCATCGGATTGGAACTTCTGATGTTTAAATTGTAGTTTCATTCTTTCTCACCGGTCACTTTTACTTTTTCCTCTAATTCCAGCAAATATCTGTCATAGTCGGACATGAAAAGTTTATCCTGAATAATTCGATATTTCTCAAATTCAGTTTCTGCATGGTCTTTCGCAATAGCAGCAGTGATTTTACCAGGATTTTGCAATATGGCCAAATCATCAGCAGCTAAATAAATATCAATATGTTTTGCCCAATCTTCCATTGTCATAGGTATTTTTCGCCTTGTTCTGTTTTCTGCCAAATCCAGATAAGCAGATACAATGAGCTCAAGTGAAGCCATCTCATCGGCCGTTAAATAATTTTTTGCAGCAGTTATCCGAAAAATTCGGATAACTGCCTCCTCCTGTAATTCGGCATCGTCAAATATCTTTTTCAGATGATAATTTATTGTTCGAACATCCACATCATATAGTGCAGCCAGCATCTTTTGGGTCAGCCATATATTCTCGTCTTCATAACGCATTTCAATACTGTCCACACTGTCACCAACAGATGCAACATAGGTAAGATATTCAGCCGCAGAACTTCTTACGGTCACTTCTTTTTTATTTTTCTCCGCCATAGCATCCTCCTCAGATGACTTTCACTCTGGTATCAGGCGCCAGTAATTTAAAAATTTCGGTTACATTGATTTTGGCAGGACTATTGGCAAAACTATTATCACGGAACACTGCACGCAACGGTTTGCGTTTGGCAACAGTTTTAATGACGTTATCGGGCACATTTTTATCAAAGCAGGCAATCAAGTCACCATCATTATAGGTGTGTACGGTGCAGCCTTCAATTTGTTCTGATTTATATGGCAGGGAAAGCGGCAAACCCCATTCCAGCAGGCAGCCAAATAATAAGTCAATATCGCTGCGGTCTGCTTTGACATTAGATTCTAATTTAGACAGCATATTTTGATCGTATTCATCAGCACTGTAATAAACATCGGTCATATTGGAATCAGCCAATTTCAGCACACGGAAGCCATAATCAATATCCGCTCCTGTTTCAGCTTTGATTTTGTCCCCGGCACGGCGAATCCGTTCTTTGCCGATCTCGCAGATATTATGTGGTGCTTTGATAGAGTCAAGTAAAGCAACTGCATTTTCTGCAACCTTTCGACTTTTACCATTAGGTAATTTTTCTGGAATGATTTTTTCAGGTAACTGAACAAGAATAAATTTTCTTGATTTATTTTGCACAACATTTGCCAGAAAAACAGCATGCGCAGTTGTTGCAGAACCCGAAAAAAAGTCAAGCACAATATCATCATTGTCTGTTCCACAAAATTCAATTAGCCTTTGAATTACTTCTTCGTCTTTTGGATTTTCAAATACTTTTTCACCTAATAATTTAGCTAATCGCTTTGATGCTGCTCGACCATCCTTATAAATTACACTGTACGGTACACTTGTTTCTCTATCGTTAAGATATGATTTCAGTGTAGGAACTCCATTTTCATCCTTTCCAAATTCAACCCTTCCTTGTGCTATCCACTCCTTCATAGTGGCTTCATTAGTGAGCCATCCTCTCGAAGGTACTTTTACAGGCTTATGTGTAATAGGGTGTAACACTTGATATTTCGGACCGCCACCACCTGGCCATGAAATATTATCAGCAAAGAATATTCCTTTGTTATCCACTTTGGAATAATGAGAATGATCTTTTGCAGGGTGTCCATCTGGAAGTGCTTTATACCATGCCTTTAAGTCTTTTTCAATATTTTCACAATCATTTCCGTATTGCTTAACTAATGCTTCGTATTTTGAATATATATCATCTAATCCTTGCTTTTTTTCTCGCCAAACAATTTGATGTTCCTTAATATACTGAGTATTTTTGAAATAACAGAGAATGTATTCGTGTGATACCGAAATATATTTCGAGTCATTCTTTCTTCCTGCAGACCAAATGAGTTCTGCGATAAAATTCGCTGCGCCAAACACTTCATCGCAGATTAATTTGAGCGTATTTACCTCATTCTCATCAATACTAATAAAGATAATACCATCTTCTGTCAGCAGGTTTCTAGATAGCATAAGGCGAGAGAAAATCATTGAGCACCAGTCAGAGTGAAATCTACCATTGGTGTCAGTATTCTTAAACAGACGATTTTGTTCGTCATCATTTACGCCACTCTGCTCAGCATATTCTTCTATGCTTTGAGCAAAATCATCTCGATAGATAAAATCATTTCCCGTATTGTAAGGCGGGTCAATATAAATCATCTTTACTTTATTAAGATAGCTTTCCTGCAAAAGTTTCAGCACTTCCAGATTGTCACCCTCGATATAGAGGTTTTCTGTCTTATCCCAATCCTTACTTTCTTCCTTACAGGGGCGCAGCGTTTTGCGAATAGGTTTATGTGCTTCTACGATAGCGGCCTTTTTACCAACCCAGGTAAATTCGTAGGCTTCCTCACCGTCTATCACTTCATCCGAAAGCATCTGCTTGAGAAGTTCAAAGTTGATGGCCTTCTTCGGCTTACCGTTCTCATCAATAGTTTCGGTGATACAGTTGGGAAATATCGAACCAATTTTATCAATATTCTGAGCTGTCATATCAACCGACTCCATCCGCATCCTATCCATTAGTTTGTTCCTCCGTTTTTCTTGCGATTTCTATATGCCTCTCTAATTTTATTGAATTCATTTTGATTTTTATGAAGTTCTTTAAGTTTCTCATTAAGAAATTGATAAGCAAATTCCGAGAATTTATGAGTTTTCCCATTTTTTGATACGGTTATTTCTAAATGATATTTTCTTGCCTCTTTCATTTTATAATACCAAACAAGTGCATAAATATCCTGAGGTGGTATTTTTAATTTTTCTGCTAACTGCTTTTGAATGTACGGATGTGTTTCATCAGGATTCCCATCTGGTACAGGTACCTCCTCTGCTAAATCTATGTTACCAGTTACTTTTATAACGGGAATACCATCTGTTTCGTTGAAACTCCCCTCTTTAATAAACTTTGCTTTCCGCAAAACTTGAGTCACTAATTTTCGTTCAAATGCTACATCAACACCATAAGGAGTCGATATATGACCGTTATTATAGTTCACAATTCCCAGGCTTGCAGTATTGTTTTTTCTAATTATTTCAAAAAGTTTTAGTAATCCTTCTCGCTCTTTAGATATTCTTCCCTCTATAATTCGTGTCATTTCAGCAACTCGAATTTTCTCACTTCTTGCCCGATAGCGATAAAAAATGTCCCCACTTGTAATTTTTTCTCCATCATTAGACTTTTGCGCAATAATAGGTTTTTGAATAGCTTCTTCTGTATAAATCCAACCAATTTTTTTCTTTACTATTTTATTATTCACACTTACATCTAGAATAACAGTTCCACACTCCCACTCAATAGATGGCGCAAAAAGCGAATTAAGTGCTTCTGAAAATTGTTCTTGACTAAAATTTTCAAAGTTATCATTATTTAATCCTTCGATAACACGAGGACTATCCTTAATACCAAATATTATATATCCTCCACGATTATTTGAAAACGCAGCCATGGTCTTTGCATATTTAGCTGTATTTGCTTTATTAAAAGAAATCTTAAATTCAACTGTATTGCTTTCTCTACTTTTCAACAGCCCCGCTGAATTTATCCTTAAAAGACCTTTTTTTACTATCTCATCATGATTGGTCATACTAAGTCCTCCAATGTCCACTTCAACATTTTCAACTCTTGATTCAGCTGCATCTGCCTGTTTAGCTGTTTTTCTTTGCGGATTTTGTTTTGTAAAGCAGCCATCTGTTTTTTCAGTCGCCGCCTTTTTTCCTCTTTTTCTATAGCGTGCTTAATGCTGTCTTTATCATTAATTTGCAGCTGATCTGCGGCTACCTGCCGCACAAAATTTTCATAAATCGCATCAATATTCAAACCATCTAATTTAACAGGCATTTCATCCAGTGGCAGCCAGTCTGTATAATAATAGCGAATAACGGCAAATGCTTTACTGCCTGGCGCTGCGGCTTCTTTATAACCTATGGCTACTTTATATTTTCCTTCGTATTCCAGTAAAAACAAAATATGATAAGGTATCACTTTGTCGATCTGCCGCAAAACATTCTCATCAATTTGGGACTGATTCAGACGTATTTCAAATACTTCTATCTCTGTTACTGCTGTACCGGCAGCAATATTCATAGTTGTAACTGCTATCTTATTACGCCAGTAAACAGACTTTACCTGTTCTGCAAAAATTCGCTTTAAGGCAGCAGTTCCGGCAAGATGTTCATAAAACTTCTGCTTGGGAATACGCTTATTAAATTCGGTAGATCGCGGTAAACCCAACATTTCAACACTTCCCTATTTTACAACGATAAAACAGATTAATTCAAAATCCTCTATTCCTGATACCTCTGACAACAACGCAGATGTGCCGCCATCTTTAAACAGGCTGTCGATATCATTTTCTTCTTTGATATCAATAATAGAATCGATCGCTTCATTCAGCAATTCTGACATCGCGCTCATATCTCTGCCGTCGTCGGTTTCCGCATTAAATCTACGGCACAGCTCTGTAATCCCTTCATCTTTGCCCCGGCAAAGCAGCCTTATAGTATCAAGCAGCTTCTTCGGGTTAAGGTAATCACAGATGATTTCTCCGTCCGCTCCAATATAGACCAATAGAACGGATGGATACGGTTTTGATTATCTATATTTATCCTGTTATTGGTATTTTTCAATATGAAGATAGCACCTTGCGGCATGTCTTCGCTGGCAGGCACCACTGCATGGAGCCCAAAGGGTTTCTTATCCAAATCTTTATGAGTCTTGATGTATTCCAGCAAATCAAGCCGAAACTCATTTAAGCCCAAGTCCATGATTGAAATACCTGAGGACATGTCCTCGATATCTACCACTTCTTCCTGCAAACGTTGCAGCTGCTGTTTACGATATTGCAGGTCGCCTTTTTCTTCCGCATTGATAAGATCGTCATCGCCTGTGGAAGTCATGACAGAAATCTTCATGCGTGTTTCAACACGATTTTTGAGATTGATATACTCATCCAGTGTCAGATCAGGCCAGAAGTTGACCAGCTGGATATGTGCGTTTCTGCTGCCAATACGGTCTATTCGGCCAAAACGCTGAATGATGCGCACCGGATTCCAGTGGATATCATAATTTACCAGATAATCGCAATCCTGTAGATTCTGACCTTCCGAAATACAGTCTGTTGCTATCAGAATATCAATTTCTTCTTTACTGTCGGGCATCAGCACGTCTTTGCCCTTTGATATTGGTGAAAAACACGTAAGGACATTATTTAAAGTTGCCCTGAACCCTTTAATGGTGGTTTTCCCCTCAACATCACCAGTTACCATTGCCGTTTCCAGGCCATATTTATTTTTAATGTATTTACCAACTTGCTCGTACAGATATTCTGCGGTATCAGAAAACGCCGAGAAGATCAGCACTTTCTTGTTATCAGCGTTAATTGGCTGCTCGATTTTTTCCGAAAGTAATTTGAGCAGCGTCTGTAGCTTCTTGTCATGCTCAGGAGTAATGTCGGCAATCATCAAAGTAAGCAGCTCAAGAATATCGGCGTCTTTTTTCAATTCATCACGCCAGCTTATATAATCCATATCGCAGAGTGCGATCCGCACTTTTTTACCAACAGAAAAAACGTCCGTATTTTGGTCTTCCATATCAAAATCATTACTCTTATCAAAATCATTACTCTTATCAAAATCATTACTCTTATCAATTTCATACATATCAATGTCAGCAGAGCCGAATTTTTCAAACTGATCAATGGCCTGAATGGTTCTTACAATAAGCTCCTGAATACGACCAAGTGTCAATTTGAAGGAATAAACCGAACTTTCCAACCTTTTGAGCAGATTGATACTCATCAGTCGGCGAATACCTTCTTCGCGTCCCTGCTGGGTAAGCCCTATACCTTTGTTATGTGCCAAATCACTATATTTACTTATTTTACTGGGGAAAATATAATCGGACGGAGTATAAATACTAAGCGATAATGATGATAGCTGCTCATAGATTTCGTTATAGTTGATTGCACTGTCCATATCTGTGAGATTGGGACATAACGATATTGGTTTCAATCGTTCCGGGAATTTGCCAATTTTTTCAGTATTATAATATTTGATAATATGCTTCCTGGAACGAGCGATCGTAACGCTGTCCAATACTTCAAAAAAATCAAAATCTAATGTGCGAAGCAAAGCTTCCGTAGTACGAGCCTCCGGTTCTAATTTACTCCATACATTGAAGGCTTTCTGAGCCTGACGGAATATTTCATCAATCGTTTTTGTTGTATCCAGTGCATTATTGATCAATTTTGAATCGCCCTCATAAGCAATAGCCAGCTGATTTTTCAGATCAATAAAGCGGTTATTGACAGGGGTAGCAGAAAGCATCAGCACCTTGGTCTTTACTCCGGCACGTATGACACGATTCATCAATTTCAGGTAACGGTTCTCTCTGCTGTCATCTCCTGAAATTGCGCCACCGTTTCTAAAATTATGCGATTCATCGATTACCACAAGGTCATAGTTACCCCAATTCAGACGATCCAAGTCCAGCCCATTGGAAGTGCCATATTCCCTGGAAAGATCAGTATGGAACAAAACATCATAGTTTAAACGATCGCTTGCAATGGGGTTATTGATATAATTATCTTTATATGTATTCCAGTTTTCTGCCAGTTTTTTGGGGCAAAGCACCAGCACGGTTTTATTTCTGTTCTCATAATATTTGATAACGGCAAGAGCGGTAAAAGTTTTACCCAGACCTACGCTATCTGCAAGAATACAGCCGTTATACTTTTCTAACTTATTGATAATGGCAAGTACAGCATCTTTTTGGAAATCATAAAGCATATCCCATATTTTACTGGCTTTAAATCCGGTTGCTTCATTTGGCAGTACGTCTTCAGAAATATCTTCTAAAAATTCACTGAACACATTGTAAAGTGTCATGAAGTAAATCAACTCCGGTGAATTTTCATTATAAACAGTACTGATATTTTCAATAACAACATCTGTAACATCCTGCAACTGAGTTTTATCATTCCAGATGGTTTCAAAAAGCTGCATATATTCTTCAGAAAAAGGTGTTTCCATTCGATTGACCATATTATAGCTATTATTACCACGCTCACAGCCAATGTCTACTGTAGTAAAACCGTTTAACGGCATATAGGCAACATTTTCCTGAACAGATTCTACTGTGGCAAAACCGCTCATATTGTTGCCTGTAGTATTTGATTTAAAAGTTGCTTTTTTGCGTATCCATTCAGCACATTCCCGTGCAACAGCCCTTTGCGTCATCTCATTTCGTAGCTTCAACTCGAATTCAGTCCCATACAAACTGTGTTCACGATTAAGACGTGGAATATAGAATTCACGTTTTTGCTTTTCAGCCTTTTCTGCAATAAATGTAGGGTATGTAAATATAAATCGGAACTCCTCAATGTTTTCCAGCTGTTTCTTCAACTCATTATAAGCGTACATAGAAAAACAAGCCGCAGCAATAGAAACTTTACTGCCCTTTGTAATTGTGGATGTCATATCATCCCGAAGTATATCAGTAATGTTATTAAATACTTTCATAGCCTGCCTCTTTTCAGGTGAACTTACATTTCTAACATCAGTTTAGTATAACTTCAAAACAGTTTCAAGTTAACAGCTAATGGCAAAATATACTAAAAGCAACCAGTATAAAATTTACTTTGTCCTTTATTTTAATACTTTGTAAAAATTATACCATATTTGCAGGAAATTAGCATAAACAACATAATCTGTTCAATCTACGTTATAATACCTATAACTAACCACAACCGAGGTAACTAATATGCAAAAATTTCTTTCGCTAAACTATCGAAAACGGCGCAGCAGGCGATCAAGAAAAGTCGTCGCAAAAACTGGGGTAACATCGACCCGGTAACCAAAAGCCCCGCAAATTCCAAAGCGTACAACCGTAAAAAAGCTCAGGCCTGGAAAGATGATTGCTTAGAACCAAAGAAAATGGACATTGAATAAAAAAGCCTCCAATCGTAGAATA
>NZ_CATWDQ010000015.1:0-61598 GCF_958349595.1 uncultured Phascolarctobacterium sp. | reverse complement strand
AGTTTTCAAGGTTCTGCTTGCCGTTTTTGACGACTTGTATAGTATATTACATCTTTTCGATGTTGTCAACTATTATTTTTTCATCTTTTTTAACGGCTTCTGATTCTTTTTTGCGTTAGTCACAACAGGTGACTTTTGATATAATAACAGATTTCGTTCTTATACGCAAGCTTTTTTTATCTTTTTTTGCAAAAAAAATCCGCACCGAAAAATCCGGTGCGGATCCATAACTTTTTATTGTAATTTATGACGCATATGCGGGAAAAAGATAACGTCGCGGATACTGCTGCTGTCGGTAAGGAACATAACCAGACGGTCGATACCGATACCCAGTCCTCCCGTAGGCGGCAGGCCGTATTCCAACGCAGTCACAAAGTCTTCGTCCATCATATGGGCTTCATCATCACCGGCTGCGCGGTCTTCCACCTGTTTCTGGAAACGTTCGCGCTGGTCGATAGGATCGTTGAGCTCGGAGAAACCATTGCAGATCTCACGGGCATAAATAAATCCTTCAAAACGATCGGTGATCTCCGGATCAGCCTCACTGCTTTTTGCCAGCGGCGAGATCTCTTTCGGATGTCCGGTAATAAATGTAGGCTGGATCAGCTTTTCTTCTACATGCTCTTCAAAGCAGGCATTGATGATCTTGCCGATGCCAAAAGTTTTTTCATAAGGCACATTGATAGCGTCCGCCATTTTACGCGCTTCTTCGAGGTCTTTGATCCCGGAAAAATCCTGTCCGGTATATTTAGCTACGGCTTCGATCATGGTCATTCTGTTCCAGGGCGGAGTCAGGTCGATCTCCTGTCCTTCATAAGTGATCTTCATCGTGCCGAGCACTTTTTGTGCGGTCTGCGAAACAATGGTCTCCGTTAAATGCATCAGGTCATTATAATCAGCATAAGCCTGATATATCTCGACCATAGTAAATTCGGGGTTATGTTTGATGTCGATGCCTTCGTTACGGAAAACACGTCCCAATTCGTAGACGCGTTCCATACCGCCGACGATCAGGCGTTTCAGATACAGTTCCGGTGCAATACGCATGTAAAGCTGCATATCCAGTGCGTTATGATAGGTAATGAACGGACGTGCGGCAGCGCCGCCGGCGATAGAGTGCATGATCGGCGTTTCCACTTCCAGGAAGTCTTTGCCATCCAGGATCTCTCGAACGCTTTTGATGATCTGGCTGCGCAGAACAAAAGTACGGCGTACTTCAGGATTAACGATCAAATCAACATAACGCTGACGATAACGCATTTCAACGTCTTTTAAGCCATGCCATTTTTCCGGCAGCGGGCGCAGAGATTTGGAAAGCAGCTCCAAAGCAACAGCTTTAATGGATAATTCACCCATATGCGTACGGAAAACAGTACCGGTCACTCCGACAATATCACCGATATCCATCAGTTTGATCAAGGAATAGTTTTCTTCGCCCAGGGCGTCTTTGCGTACATAAAGCTGAATACGGCCTGTTTTATCCATCAGATCGATAAAGCAGGTCTTACCATGACCGCGAATAGCCATAACACGGCCGGACAAGCGTACAACCGTTTCCTGGGCCGCTAACTCTTCAAACTGGTCGGCTACATCCTGAGCATGATGAGTCCATTCAAATTTATGGCCGAAAGGTTTCCAGCCCTTTTCTTCGATCTGGTGCATTTTATTGATACGCACCTGCATTTGTTCGTTAATTTCTGTTTCTGTCAAAGCTTCCGGTTCAGCAGCTTGCTGATTTTTAATTTCTTCCGACATATTTCTCGCTCCTAAAAATCAAATCTATTTAATTTTTACTATTTTGTATGAAAGCTCGCCGACAGGAGTATGGACCTGTACGACAGTATTTACTTTCTGACCCAGGATCGCAGCGCCGACAGGAGATTCGTTGGAGATCCGGTTCTGGGAAGGATCTGCCTCGGTAGTGCCGACAACGGTGTAGGTTTCTTCATCGCCAAATTCCATATCTTTGACGATAACGGTAGAACCAAGAATAACAGTACCTTTTTTCTTTTTCGCAGTTTCATCGATAAGCGTTGCCGTACTGATCATCTGCTCCAGTTCAATGATACGGCCTTCGATAAAGGCCTGTTCATTTTTAGCATCGTCATATTCGGAATTCTCGCTTATATCACCATAAGAAATTGCTACTTTAATACGCTCGGCAACCTCCTGCCGTTTTACAGAACGAAGATTTTCTAATTCGTCCTCAAGTTTTCTTAAACCTTCGGCCGTTAAAATAGTTTCTTTAGCACTCATGGTATTACTCCTTTAAAATCATATTTCCCGCCGCCTCACAATACAAACAGTGCCAAGCAGCAATGCCTGACACTGGGCTCAACGGATAAATAATATAATGTACTAGATTAAATTATAATTTTTTGTTGGTTTATTGTCAACCTCAGATATTACGCATTGCCAGTTCCTGTTCAACAAAGTCCTGGATATGAGCGATTTCTTCATCTGTAACAGCCCGCTCGAAATTGCGGAAACCAGCCAGCCGGAAATCATGCTTGCGCGCTAATCGTGAGATCGTATCGATCTGTTCGATAGTCAGTTTACGTCCCAGAGTAAAATTTTCGTAACGCTTTTCCAATGCTAAAATCATCGTCTCGGCCATACAGGCAAACGAGGTCTGCGGCGGAAAGCCAAAATTAAAATGGAAATCAACATTGCCGGGGACTTTAATCACACCGCCTTCTATTACCAGCACGTCCTTGCGCTTAGCGGCCACCTCACGCGAAACATTGCGCGGCCTGGCCACATCGCAGACGATAGCGCCGGCTTTGAGGTCCTCGGGCTCGATCAGAAAATCTACGGCGCTGGTGACGGCAATCACCACATCGGCGTCCTTCAGGCTGCGTTTGATATCGTTGGAAACAGTTAATTTCCCGGCAACACTGCCCGACAGCTCCTGCGCCAGCTCTTCCAGCGGCTGCAGATGTCTTGCCACCATTGTAATATCTTTTGCTTCACGGGCCAGTATCCTTGTGCAGGCAGCGCCGATAGAACCGCTGGCGCCAACAACAGTCACATGCGCCGTAGCCAGATCCTTGCCCATCAGCTTTACTGCTTCACGCGTACCTTCCAGCGCCGTAGCAACCGTATAACTATTGCCGGAAGTCACGGCAATATCCAGATTTTGGGCCACAGTAACCCCGGCATCGCCGACAATAGATGTAAACGCACCCAGGCCTACTATTTTAGCGCCCAGTTCCTGCGCGATGCGCCCTGATTCGATGATCCTGTCCATGACAAATTCTTCCGGCAGTTCGACCATTTGCCTCGAGGTCAGCGGACAGCCGATAAACCAGCCTTCCGCTTCAGCATAGGGACTTTTGATCCCTGTGATATGTGAAACCTGAAAAGGTTTTTTCAATTTCAGAGCACTTTCCAGCCAGCTGTCAGGAATAAATTTTAAAACAGGCGAGACATGAGCCATATCCTGAATCGACAGCGGATGTATAATAAAGGCAAATTTTTCCATTTAGATATGCTCCTCCTCTCCGCTTAGATATTCCAACCCTGATTCTATCTTGTATTCTTCCAGTAATTTTTCATACGCAGCGGCATCCAGCTGTTTACCGGCCCCGCTGGCCGCTACCAGCAGCCCTTCCATGACGTTAGTGCCATAGCTGCGTCCGTCCAGCGACGGCGTCGTCGTGATCAGGCAGCGCACTCCCGCACTGCGCAGCAGCTTACGGTCGCCAGCCGTTACCGTATTGGTAATGATCGTCTTGCCCGTCAGCTTATCAGGCATAAAGCGTCTGATAAAATGAAAATCACCGGCAATGATATCGTTCTCAAAAAAATACTTCTGATGCTGCGGTTTTCTCTGGCTTTGTTTGGCTCCCATCGGGTAAAACCATCTTACAGGCAGCTTGGTCAGGACCGGCGCCAGTAATTTTGCAAATTTATCCAGAGTCTGCAGGGATTTGATCGGGTGATCCCAGTTCAGGCCGAAAATCAAATCGCCAAAGGTGACGTCAGCACCGTTGGCAACAAGCGCCTCCGCCATCCCAAACCTGTCTACACCACAAACCATCAGCACTTTCTTGCCCTGAAAATCTATGATCTTATCAGCGGCAAGCCTGTTAATCAAAATCCGTTCCAATGAATTTTTCAGCCCGCTGCCATCGAGCACAGGCGTTTTTCTGACATTTTCTATAAGCCTGGCCGATTCACGAAAAGTATAACGCCGGCCGCCGGCATAGACATAAAGATCGGTCCCGCCTAATCCCAGCGCGTCTACCTGTCCGTCAAGTTCTTCCAGAAGCTGCCGGGCTTTCTGCAAATTCCCGTCAGTTCCCAGCCGTTCTATCACAAAGGTCTGCCCCTTAAGCTGCAAAGTACTTTTAGCATTGCGCTCAGAAGATCCTAAACTTACACTTACGATATGTTTACAGCTGCATTCAGTTGTCTGAGAGGCAATCATTATTCTACTTCTTTCTCTAAAAAACTTGTCCCTGATGACATATCATTTTAGCATATTTAAAGTGTTCCTACAATATTTGCTACTAGATTTCGTATTTTCTTATTTATTTTAACCGCTTTCAAATGCCAAATTTTTCTGCGGCGTCAAGATATTCTGCCAGCAGCTTTTTAAAATCAGCATAAGTTTCTATCTGGTGGAACCTGCCACGGTATTCTGCCGCTTTGGGCATACCTTTCAGATACGCGCCGATATGCCGCCGCATTTCTTTAACGGCCACAAGTTCATTTTTATATGCTATCAGCATTTCCAAATGCCTCAGCGCCAAAGCAAGTTTTTCCTGCAAAGACGGTTCCGGCGGCACGGGCTGACCCGACAAAGCAGCCTGCAGGCTGCGAAACAGCCAGGGATTACCATCGGCGCCGCGTCCCAGCATCAGTCCGTCGCAGCTGGTTTCTTCCAGCATCCGCAGACCGTCGTCTACGGTAAAAATGTCACCGTTGCCGATAACAGGTATCTTTACAGCCGCCTTGACCCTGGCGATGACCTGCCAGTCCGCCTTGCCGTTATAAAATTGTTCCCGCGTCCTGCCGTGTACTGTCACAGCAGCTACGCCGGCTTTTTCCGCCAGCCGGGCGATCTCTTCGGCATTGATATGCCCGGAGTCCCAGCCAGCCCGGATTTTTACAGTGACCGGAACAGTAACGGCATCAGCCATTCGCGCCAGGATCTCGTAGGCCAGCTGCGGATCTTTCATCAAAGCCGAGCCCTCTCCGTTATTGACGACCTTGGGCACCGGACAGCCCATATTAAAGTCGATCGCATCCGCGCCTCTGGCGGCAACTATCCTTGCCGCTTCAGCCAATTCTGCCGGAACAGAACCAAAAAGCTGGATCGCCGTCGGTCTTTCACCCGGATCGATGCGCAGCATATCGAAAGTCTTGACATTTTTATAGAGCAGTCCCTTAGCGCTGACCATTTCCGAAACAGTCATCCCGCAGCCCAGTTCTCTGCAGATAACGCGAAACGGCAGGTCTGTGATCCCGGCCATAGGCGCCAGCAGCAGCGGGACAGCCAAATTTAAAGTACCGATCTGCATAATCCACTCCCAATTTAAAATACTATAGAATAAGACCCGCCAAGCAGCGGGTCTTAGCTTATTTGGAATTTTTCTCGTGAAGGATACGTAGTCCATCCAGTGTAAGGAACGGTTCCACTACGTCGATAGAGTCGGATTCAGCCGCCATCGTATTGGCAAAGCCGCCTGTAGCGACGACAAAAGCCGAGCCGCCCAGTTCTTCCTTCATATGCCTGACTATACCGTCCATCTGGCCGACAAAACCATAGATGACGCCTGCCTGCATCGCGTTGACCGTATTGCGTGAAATAACGTTTTTCGGTTTGATAAGCTCGATACGCGGCAATTTAGCTGTTCTCTGGAACAGGGCCTCGGTAGAAATACCAATACCAGGCGCAATCGCTCCGCCTAAATATTCTCCTGTAGGCAGCAATGCGCAAAAGGTAGTCGCAGTACCGAAGTCAACGATGATCATCGGCATGCCTTTTTTACTGTATTTATCGAAAGCGGCGACAGCGTTGACGATACGGTCAGCGCCGACCTCTCTGGGATTATCATAACGCAGCGAGATACCGCTTTTGATGCCTGGGCCTACCACCATCGGCGTCAGCTCAAAGTAGCGTTCGCACATATGGCAGAGCGGTACGATCAGCGGCGGCACAACACTGGAAATAATGATTGCTTTGATCTGGTCCATGGGCATCCGTGTATAATTGAACATACTGCGTAATAAAATACCATATTCATCGGCAGTTTTGCTGCGATCTGTAGAAAAGCGCCAGTGACAAACCAGTTCTTTATCATCAAAAACACCTGCTACGATATTGGTATTGCCTACATCAATTACTAATAACATTCATGTTCCTCCTCAAGGAGCTTATTTAGTCCGTTCAAGCAGACCTGCCAGGAATAAAGCCTTGCGCACTTTGGCTCCGATAAGAGCCGCGGCCGCCGCCTTCATTATATCAAACGGTAAAAACGGCACAACCGCTAACAGCACGGCCTTGTCCCAACTCATGGGTTTTTGCAGAAAATACTGGAAACTAAGTTTGAAGCCAACAAGCCCTATTGCATAGCAAACGAGCATCCCGACGCACATATACATAAGATTTTTCAGATAACCAGCTTCCAGATCACGCTCAGTAAGATACCCTACCAGCCACGCCGTGACGATAAACGCAACGATAAACCCTCCGGTCGGACCGACCAGCATTACGGCGCCGCCCTGCCCCTGATTGAATACTGGCAGTCCCACACAGCCGAGCAGCATCCACACACACATACTGACAGCGCTCAGGCGGCTGCCCAGCAGCATACCTGCCAACAGCACGACCAAAGGCTGCATCGTAATGGGAACCGGCCCAATCGGAACTATGATATAGGCGCTGATGATCATCATCGTCACAAAAATCCCGGCCAGCAGCATTTCCCTGATCTTCATTACGCATATTCCCCCTGCCTGGCCCGGGCAGGACGAATAGAGACATCTCCGGCGATGACTTTTTCGATTCTGCCATCTGCGCGTTTTACCATCAAAAGACCGTCTTCATCTATATCGACAGCTTCGCCGATATAAGTCTCGTCAGGCGCGATGACCTTGACCTGCTGACCCAGAGTCGCAGAGTAGTGCTTCCATTCTTCCAGCACCGGTTTAAAGCCTTCCTGCAAAACCTTTTCGTATAATTCTTCCATATAGCCCAGCACATCAGTCAGCAGCTCGACCCTGCTGACAGGTTCCCGGGCAACATCGGCCAGCGATACTGCCGTTGCGCGCAGTTCTTCCGGCACCATTTCTTCAGGCACATTGACATTGATACCCGTACCGATAACGATATAGTTGATCTTGCCAAACTCAGCGCTCATTTCCGTCAAAATGCCCACCAGTTTTTTGCCTTCCAGCAAAACGTCGTTGGGCCATTTGATAGAGGCCTGCACGCCCTGATACTTATTGACTGCTTTCACGACAGCGATCGCCGCCAGCAGCGTGCATTTGGATGCTTCCTGAGGCATGAACGGAGGCTTCAAGACCACCGAAAACCATACGCCTCTGGCAAAAGGCGAAAACCAGCCGCGTGACAGACGTCCTTTACCGGAATTCTGCTCCTCCGCGATCACTACCAGCCCGTCCTCGCAGCCTTCGCCGGCGAGACGTTTCGCCAGTTCGTTCGTAGACGTCGTCAATTCACAGTAATGGATATGATGCCCCAGCCATTTGGTTTTCAAATTGGCGACTACCTCAGCAGGCTTCAGTCTGTCAGGCACTTCCTTCAGGATATAGCCTTTTTTAGGCACTGATTCAATAGTATAGCCCTCATTTTTTAAAGCCTGGATATGCTTCCAGACAGCCGTACGCGATACTGCCAGTTCCTGAGAAAGAACCTCGCCCGAAACCGGTTCTGGCATTTTACCGCGCAATATTTCTAAAATGCGTTCCCGCATATCATCACACTCCCACACAATGTTATCCTTAGATTAGCACCGGGTTAACCAAAAGTCAAGTCACAGAAAAACCGTCCCCGGAACACAGGGGACGGTTTTAGATTACAGACTATTGCTCACTGGGAGCTGCAGAAGTTTCTGCAGGCTGCACCTCTGCCGGCTCTGAAATTCCGATCTCAGAAGTATTTTCTTCTTTTGATAAAATTTTACCGTATTTCATCAGCTGATCGATTTCTTCGCCTTCCAAAGTTTCTCTTTCAATAAGTGCATCCGCGATCAAATGCAGTTTATCCATATTTTCATTCAACAGGCTTTCTGTTTTCTGATAAGCCTCATCGATAAATTTACGGATCTCTTTATCGATCTTGGCAGCGACTTCTTCACTGTAGTCCTTGTCTCTGGCAATGTCGCGGCCCAGGAAGACCTGGTCCTGACGATGTCCAAAGGTCATCGGACCCAGTTCAGGGCTCATGCCGTATTCACAGATCATCTGACGCGCAAGCGAAGTAGCACGCTGCAGGTCATTGCTGGCACCGCTGGAAATCTCTTTCAGCACCAGGGCTTCAGCAACGCGTCCGCCTAAAAGCACCTTCAATTCGTCCAGCATTTCACTGCGGGTCGCATAATAACGGTCTTCTTTGGGCAGGCTCAGTGTATAACCGCCGGCACGGCCGCGCGGAATAATCGTTACTTTATGGACCGGATCAGTATTATCAAGCAGCATACCCACCAGGGTATGACCGCCTTCGTGATAAGCAGTCAGACGTTTTTCTTTGTCGCTGATCACACGGCTGCGGCGTTCAGGACCCATGATAACACGCTCAGCCGCTTCTTCCATTTCCGGCATATCGATTTTATTCTTATTTTTACGGGCAGCCATCAAAGCTGCTTCGTTGACCAGATTGCTCAGATCAGCACCTGTAAAGCCAGGCGTTCTGCGGGCAATGACCCCAAGCTCAACTTCAGGGCTGATGGGTTTGCCTTTGACATGGACTTTCAAAATCTCCTGACGCCCTTTGATGTCAGGACGGTCGACGACGATCTGCCTGTCAAAGCGTCCCGGACGCAAAAGTGCCGGGTCAAGGATATCGGGACGGTTGGTCGCGGCGATCATAATGATGCCCTCATTAGCGCCAAAGCCATCCATTTCTACCAGCAGCTGGTTCAGAGTCTGTTCGCGTTCATCGTGACCGCCGCCCAGACCTGCGCCGCGCTGACGGCCCACAGCATCGATCTCATCAATGAAAACGATACAGGGCGCGCTCTTTTTAGCCTGTTCGAACAGGTCGCGGACACGGGAAGCGCCTACGCCGACAAACATTTCTACGAAGTCAGAACCGGAAATACTGAAAAACGGTACGCCGGCTTCACCTGCAACAGCCTTTGCCAGCAGTGTCTTACCTGTACCAGGCGGCCCGTAAAGCAAAACGCCCTTCGGGATCTTGGCGCCAAGATCATTATATTTCTTCGGATGCTTCAGGAACTCGACGACTTCTTCCAATTCCTGCTTGGCCTCATCGGCACCGGCAACATCTTTAAAAGTGATCTTGATATTATCTTCGTCATAACG
This sequence comes from uncultured Phascolarctobacterium sp., assembly GCF_958349595.1. Lineage (NCBI taxonomy): Bacteria > Bacillati > Bacillota > Negativicutes > Acidaminococcales > Acidaminococcaceae > Phascolarctobacterium > uncultured Phascolarctobacterium sp. The sequence goes on along the minus strand of NZ_CATWDQ010000015.1, from coordinate 52,082 downwards.
GCGGGCACGGCTCTTGCCAAAATTCATCACCCGTCCGCCACCGCCCTGGCTTTGCTGCATCAGCATAAACCAGATACCTACGATCAAAAGCATCGGCAGCAGCGAGCTCAGGATCGTCGTCCACCAGGGTGGCTGCGGCGGCAGCTCGGCTTTGATTTCAATATCACGGGCACGTAAAGTCGGGATCAGGCTGTCATCGCTGGGAGCAACAGTTGAAAAATCCTTGCCATCCTTCAGCTTACCGCTGATGACATTATCAACTATCGTTACCTGTTTGACCTCGTCCTGCTGCACGTGCTTCATAAACGCACTATAAGTGATGTCTGTTTTGCTGACTGTGCTGGCCGAATAATAATCGATCATCCAGATCGCCACAATGATGATCAGCAAATAGAACGTCACGTTTTTAAAAAATCTATTCAAGGAATTGCTCCTCCTTCCACTGGATCGTCTACCAAATTACAGTAACGTCATTTTTTTATTATAATATAGATGTGGAAATTCTACAACCATTACTCAATAAAATCATGTACGTGCGTAAACACAGGGCTTTAAAACACCGATATAAGGTAAATTTCGGTAGTTGCCGGCATAATCCAGACCATAACCGACAGCGAACTCATCGGGAATGCAAAAGCCTACATAATCCGCACTTTTACCATTGACGCGTCTGGCGGTCTTGTCACACATCACCGCAGTTTTGACCGAAGCAGGCTTATGCTGCTGCAGCATACAGCAGACAGCTTCCAGGGTCAGCCCTGTATCGATGATGTCATCAACTAAAATCACATGCCGCCCGGCCAGTTTCTCAGAAACGTCCAGCTTGACGCTGACGTTACCGCAGCTGCTGGTACTGTTGCCGTAAGAAGATGCGACCATAAAATCGATCTTAACCGGCATACCCATTGCCAATGTCAGATCAGTAGCAAAATAAGCCGCCCCTTTTAAAAGCGCTATTACCACTACGTCTTTGCCGGCATAATCTTTTTTCAGCTGCGCGCCCAGTTCCCGGACCCGCGCTTTTATTTCTTCCTCGGTCAGCAATATCTTGCCAATATCTTCATGCATGTCCACTACTTGTCATCTCCCGGAGTTAAATATTCAAGATCCAGCGTCAGCCAGGCTGCGCAGTCCTGTTCATGCCATCCTGCTGCCCGCAGTCCCGGCAGCCACAGTACCTGCTGCCCGCAGGCTACCAAAAGCTGGCGTTCCCTCTGCTTTGGGGGCACTTTTTCATCATTAAAATATTTTTTTAATTTTTTACTGCCCGGCGACCCGGCCGGAAAAAATCTGTCGCCTTCCCGCCGCTGCCGCACTTCCAGCTGACCGCACTGCAGCAAATGCCAGGGATATGCTGCGGCGTGACCGGAAGGTCTTGCACTTCCCTCCAGGTAGCCCAGGCTCAAAATACCCTGGGGAAGTTCCAGCCGCAGCACGCCAGCCTGCCGCAGTTCCGCTAAGGAAACAGCATAGCACGGCTCTGTTGCTGCTGCCTGCCGTTCCAAAGCAGTGACCGTAAGCCGCCCATAACTGTAGACAGCACAGGTTTTACCAGGCAGCATGATGCTTTTATTACTATTGCCTTTAGACGCTAACTCGAGCATCTGCCGCGTCTGCTGATATGTCAGCAAACCTTCCGCACCCAGCTTTTTCCACATCAGCCTGACAAGACGCGTCTGCAGCGCCGCAGGCAGCGCAAGCAGCCATGCTGCTTCACAGCAGCAGGAAGTATCATCCTGCTGCACATACCGCTCAAATTTCTCTGCCGCCATTGCATCTAAACAAGCCGCGTCCACGGCAACTGACGCCGCCGTCTGTGCCAAAGCCTGTTTGACATTCGGGTTGAACTCCTGTTCCAGCAACGGCAGCAGCACATGCCGCACCTTATTGCGCGTATAATGCAGATCCATATTACTGCTGTCAGTACGGTAAGACAGCTCCCGCAACGCACAGTATGCTTCCAGAGCCGCACGGCTCACCTGCAAAAACGGCCGCACCACACGGTCATTGCGCGCGCGCATCCCGCTCAGGCCTGCCGCGCCGCTGCCGCGCAGCAGATGCAGCAGCAGAGTTTCTGCCTGATCGTCACGGTGATGCGCCGTGACGATACAGTCAGACTGATATTTCTCAAGACACCCAAATAACGCCTCATAACGTAATTTACGGGCCGCATCCTCTAAAGACAGCTTCCGGGCCGCAGCAAATGCTTTAACGTCTACCCGCAGCACTTCACAGGCAACCTGCCGCGCCCGGCAAAATCCCGCAACAAAGCCGGCATCAGCCAATGCCTCGCCGCCACGCAGACCATGCTCTATGTGGCAAACGACCAGCTGATACCTTTGCTTCTCCCGCAGCAGCAGCAGTGCGTCTGTCAACGCAAGCGAATCGGCCCCGCCGCTGCAGGCAATAATGATCTTGCTGCCGCCAGGCAGATTTTTTTGCACCTGGCGCAGAATTTCAGTAATTTGCCTGTGTTCTTTCATGGTTTCACCTGTTATTTATCAACCAAATAAAAAAGGCACCTCTGGAGGAAGTGCCTTTTTGGACATTATCTGTCGCGGCTGGCGCCACGGCCGCCGCGCTTAGACTCCGTATTGCGTTTCAGATCTAATAATCTGTCATCGCTGTCTTTTAAAAAGCGCGATAGTTTATCTTCAAAGGTAGCCGGAGGCACCACTTTAGGTGCGCGACGATCCTGATTAACCGGACGCTGCGGCTTCGGAGGTGCCGGAGGCGGAGGTGTCAGCTGTTTGATAGACAGACCTATCTTACCGCGTTCGTCGATAGACAACACTTTGACCTTGACCTTATCTTTTTCCTTTAAAAAATCATGCACATCTTTTACATATACATTGGAGACTTCGGAAATATGTATAAGACCAACTTTTCCTTCAGGCAATTGCACAAATGCTCCAAAATTTGTGATGCCGGTAACTTCACCTTCAACGATTGCGCCAACTTCGAGTGACATAAAGCGGATAATCCCCCTTAAAAAATCTTTATACAGTAAGTATTATACCCTTCTTTTAAAATGGGTGTCAACAGCATTATACAAATATATGCGAAAAGATAAAAAATAACAGATGCACCCCGGCAGAAACGCCTGTACATCTGTTATTTTTTCTTTTCCGCAGCTTCTGTTTCCTGCTTTTGCTGTTTTTCCTGTTCGTCAACTATAAACAGCGGCACTTCATTTTTACCTACCATATTATGATCTTCACGTGCCAGTTTTTCGATATATTTCAAATCATCCAACCGTTTGCGTTCCGCCTCCAGATCGGCCTGAACCTTTTTCAATTCGTCAACCCGCTGCTGCGTTGCCGACATTTCCTTGTTGATCTGATAGATCTTATACTCCTGCCGCCCTAAAACACCCAGACAGACGATCAGCAAAATAATCAGTACCCACAAAAAATCATTGGAGCTGCGGCGTTTTTTCCTGCGTACTTCGGCCATTATGAGCTCCTTCCCATTAATTGTTCAGACAAAAATACCGGGCTTTAACGCCCGGCATTCTTGAACCCAAAGATTATTTTTTGTGTTTTTTTGCAGGAGCAGCGTTAACAGCGTCTTTAAAAGCTTTACCAGCTTTGAAAGCAGGAACTGTTGCAGCCGGAATTTTGATGGGTTCGTTGGTACGAGGATTCTTACCAGTACGAGCGTTACGGGTACGAGCTTCGAAAGTACCGAAACCAATCAATTGTACTTTGCCTTTTTTGGCAACTTCACCTTTTACGGTTTCGAGTAAAGCAGCTACTGCTTTCTCTACGTCTTTTTTGGTGAGACCAGCTTTTTCTGCTACTGCAGCAATAAGTTCAGTTTTGTTCACAATAAATCCCCCTTAAATTTTGTATGCGTCAGTTTAGGCGAAAACCGCATAAACACAACGACTAAGGTTGTTCACTAAAACTCTAATTCGCTATCAAAAGCAATATTCCTGCTAACATTTCATCTTTTTTTTATTTTTTTCTTAATTTTTGTGTAAAAAACGCCTTTTTTTAATTATTTTTCTCAAAATCCTTTGCCAGAAGCCAAAAAGCGTCTAATTCGGCCAAAGAAAAATCTTCCCATTTTTTCTTCGAGCTCCGCACTTTTTTCTCCACATAAGCAAATCTTTTAATAAAACGATTATTAGCAGCAGTAAGTGCCGTTTCCGGTTCCAAACCAATATGCCGGGCATAACCGGCCAGAATAAACAGCAGATCGCCAAGCTCATGCTCCATTTCTTTCTGACTGCCGCCGGCTACGGCTTCCTGCAATTCCTGCAGCTCTTCCATAACCTTTTCCCAGACGCCTTCGGTATCCGGCCAGTCAAAGCCTACTTTGGAAGCCTTGCTGTGCAGCTTGTAAGCGCGCATCAACGCCGGCAGTCCCGGAGAAATGCCGTCCAGAACATGGGTCCGATCCTTTTTTTCTTCCAATTTGATGGCTTCCCAGTTTTTGATCACTTCATCGCTGCCTGAAACCTTACGCGAACCGAACACATGCGGATGCCTGCGGGTAAGCTTTGCAGCCACGCCGTCGATGACATCCTGCAGCGAAAACAGATTGGCGTCCTGTGCCATGTGGGCATGAAAAACCACCTGCATCAAAATATCGCCCAACTCTTCTTCCATGCCTTCACAATCATGATTATCGACAGCTTCCAGAAATTCATAAACTTCTTCGATCATATTGCGGCGGATACTGCTGTGAGTCTGTTCACGGTCCCAAGGACAGCCGCCGGGCGCACGCAGTTTGCTCATGACTTCCGTCAACGGCAGCAGATCGGCGTCATAACGAAATTCATCACTGTCGCAATAAAAATCATCATCGTCGTCAAAGCACAGCTCTTTTTCTTCGCGCAAAACATTGACGTGCTGCACAACCGTCTGCTCCTGTGCCGGAATGAACACACTGGTCAGATGATCGATCTGCGGCTGCCGGTCCAGCTCATACAGCTTGATCGGCCGGCACTCTTCATCAGGCAGCCCCAAATTACGCAAAAAATACAGCTGCGCTTCATCGTCAAGCACTTCCATCAAATTGATTTTCACATCGGACGCAACCAGCTGACTATAGACCTGCGTGATCATCAGAGGATATTGACCGGCACTTGCCAGCGCTTCAAAATCGTGGGCGTCTACGATGCGCAGACCGGCAATCGGATCAACAGCCAGATTGACATAAGCCAGATCCAGAAAGCTCATTGCCGGCAGAATTTTTAAAGGCACACCTGCCGCTGCGGCCTGCTCTCTCAGCATCACTACTGTCCGTTCAGCAACTAACGGACTGCCTGGAACAGCGTAAACAACCTCCTGCTCACCGGCAGCCTGCAAAACAGCAGTCACGATCTTTTGATAAACATCTTCAAAAGACGCTTCATTTTCATAAACGGCATCGCAGGACGTAAATTTTACGCCCGCCTGTTCCAGCTCTTTAACCGACGGGTGCACCGCCGTACGCAAAATGACCCTGCTGCCGCTTTGCAGCACCGCCATCGTCTCCAACGATAAATGTCCGGCGCTGCCGGGCCCCAATCCTACAACAGTAATGCCTTTTTTCATCTTACCATCCCTTTACTTGAATCTGGAACCGATCACAGGTAATTTCTGCAATTCTTTTCTGCCGATCGTCCCGCTTGCTATCAAAGTCAATAGATAAACGATGCCAGCTGCAAAAATCGTGACCGCCGTCGCCAAAGTATTGCCCCAATAAACTGTTAAATAATTATATAAAAGCATACTGACCGCCGCCATCAAAACTGCCGCCAGTAAGATTTTTCCCAAAGCATACACCTTAAAAGTAATGCCGCTGCGGATCAAAAAGAAGATATTCAAAGCCGCAGCCAAGCCAAAATTAATATTAGAAGCCCAGGCCGCACCGACGATATTCCACGGCAGCGCCGTCAGATACCAGACAGCGGCGGCTTTGACCACGGCGCTGAGCAGCATGTTCCACATGGGTATCAGCGTCTGTCCCATCCCCTGCAGCATCCCTGTGGTTATCTGATGGATACCCAGCAGGAAGATCGAAGGCGCCAGATTCCTGATCGCTTCGCCTGCCAGCGCCGTACCATACAGCAACTTGGAAATTGGCCCAGCCAAAGCCCACATGCCGGCGGCGGCAGGAAAGGTCAGCAAACAGCATAATTTCATTGCCGTATTGGTTTTCCGGTCGATACTGTTTCTATCGCCAAGCGTAAAAGCTTCCGAAACAGCAGGTACCAGGCTTGCCGTCAGCGAAAGAGTCGGGATCGTCGCCATCATTACCAGCGGCATACCCATGCCTGTCAGATACCCAAACAAAGTCGTTGCCGCTTCGACTGAAAAGCCGGATTCCACCAGACGGTTAGGCACCAGCAGCATATCGATGCTGCTGGTCACTGGCACCATGATATTAGCGCAGGAAACAGGCAGCGCCAGCAACACCAGCCGTCTGGCGATCCTGCCAATGCTCTCCGGAGCTTCAGTAAGCTGCCGGCTGATCTCCTGCTGCCAGCGCGCTTTATTCCTGAAGTAAAAAAAGCTCAGGACGATAAGCCCGGTGATCGAACCCGGTACAGCGCCAAAAGCAGCCCCGGCCGCCGCATATTCCAGACCGTACGGCAGCAGATAATAAGCCAGCACGACCATCGTCACAACACGTACAAACTGCTCCAGGATCTGCGATACTGCCGGCGGCGTCATCATTTGATGTCCCTGAAAATACCCGCGGAAGCTGGCCAGGATCGTAGCAAAAAACACTGCCGGCGTCAAAGCAATCAGCCCATAATACGCCCGCGGATCGCGGATCAGGCCGCTTTCAACCAGCCACCCGGCCGAGCAATACAGCCCGGCGGCAAACACCAGACCCGTAGCGGCCATCAAGCCCAGGGAAACCCTGAACACCCGGCCAGCGCTGGCAAAATCGCCTTTAGCCACTTTTTCGGCTACAATGATCGATATAGCGATCGGGATACCGGCCGAAGACACGGACAACATCAGCAGATAAACGGGATATGCCATCTGATAAAGCCCGATACCTTCGCCGCCCAGCAGTCTGGACAACAGTATTCTGTTGACTGACCCGATGATCTTGACCATCAGCCCCGCCATCGTCAAAATCATGGCGCCGCGCAAAAACTTATCTCTGGTCATACCCTCGTCCTTTCCTTTGATTTCTTCATCTAATTATAATCAACTTTGCCGCCTCTGTATAGTTCAGTCTAAAGCCAGCCGCGGCAGATTTTTTTCCAGCCAGGTCAAACTGTCGGTTTTCAACTTGACTGTGCGGAAAATAAGCTGCGCCTGTGCGCCGCTTTTAAATTGCATATATTGCTGATGCTCGCCGATCAGCTGCATCAAAGCAGCCGGGTCAACAGCAGCGTTCTCGGCAAAGGTAATGCGGATCTCACCCTGTTTGACGCTGATCCCGCGAATATGCAGCAGCCGGCACAAAGCCCGCAGACAGGCAACGCGCCACAAAACCTCTACCTCTTCCGGCGGTTCGCCGAAACGGTCGATGATCTCATCCAGCAAGTCGCCCCTGCCAGCATAATCCAGCCCCGCAAAGCGCCGGTACAGCTCCAGCTTATAACGGGGATCAGCAATATAATCGTCTGGGATATAGCCGTCAACACTGATCTCCAGAACCGGGTCCGGCTCAGGAACACCGTCCTCAACACCGTCCTTCAGCTTGCGGATCGTCCGCTCCAGCATGTCGCAGTAAGCGGCAAAGCCCACACCGGCAATATGCCCATGCTGCTGCGCTCCCAGCAGATTACCGGCGCCGCGGATCTCCAGATCACGCATCGCGATCTTAAAGCCGGCTCCCAGTTCTGTAAAGTCGCGGATCGCCTGTAGCCGTTTTTCAGCGACCTCGCTCAAAGCACGGTTCCGTTTATAGACAAAATAGGCATATGCCAGACGGGAAGAACGCCCTACCCGCCCGCGCATCTGATACAGCTGTGACAGACCGAAATTCTCGGCGCCGTCGATAATGATCGTATTGGCCAGCGGCACATCCAGGCCATTTTCGATGATCGACGTAGACAGCAGCACATCACAGCTGCCTTCATAAAACGCGATCATTGCGTCTTCCAGCATATCCTCCGGCATCTGCCCATGGGCAATGCGGATATTGATGCCAGGCACCAGACTGCGCAGATCGGCGGCAATATTTTCGAGCCCCAGGACCCTGTTATGCACATAATAGATCCTGCCGCCACGGCGCAATTCGCGTTCCAACGCCTCTTTGATCATGCCCGGATTATATTCGGCCACATAGGTTTCTACCGGCAGCCGTTCCTCCGGCGGCGATTCGATCACGCTCATATCACGGCCATTGACCAGCGCCAGATGCAAAGTACGCGGGATCGGCGTCGCTGATAAGGTCAGCACGTCAACGCCGGTCTTCCAGCGTTTGATTTTTTCCTTCTGAGCCACGCCGAAACGCTGCTCTTCGTCGATAACAAGCAGACCCAGATCAGGGAACAGCACATCCGGCTGTAATAAACGGTGTGTCCCGATCAAAACATCTACCTGCCCATTCTCCAGATCATTCAGGATGCGTTTTTGCTCCCTGGGCGTGCAGAAACGGCTTACCATCTCCACCTTGACACCAAAAGGCTGCATCCGTTCTTTAAAAGTCATAAAATGCTGCTGGGCCAAAACAGTAGTCGGCACCATTACCGCTACCTGTTTACCATCCATTACCGCCTTGAAGGCCGCACGGATAGCGACCTCTGTTTTACCATAGCCGACGTCGCCGCACAGCAGCCTGTCCATCGGCTCAGGTTTTTCCATATCCGCCTTGATCTCCGCGATCGCCTTCAGCTGGTCCGGAGTTTCTTCATAAGGAAAGCGTTCTTCAAAGTCGCGCTGCCATTCGGTATCCTCAGCAAAAGCATAGCCGGGCACGATCTTCCGCTGCGCGTACAACCGCAGCAGTTCCTCAGCCAGCTCAGTGATAGCGGCACGGGCCCTGCTCTGCACACGTTTCCAGTCAGCGCCGCCCATCTTGGAAAGCCGCGGCGCCTGCCCTTCGTTGCCCACATATTTATGCAGCATCCCGACCTGCTCTACCGGCACATACAGTTTATCGTCGCCGGCATAAGCCAGCAGCAGATAGTCACGGTGCACGCCATCCACCAGCACGTTCTCGACGCCGATATAGCGGCCGATGCCGTGTACTGCGTGGACTACATAATCGCCCGCCTTGATCTCGGAAAAATACTGCAGCTGCGCACCGCTGTTTTTTGTATGCAGCCGCCGTTTTTTCTGCATCCCGAAAATATCATTTTCTGTCAGCAGCAGCCAGTTTTCATTCCAAAAGCGAAAGCCTGCCGTCAGCTCGCCGCTGATAACAGTGATGCGCCCCGGCTGCAGAAATGCCCCTTCTTTAACAAAAGCCGCGTTCAGATTACGGCTTTGCAGGCTGTCGGCCAGACCGCGCGCTTTTATATCGCTGCTCATCATCACCACAGGCACCTGACCGTCAGCCAGCCAGCCCTGCAGATCGCCTGTCAGCAATTCCAGATTTCTGTTATACGGCGCTACCGAACGCACCGGCACAGTGATATCCTTAAAAAATTGCAGATGACTGTGACCCAATGCGGCCACCACCCAGGCCCTGCTGCGGGCACAAAAGCCTTCCAGCTCGCCAGGCGTCCACAATTCATCCGCATAGCCCGCGCTTTCAGTATGCAGCTTCTGCAAAAGCTCAAACAAGCGCGACGGCTCGTCTATGACCAGCCGCGTCGAAGGTGACAGATAATCCAGCACCGAAGCTGAAAAATCCTCACTGCTGTCGATTTGCAGCGGTACGATCTTCACGGCGCTCAACGCTTCGATGCTGCGCTGATTATCCAGGTCAAAGCTGCGCATCGCGTCGATAGTATCGTCGAACCACTCGATTCGGGCCGGATGCTGACTGTTGATCGGGAAAATATCCAGAATATCACCGCGCAGACAGAACTGCCCGATAGCATCTACCTGCTCGGTGCGTTCATAACCAAGCTCGATCAGCCGTTCCAGCAGCTCCTGCTGCTCCAGCTGCTGCCCCAGCGTTACTACAACGCCGCTGCCCAGCACCTGCTGCGGTACCGGCAGCTTCTGCAAAAGCGCTTCCGCCGTCACAAAAACGATCCCGTGTTCCTCACCCTGCAGTATCCGCAGCGCCGCTACACGTCCGGCCTGCAGCTCACGGTTACGCGAATCGGCCTGCACCCTCGGCAGATCGACCGGATATAACTCCTGCATCAGTAAATCCGAATAGAAGCAGTTCAAGGTCCGGCGGTATTCACGAATATCGTCCCTGCCGCTAAGCAGGAACACCAAAGAGCCCTGTTCCGGCAAAAGCCGGTCCAGAGCTGCTAAAAATACAGTTTTTGCGGCGCCGCTGAGACCAGTCAGCGAACACCCACGCCCCTGCTGCCACAATTCGGCCGCACTGCGGGCTTCCGTTATTGCTCCAATAGCGTCCAATAATTGCAATTTCATCAGTTTACCCTTGAAAACAAAAGGGTTCTAGCCTGAGCTAAAACCCTTGGAGATGTAAAGCTTACAGTTTAACGGCAAAATCCTTGCGGTCAAAGCTGTGTACTGCGTCCACAAAACGCACCGTACCGGTCTTATAACGCATGGAAACAGTATGTGTGCGCACGCCGCCGCCAAAATAACGCAGACCGCTGAGCAGATTGCTTTCGGTGATAGCCGTAGCAGTAAACATGCAGTCATCGCCTTTGACCATATCGTCCAGGCGCAGGACCTGCTGACAATCACAGATGCCCATCTCCAGACAGCGTTTGACCTGTTCGTCATCTTCCGGGCACAAACGCGCCTGCATATCGCCGCCGAGACATTTGATAGCGGCAGCAGCCAGCACGCCTTCAGGAGCGCCGCCCTTGCCGATATACATATGCACGCCTGTACCTTCGATACCGGCATTGACGATAGGATTGACGTCGCCGTCAGTGATCAGCTGGATACGGGCGCCGGCACGGCGGATCTCATCCATGATGCCGTAATGGCGTTCACGGTCCAGCAAAACAACAGTCAGGTCAGAAACCTTACGCTCTAAAGCTTTAGCTACGCGCTCCAGATTTTCACTGACCGGCGCGTCGATATCGATGCAGCCTTTGGCACGGGGACCAACAGCGATCTTATCCATATACATATCAGGAGCGTGCAGCAGGCAGCCCTTCGGTGCGATAGCGATGACCGCGATAGCGCCCGGCTGGCCTTTAGCCACCAGATTCGTACCTTCAACAGGGTCTACGGCAATATCGACTTCGGCACCGCCGCCGCCGACTTTCTCACCGATATAAAGCATCGGCGCTTCATCCATCTCGCCCTCGCCGATAACTACCGTACCGCTGATATTCACAGTATCGAAAGCCTTACGCATAGCGTCTACCGCCAGCTGGTCGGCACCGTTTTTATCACCACGTCCTACACTGCGGCCGCAGGCGATCGCTGCAGCTTCGGTAACACGTACGAATTCCATGGATAATTCTCTGTTCATTCCTCAACCATCTCCTTTATTGATACGAGCATATAAAATCATATTAATTATATCACTTTCTGCCGTAACTTGCAGAGCAAAATAAAAATTACTTCGATTTTAAACCAAATTTATCAGCCCAGCTTGAGCGCCAGCAGTTCAAACAAGATCCGCAGCGGCAGCACAAAAGCGATATACAGCAGCAGCAGGCTGAAAGCCACCGTCGCCAGTGACCGTTTAAAATCGATCAGATATACCACCTGCAAAGCCCTGATCAGCAGATACAGCATCCACAGCTTGGCTGTGATGCAGGCGCCCACCACTACCAGCACACCCGTCAGGCCCAGCTTCGTTCCCAAAAGAGCGACCGGCGTCAGGACCAGAAAGGGCAGCGTAGTATAACCCAGCAGGCAGATCAGCCCGACGGCATCGCCCGCCATGGCTCCTAAAGTTTCCAATATTCCGTGCAGCAAAAAACCGTACATCGACAAAACTACCCCGGCGATGGAAACAGCGGCGGCAATAACGGCAAACCTTACCGAAAGAGCCTGCTCTAAAAACAGCTGGTTCGTCACCACGCCGCAAAACAGCCCCACACTTAAGGTAAAATACCACAGACTGCGCCACATACAGCGCTCCTGCACCAACTGGCGCATCCCGTCCCTGGTCTCAAACAAAACGCTGAAGGTCTTACGCCTCATAAGGCATCACCTCGCCGCCTGCGGCGAAGCTATTCCAGCCGCGTCTTTTTGCAGCAGCATTTCCAAGTGTCCCAGCATCATTTTGGATAACTGAGCGCTGAAAAATACTTCCCAGGGTTTCTGCCGCTTATTCTCTTTGATCTCCGGTATCCCGTCGACGCCGATAGCCTTGCCGGCGGCCCCCAAAGCATCATAATAATTGCCCAGCTCGTCCACCAGGCCCAGGGCCTGAGCCTGCCGCCCGGTATAAACGCGGCCGTCAGCCAAAGACTTTACCTTAGCGACATCCATTTTCCGGCCTTCGGCGATCACACCCACAAATTCCTCAAACATCTGATTGACCATATTCTGCAGAATCTGCTGTTCTTCCGGCGTCATCGGCCTGTCCGAGGACATGATATCCTTGTACTGGCCACTTTTGATCTTGGTCGTATAGATACCGATTTTTTGGAAAAGCTCCTGCGTGTTCATATAAGGCATATAAACGCCGATACTGCCTGTCAAAGTCGATGGATTGGCATAGATAGTATCGCTGTAAGCCGCCAGCCAGTAAGCTGCCGAAGCGGCACTGTCCCCCATCGAGGTGATGATCGGCTTATTGGTAGTTTCTTTGAACCGTTTCAGCTCGCGGCCCACTTCCTCTGCCGCCGTAACACTGCCGCCAGGCGAATCGATCCGCAGCACCAGCGCCTTGACGCTGCTGTCGGCCGCCGCCTCGCGGATCTCGCGCATCAGCCGTCCCGAAGAAGCGCCCGTAGCTTCGCCCCAGATATTCTCACCCGGATCGCCGCTAACGATCGTCCCTTCGATATTGATGACTGCCACCCTGTCTGTCGGCGCAGCAATCACTTTTTCCTCACTATTCTTACCTGATAACAACGATACTACGAAAGACAGTACTGCGATCAGTAAAATCGCACTGATAAAAATTTTTTTCAGCATACCTGCAACTCCTTTTACAAAAAAAGCAGACTGACTCGCAGCCTGCTTTTAGGTTTTCTTTCAGAGTCTTATTTTTGTTCCCGCAAAGCAGCGGCGATGAAATCTCTAAACAACGGATGCGGATTGGTCGGACGAGACTTGAATTCAGGATGGAACTGCGCACCCAGGAACCAGGGATGTCTGTCCTCCGGGATCTCCACGATCTCCACCAGCCGTCCGTTCGGCAAAGTGCCGCCGATACGCAGGCCGCCGGCAACGATCTGCTCGCGCAAAGCATTGTTCACTTCATAACGGTGACGATGGCGCTCGTAGATCAGCTCTTCCTGATACGCCTTTTCAGTCAGGGTACCCGGATAGACTTTGCAGGGATAAAGGCCCAGACGCATCGTGCCGCCTTTATCTTCCACACTTACCTGTTCCGGCATCAGGTCGATAACAGGATACTTGCAGTCAGGCGCGAATTCGGCGCTGTTGGCGTTTTCCATACCGCAGACATTGCGGGCATATTCGATAACGGCACACTGCATACCCAGACAGATACCAAAGAACGGTACTCTGTTTTCGCGGGCATACTGCACCGCCTTGATCTTGCCTTCGATACCACGGTCGCCAAAACCGCCCGGCACCAAAATACCATCGACGCCTTCCATGACCTTCTGCATATCGGTCTCAGGCGCTTCGATATTCTCAGCATTCACCCATTTAATTTTCAGTTCGCTTTCATTAGCCACGGCAGCATGCTTCAAAGCCTCCGTGATACTGATGTAAGCGTCCTGCAGCTCAACATACTTGCCAACTACGGCGATCGTTACTTTGCGGTCATAATGTTTCAGTATCCGCTCTACCATTTCATGCCAGTAAGACATATCTTTGGGCTTATCAGGCATATCCAGCTTTTTGAGCGCGATAGTATCCAGTCCCTGCTCTTCCATCAGCATCGGCACCTGGTAAATGCTGGCCGCTGTCAGGTTCTGGATCACAGCCTCCGGATCAACGTCACAGAACATAGCCATTTTTTCGCACATATCCTTAGAAATAGGACGCTCACTGCGGCAGACGATAATATCAGGAGAAATACCGATGCTGCGCAGTTCTTTAACGCTGTGCTGGGTCGGCTTGGTTTTCAGCTCGCCTGCAGCAGCGATATAAGGAACAAGAGTCACATGGATATACAAAACGTCGTTGCGGTCAACTTCCTTTTTGACCTGACGGATAGCCTCCAGGAACGGTAAGCTCTCGATGTCGCCTACAGTGCCGCCGATCTCGGTAATAACAAAATCAGCGTTGTCATCACGGCCAACACGGTAAACACGCTCTTTGATCTCATTCGTGATATGCGGAATGACCTGTACGGTACGTCCCAGATAATCGCCGCGGCGCTCTTTATTGATAACGGACAGATAGATCTTGCCTGCCGTCACATTCGAGCTCTTAGACAAATTGATATCAATAAAACGCTCATAATGGCCCAGGTCAAGGTCGGTCTCCGCGCCGTCGTCGGTGACGAAAACCTCGCCGTGCTGATACGGGCTCATCGTGCCCGGGTCAACATTGATATAAGGGTCAAATTTCTGGATCGTGACCCTATAGCCGCGGCTTTTCAGCAAACGTCCCAGCGAAGCCGCCGTGATCCCTTTCCCCAGCGAAGAAACTACACCGCCTGTTACAAAAATATATTTCGTCATGATTGTCCTCCCGTTCCTCATAAAATGGCTTTTATCTCAAAAAATTACATTCTTTCCGGTGCCGATACGCCCAAAATGCCCAAAGCATGTTTGATCGTATGGCGGGCAGCCTTCACCAGCTTGATCCGTGCCTGCTGCACTTCCGGGTCTACGCCCAGGATGCGGCACTGATTATAGAAGGAATGGAACAGCCCGGCAAGATCGTGCACATAATGCGCCACACGGTGTACCGCGCGCTCCTGCGCCGCCAGCTCCAGCATCTCCTCATATTCACCCAGCTTCTTGATCAGCTCCAGCTCTGTCGCGTCTGTCAGCAAAGTATAATCGGCAGCTGCCGCTTCAGCAATATTTTCCTCGGCCAGCTGGCGCATGATGCTGCAAATGCGGGCATGCGCATACTGGATATAATAAACAGGATTCTCATTTGATTTTTCCGTAGCCAGGGTCAGGTCAAAATCCAGCTGGCTGTCGATCGAACGCATCGCAAAGAAGAATCTGGCCGCATCCGTGCCCACCTCTTCGATCAGCTCGTTTAAGGTAACGCTCTGTCCGGTACGCTTCGACATCTTGACCAGCTCGCCGTTGCGGTACAGGCTGACCATCTGCAGGATCAACACCTCCAGCTGCTCAGGATCATAACCCAGCGCGCCCACAGCCGCCTTCATTCTGGCGATATATCCATGATGGTCGGCGCCCCAGAGATTGATGACGCGGTCAAAACCGCGGCTGAATTTATTCCAGTGATAAGCAATATCGGCTGCCAGGTAAGTCGGCACACCATTATCACGGATCACGACGCGGTCCTTGTCATCGCCGTAAGCAGTCGCTTTCAGCCACAGGGCCCCGTCCTTTTCATACATATAACCACGCTCGGTCAAAAGCTCGCAGGCTTCCCTGATCTTATTGGCATCATGCAGGGTCTGCTCGCTGAACCAGACGTCAAAAGTAACATTAAAAGCTTCCAGGTCTTCCTTCAACGCTGCCAGCTTTTCTTTAAGGGCGATCGTGCGGAACTCGTGCAGACGTTCCTCTTCGTCCATATGCAGGAATTTATCGCCATAGATCTTGACGATCCGTTTGGCAGTCTCCACGATATCGTAACCATGATAACCGTTTTCCGGGAACTCCACATCCACCCCAAGCTCTTCCAGATAACGGGCATTGACGGAAGCCGCCAGATTATTGATCTGGTTGCCGGCATCATTGATATAATATTCCCTGGTCACATCATAACCGGCCGCCTTCAGCAGGTTCGCCAGCGAACTGCCCACTGCGGCGCCGCGGCCATGGCCAACGTGCAGCGGACCCGTAGGATTGGCGCTCACATATTCCAACTGGATCTTTTCGCCACCCCTGGCAGGCAGATCGCCATAAGCCTCGCCTGCAGCTACGATACCTGCCAGAAGCTCGGCCGTCCAATTTTGTTTCAGATAAAAATTAATGAATCCGGGCCCTGCTATCTCAGCCTTTTCCACATAAGGACAATCCAGATTGTCGATCACCGCCTGAGCCACCAAACGCGGATTGCATTTTAAGCTGCGGGCCGACTGCATGGCAAAATTAGTAGCAAAATCACCAAATTCCTTTTGCGGCGGTACCTCTAATAATACCTCCGGCAGTTCTCCCTCTTTGATCGTACCGGCGGCAATCGCTTTAGCCGCGGCAGCTTTAATGGCAGCAGCCAGTGCTTCCTTCATATTCACGCTTGACATCCTCCTCGATTTCCATCTTCAGCTTCAACCTGCTGTGTGCCTGTCCGTCCAGCTCTAAAGCATATTCCAGTTCGATATGCCAGACCCTGTCACGGCAGTAAACATATAAATACTCAGTCGTCAGCCGCATCGGCAAAGTCAAGTACGGAGTCCGGTAAAGGCTTTCACAGACCAGACCCGCGGCAAACTCCTGCCGGCAGTCCACCGTGCCGCTGCGCAGGATAATGACCCTTTCATGATCCCACTTCAGCGTAGTTTTCGTACCTGCCAGACCAGATGCTGCATCTTCCTCGTAAAAAACATAAAATTTATTATTTTTTTCCGCCAGTCTGCCATAAGCCGTGGTCTCGATATTTTCCGTACCTTCGCTGCTGCGTGACTGGCTGTAAATATGTATTTTCACAGGCTGCATAACAATTTTCACTCCATAAAAAAACGACTGGAGCCTGCTCCCTTTCGCGCGCCAACTTATGTTCGAAACGGAGCAAGCCCCTCAATGCCTGCACCTTCCTTTCAATAAATAAAAGGAACGGTCTACAAAACTTCTTCAAATATTATATATCAGTGACCGTATTCAGTCAAGGAAAGGCTGACTCTTGCACCTGAGGCTAAAAAAAGTGTATAATATTTATACTGTTTTTGTTGAACTAAAGAGGAGGGGTCACGATGCAGCAGGATTGGGGCATCATTTTTGCATTTGGATTATATTTTTTAGCACTGTTCGGCATAGGGATTTTCCATATGAAGAAAGAACAGGATCTGGCCGGCTATGTTTTAGGCGGCCGTAAGGTAGGGCCCTGGGTCTCGGCCATGAGCGCCGAAGCCTCGGATATGAGCGGCTGGATGCTGATGGGACTGCCCGGCTACGCTTATGTGGCAGGCGTCAGCGCCTTCTGGATCGCTATCGGACTGGCCATCGGCACCTGGCTGAACTGGCTGTTTGTAGCCAAAAGGCTGCGTGTTTATACCAAGATCGCCAACGATTCGATCACCTTACCGGATTTTTTTGAAAACCGTTTCCGTGATAAAACAAAAATTCTGCGTATCGTTTCCGCAATTTTTATTTTTATTTTCTTTCTGATCTATACCGCTTCCGGCTTCGTCGCCGGCGGGCGTTTATTCAACACTGTTTTTGGGCTGCCTTATTTTGAGTCGCTGCTCATCACGGCAGGCATCGTCGTTTTTTATACCTTTACCGGCGGCTATATCGCTGTTTGCCGCACCGATTTTTTCCAGGGCTGCCTGATGTTTTTCGCGATCATCATCGTGCCCCTGACCGGCATCTTTAAAGCCGGCGGGCCAGTGACCGCCTTTGAAAAGCTTTATGCTATGAACGCCAACTATTTCAGCTTCTTTACAGACGCCACCGGCGTCACCCTCAGCGCTACGGCGATCATTTCGCTGCTGGCCTGGGGGCTTGGTTACTTCGGTCAGCCGCATATCCTGGTACGCTTTATGGGCATCAGCTCGGCTAAAGAGATACCGCAGGCGACGCGCATCGCCATGGTCTGGGTCATCTTCTCCCTGTTCTTCGCCGTTACCGTCGGCCTGGTCGGCCGGGTACTGCTGGGCGATAAACTGACCGGCGTCAATGCCGAGACCGTCTTTATGGTCCTCAACAACGAATTTTTTGTCTCCTTCCTGGCCGGCATCATCATCTCCGCTATTTTGGGCGCCATCATGAGCACCTCTTCCAGCCAGCTGCTGGTAACTGCTTCGGCGATCTCTACCGACTTCTATCAGGCGCTGCTGCGTAAAAACGCCGGCGAAAAAGAACTGGTCTTCGTCAGCCGTTTAGCCGTAGTTTTAGTAGCCTGCTGCTCGCTGGCGCTGGCCTCTAACCCCAATAACTATATTTTGGAACTGGTCGCCTACGCCTGGGCCGGCTTCGGCGCTTCCTTCGGCCCGCTGGTGCTGTTCAGCCTTTTCTGGCGCCGCACCACTATCAAGGGCGCTATCGCCGGCGTTTTCTGCGGCGGCTGCACCGTCCTCATCTGGAAAGAATTTTTTGCCTCTACCGGCATCTACGAGATCGTGCCCGGCTTCATCGTTTCGGCGCTGGCGATCTTTATCGTCAGCCTGCTGGATAAACAGCCTGATGCCGCCATCGTCAAAGACTTTGACGTAGCCGAGGCCCATATCAAAGATATGTAAAAATCTGACAAGTAAAAAGTAACAGCCCTGACAGATAAATCTGTCAGGGCTGTTTGTATTATAACTGCTTTTTTCAATAAATACTATGCACTACCGCTTGTGACTAAGCGGCGCTCACTTAAAATGTAAATCTTAACCCGGCGTTGAACTGCCATTCCGTACGCAGGTCGCCGCCAAAGGTTTTCAAGGCGTCGAAATACAGGTTGCTGTTTTTGGCAAGGCCCAGATTAGCCCCCAGACCGATCTCATACCAGCTGCCGCTCATATCGGCGCTTTCCACAACAGTGCTTCTGTCGTTGTAATAGGCAGCTCCGCCGCCGTTGCCGCCAAAGTCGTGCAGCAGCGAGGCTTTAAGATATACGTTGCCCTGCCGCCCGTTCATGGTAAATTCTTTACCGCTCAAAACGCCTAAGCGGGTCACAGCGCTGTTGACTGCGTCCTGACTGATCTCCGTACCATTGGACATAGTATAATCGGCACTACCGATACGTCCCAGACTCAGTTCTGCCTGCGGCTCTACGAACCAGCCCCCCTGCAGATCCTGCCTGTAGCCGTATTCAGCGCTGATACCGTAAGCCCAGGTATCGTAATCACCTTTAGCAGTATTGCCGCTTCTGTCTACCAGCTTAAAGTCGTTGGCAAGCTTGCTGCCGCGGGCGATCACGTCCAGATAATGGCCTTTATTGCCCAGCCAGCTGGCATATAAGCCTACGCCCGTGCTGCTCAAATCGCCGCTGCCGCTGTTGTAGCTGGCATTGCTGTCGATACGGTTGACGGCGATGCCGGTATACAGCTTGCCGCCCTTATAATCCTGCACCTTGTCGATACCGCCCTGGAAGGATGTGTAATCCTGATCAAAACTACGGTCATAGGCACTGTCGGCGCTCATTTCGCCCCTGTAGTAACGGGCCCAAACGCCGCCCTCAGCAGCTTCCGGGTCACTGCGCAGGTCGCCCATGCGTCTCATCAGATTGTCGCCTTCGATTCGCCACAGATTGCTGATCGACATCTGCGCGTCAGCGGCCGTCATCACAGCTTCTGAAGCGCCTGCTTCTTCAAAATCTATTTTGGTGATCTTGACATTATTACCGTCTACTTCTATGGTCGGCGTTGCCAAAAATCTGGTCAGCGGATCGTCCATTTCGCTTTCCTTACCAACAAAATTATTCAAGTTCTGGTCAGCATCCAAATTAGTTACCGTCAGCACTGTCACATCGCCCACAAAGCTGTCCAACTTACTGCCGTCAAAGGCTTTATCATAGCCGACAGTGATGTACTGCGTTGCCGTGCCGCTGTCAGCCGCCAACTTGGCAAAGGTAAACTTATCGGCATTAGGAATAACATTCGACAAGTCAGTAGCAACTTTAAAGGTATTGCTGCCCGCCAGCTGCAAAGTGCCGCCGTTAATAGTACGGCCAACGTTTTGGCCTTCAGCCGGGCTGCCAAAACCCAAAGTCGCATTGTTCAGGTAAGTAATAACCGTATCGTCAGGGTTTGTACCATCACTGTTCAAAACAGCGTTATCATTAAAAAGCACTGTCGCGTTATCGGCATAAATGGCGTAGGCTTTACTGCCTTCCAGGGTCGCGGTATTGCCGGCTTTAGCGCCGATAGTGATCGTGCCGCCGTTACCGCCATCAGTCTTGGCGTTCAAAGTGATCACAGCGCCCTTGGCGGCATACACGCCATAAGCCTCGGCTGCTTCACCTTTTTGGCCGTCCTGACCTGCCGTAGCTACACCACTCCCCCCATTGGCGGCAGCCCCCTTCCCGCCAGCACCAGCCTTCGCCTCTGCAATGATCTGGTCCACTGCAATCGCCGTCTGGCTGCCGCTGCCAGTGCCGAAAACACCATAAGCATAAGCATTACCACCGTTGCCGCCATCACCGCCGGTACCGGCAGCCGTAACAGAACCATCTTTATTTACCTCGCCACCAACACCGCCAGCGCCGCCGCTGGCCGCAGCTGTGATTTTGCCGACTGTTAAACCTACACTGCCGCCGCTGTTGCTGACGCCATAAGACGCACCAACTCCACCCTGGCCGCCTTTACCGCCAACGATTCCGGCGCCATCATTATTTACCTTATTCATAGGATTAGAAACCTGAGCATGATAGCTGGAACCGCCAGTTGCCTCTACTGTAATTTCAGCCACCGTTAACCGTTCGGCCAATCCGCCTAAAACATTGATCCCATAAGCGGCGGCAGCCCCACCAACAGCACTGGCACCATTGACAGTGCCATAAGTACTGATTCCGCCGCCACCAAGCCCACCAGTTGCCGTTATTTCCAGCTTCTGTACATCTGCTGCCAGGCTTCCGTCCGTATTCTGCAAACCAACGGCTATCGCCTCGCCGCCAGCCCCGCTTACTCGCTCCGTTACCAATATCTGAGCAGCCTCATCTGTAACTTTGCCTGCAGAATCGGCATTGATGTTACCGCTGCCACCTTGGCCGCCGGTTGCCGCAAGCTTAATACTACCTGTTACGGTGACCTTGCTGCTGCCGCCACGATTATCCACGCCAACGACTAAAGCTTCACCGCCTTTACCCGCAGACGCCTGTACTACTCCTGCGGCTGTCACCTTGCTTGCGTCAGTTACAGTTAATGTCCCTAAGTCACCGCCCTTGCCGCCGGCCGCCACGATGTCCATCCCAGCCACAGTCAGTTCCACTTCGCCGCCGGTGTTACTGATCCCTGCTACATAAAAATCCCCGCCAGTGCCGCCGCTGCCGCTGAGGCTGTTGATAACAGCTCCGCCTTTACCTCCATCGGCCCTATTCTGAAAAGTCGCTATTTCTATATTCCTTATGGTGCCGTCTACCTTACCACTCACGATATGGACGCCAGCAACATTAGTGTTACCACCAGCTCCACCATGGCCTGCCACAGCATTTTCAACGTCAGTACCAGCAGCATTGCCGCCAATTCCACCGCTTATATAATTACTACTACCAGACTGCTTGATACTTATATCCTGCAAAGCTAAATGGGCGATCCCGCCGTTGACATCAACGCCATAGGCTACAGCATTGCCGCCAGCTCCGCCGTCAACAGCATGTGTTAAACCAGACATCACATCCTGTCCCCTCCCTGGTTCGATGCTGTACGATCCTTCGCTCTTTTCGATCTCCAAATTGCCTGTCAGTGTTGCCGTTACCTCGCCGCCAGTAACCCTGATCCCACAAGCCTCAGCATCACCGCCGTCAGAAAATTTTGTGGCCCCCTCAGCAATTTCCTCAATACTCGATAGATAACTAGAACTTTGAGCATTCACTATGATATCAGTACCGCTAAAAATAACCGTGCCGTCATCGACCTGCAGGCCCGCTGCTAACGCCTTGCTGTGTTTAGCACCGTTTATATCTACTGAGCCTTTATACCAATTCGTAAAATTTGATTTAGCGACTACATTTATCTTAGCAGCCGTGATCGTCAGGTCATGTTTAACTGCCAAACCATAGGCCGCAGCAGCACCGGCAACCTGACTTACGCCCTGATAAACGCTGCCGTTACGTCCACCTGTTGCAGTTACTGTTATATTGCCTGTTTCAACGCTGCTGAGACTTTCATCTACCGTTACCCTGGCCACAGCGTCGCCGCCTTTAGCACCTGCCATTACTGTTGGGTTGGAATAATCAATCTCGTCACCGCCCCTGCCTCCGGTCGCTGTAACCACAATAGCATTGCTGATAGTTCCTTCTGTAATCTTACCTGTGATAACAGCATTTTCACCATCGGTAACAGAACCAGTTGAAATGTCATTACCAGCAGCTCCGGTTTCAGTAAAACGACCGCCGCTGCTGGTAATATTTTCCGCTTTCTCTGCGGCGTAAACTTCGTTGACTACAATGTTGATACCGCTGGAATAAACTATCGACATCGCCAGCAGCGTATGTGCTATTTTCTTAGTTAAACTTGCTTTACGAGACATTTGCATCCTTCTTTCTCAAATCCATCATTTTTATTCATATTTTTCTTTTAAAAAATACTTTAATAAGGCTTCGTAATACGATGCCGATTCGGCATATTTGCCCTGCTTGTGCAGCAGCCGCGCCGTCATCATCACCGTCTGCACAGTTTTACCATCCTGCGGTTTCAAATCGCTCCACAGAGATTTTTTGACATACTGCCAGTACAGTTCTTTCGCATTGCTGTCCACATAATAACTGTGCCAGGGCTTCACATAGTCGATATAGTGTACGATCACCGCTTGCAAATCTTCATTCAAAGTTGTGTTGTTGATAACGATACAGTTAAAAATTTTCGGCAATTCCACAAACTCACCGTCGATAACACCGTTGAGCGCATCCTGATCGCCCCAGAGGATCTTCGTGCCGCCGACCTGCTCCAGCCACTGGAACAATTTTGTTGTAAGTTTTTGCTCACGCCATTGTTTTAAGTCCATCAGCAAAACGCCGGAATTGAAATAGCGGCCGTTTTTCAGACCGATACGGTCACAGCTGCGGTCCTCGCCGTAATCGCGCGCTGCCGCCAGCACCTTGCCCTGCAAGTCCAGCTGCCACAAGGGCAGGATATCGCCCTTGCAGATGATGTCCGCATCCATGTAGATGATCCTTGTTATCTCAGGCGGCAGCATATCAGCGAACAGATAGCGGTAATACATGGCCTGCGTGATATGCCCCGGCGGTACGACGAAGGTCATACCCTCGGTACTTGTGATCTGGTAAAAGTGCAGTGTCAGATTACGGTACAGCCTTTCCATCTGCTGTAATTTTTCCATATCCTCCGGCAGCAGCTCGTCGTAGACGATGTGCACGATTAAATCATGCCCGATATTGTTATGCACCAGCGAAGTAATGGTGATGCCGGCAAATTTGCCAAAATTCTTATCAATGCCAAAACCAAGATGTATTTGTTCGGGCACCTTACTCCTCCTCTCTTTATCTAAAATTTTCTTTGGGCTGCTTTGTTTATACCTGACCGCCTCCCTGTCTGGTAAATTTAATATATTCTCCGCAGCTGTTGCTGCGGTTACAGCGTTTTACCTGTGCGACAGCCTTACAAGCTGTAAAAGCTGCCGCACTTCCTCCAGCGTATAGACTTCTGCAGGAGTTTCCTCTTCAGCCTGCTCTTTGCCCCAGTCCAGCGCCGCCTGAGTATCTAAAAATACTTCCAGCGGGCATTCCAGCACATTGGCGATACGCAGCAGCAGCTTCAGGTTGACGTTGACATGGTTACGTTCCAGATTACTCAGATGGGTCTGGCTGACATCTATACGCTGTGCCAGCTCCTGCTGGCTCAGCTGTCTGGCCATGCGCAGAAAGCGGATATTGCCGCCGATACACATCAGGCATTTTTCGTCGTACACCCTTACACCCCCACTCTGCGCTGCCGAAAATATTGTTCTGTCTTTGTCTTACTTTGCTGAAAATCTGATTTTATTTACTAAAACTTCAAAAACATTTGTTAAAATAATATTCGCACCTATTATAGCACACCTGTACCCCCCCACAAGACATACTAACGGATATTTTCGACGCAGTTTGGTTTTGTTTTTGCCCGTACGGTTTGCCAGCCGCCGAAGTTATAAAGAAACCGCACGTTGCTGCGGCTTGCCCGGCAAATGGTTAGGTTTAATTTTTTATTTTCTTTTTCATTGAAAATTTTAATTTTTACTTTTGAATTTAGGTTTTTGTTTCTTTTTATGCAACTTTCTTCCAGAAGCAAGCTGCGCAATCTACAGAGGCTCATTATGCAATCGCCTCTTGCGCTGTCCGTTTTACCATTGCATTATTTGCGGCATTAGCACTTGCAACTAATGCGGTAAAAAGGCAAGAAGCTTGCGCACTATGGCAAGTCCTGTTTTGCTTTGCTCGCTGTCCGGCTTCCAGGCAACTGCTTTTTTTAGGTTCACAGAAATACTTCCCTATTCGGTCAGTATTTCTGCGGGCTTTCGGCAATCCTGTTCCATGCTGCGCATATAACAGTGCCTCAATGCCTTGACCACAATGTGCGCTCAAAACCCTGCATCGTACAAATTACTGCTGAATTTCATGAGTACGGTATCTACATACTGATGGTATCAATGCGGATTGACTACAGCAGTAGAACGTACGAGACAGAGGGTTTTACAGCGCATTGGGAAGATTTGGCAGATGAGCGAAACGCAGCTGCAAGCAGGCGCAGGGTATGTCTGAGGTATCGGCAGGCTATGCAAAGCATAGCCTTTTAATTTTTCCCTGTGATACCGAGTTGCCCGGAGCGCGTACAGCGAGTGAAGCACAATCCAAATCTTAACAGCGCTGAAGTTCTTTGCGCCGCTTGCTTTCAAGAAAGTGGCATAAATAAAAAAGAAACCCCCTGTGTGGCTGCATCAAATACAGTCTCACAGGGGTTTGAAATTACTTGACAGGTACGATATAATAGTAAAAGAGATAGCTGATGCGGGAACGTCAGCTCTCCCCTGAAATTTAATAATTTGACGGGAAGCTGCGTAGCCACTTGGTTATGCGGCTTTTCTCATTCTATCGTAAACGGTAAAACGATAGGAGAAGCACTATTAAAGTTGAAAAGCCTATCATCAATGATAACGCTTCGAAAACTGTCATAGTTTATCACCCCCACTCTTTTGGGAGTGGGAAAACCGACACACCAGCTATCTCTCGCCTTAGTATAGCACTTTACATTCAAGTTTACAAACAATAGTTCACTTTTTATTCATGCACAAAATATTTTCGCCCGGTCAGTTATGGCCGGGTTTATTTTTTATAAAAAAAATTAGCCCCTGAAAGGGGCTAAAACTTTTTGCGCCATTTTTCCCTATTTACTTTTGCTCAAAACAGGCGTACACTAGCTACTGTTGTGCACGACGACTGACAGTATAACCGGTTATCATAAAACCAAGGGACTTGATCACCATAAATAAATTTGACAATCTCAACAATATCGATACAGACGAAACCCAGGCAGAACGCTTACAGCGGCTGATAACTGCCGCCCAAAACAACGATAAGGCCGCACTTTTGCAGTTATGCGAAGATTTTAAGCCGCTGCTGCAAAGCGAGGCCCGCCGTGAAATGTTTTATAAGTCGCTGGGACGCGACGCCGAAAGTATTGCCGTGCTGGCTTTTATCGAGCTGGTATTTAAATATAAGGGCGCCGATTACCTGAACTGGCCCGGCTATGCCCGCTGCAAGGTGCATTTCGCGCTGTTCGACGCTATGGATAAGCAGGGCAGGATCTGGGAGCACGAAACGCAGATCGATACGGGCAGCGAGGCCGGCATCGACCTGCTGGACAGCGGCTATAACGAAGCCTGTGCCCTGGACGAGCTGGCACAGCTTTTGCTGTCGCTGGACCTGCAGGAAGCACTGGCGCAGCTGAACGAACAGCAGCGCAGAATACTGCTATTGTTGTTCATAGATGACCTGAAACCTGCCGAAGCGGCCAGACGTTTGCACTGCACGGTGCGCAATATCACCAAGCACCGCCTGAAAGCGCTGGACAGGCTGCGGGAACTGCTGTAAAAGCTGATACTGAATAAAAAACAAAACAGTCCCTCAAAAGTTACTTACTCTAACTTTCAAGGGACTGTTATTTTTCTAAAATTATTGTTTTCTGTTTATTTCCTGAAGCGCAGACTGCTTTTCAGCATCGTTACCACATCCCCCGACAGCAGCAGCCCGGTCAGTGTCAGCAGCATACCGCAGGCGATGACCGTTGTGATCTGTTCATCCAGTACAAGGACCGAGGTAATAACTGTAACTACCGGCGCCAGATAAATATAGGCGCTGGTTTTAATCGCGCCCAGCAGCTTGACCGCCATATTCCAAGTCACAAAGCACATTGCAGACGCGCCGACGCCCAGAAACAGCAGATTGAACAGGTTGACCGAATCGGCCAACCGTTCAAAGCCCCAGCGAAAATCCATGAACAGCAGCGCCGGCAGCATAAATACCAGACCATACATAAAGGTATGCCGCGTACTTTGGATAGCATTATAACCAAAGGCGCTGATTTTTTTGGACAGCACTGCATAGACGGCCCAGGTCGCTGCCGCGGCCAGCGCCAGCAGATCACCTAAGGGATTGATCTGCAGCTGCGTCGCGCTGTTGAAGCTGATCATGGCGATACCGGCAATAGCCAGCACGAAACCGACGATAAATTTTTTCTGCAGAGCTTCGCCGGCCAAAAAACGGCAGGCCAGCAATGCAGTAAAAAAAGGCGCTGTTGCCGTAATAACGCCTACGTTGGAAGCAGGAGCGTACACCAGCGCGATATTCTCAAACAAATAATACAGCGTGATACCGCTGAGCCCGGCTCCGGCAAAGATCCATTCCTGTTTTTTATCGGTCACCCGCAGGCGGTGCGGATAGATCAGAAACAAAACGATCAGACCCATGATAAAACGGAAAAACAAGATCTCTATCGGCGTAAAGCTGCGCAGCAATACTTTGGTAGAAATAAAGGTCGTGCCCCAGAGCAGGATCGTCACCAGAGCAAAAAGATGTCCCATCAAAATTTTATTCCGCATAGCTTCTCCTGTTATTTTACTCTAAAAATCGTACGGTATTGGCCCGGCGTCAGGCCAATGACTTCTTTAAAAAACTTACTGAAATGGCTTTGGTCAGTAAACCCGGTCATCAATGCCACCTCAGCCGGCTCCAGCCCCTGCCCCAGCAGCTCTTTGGCTTTGCCGATCCTGATCGTTTCCAGATAACGGTAGGGCGTGATGCCTTCCGTTTTGGTAAACAGCCGCAGCAGGGAATATTTGTTCATTGCCGCCACGTCAGCCAGCTCTTCCAGCGTTACCTTGTCCGTATAATGTTCCAGCAGATACTCCGTTACCTTCTGTACCGGCGGCGCTTTGGTCGCGGCAGACATTTTACTGATACCTGCGGCAACAAGCTGTTCCAGCAAAAAGTACAGGGCTTCTTCCTTAGCCAGGTCCTCCTGCTCCTGCATGATCATTTGATGCAGCTCGCGCAGCAGCGCAGCCGTTCGCTCGTCTCCGCGCAGAACAGGGCTGGTAAACAGCGGCAGTTCACTGCTGCCCGTCAGTTCCAGCATGGCCTGGCGCATGATCTCCGGCTTGATGTTCAGGCAGCGCAGATCCAGCAGGTCATTATCCATGGGTTCGCAGTTGTGCGGGGCGCGGGGATTGAACAGCAGCACATCACCGGCAGTGATATAATAATCCACATTGTCATAACACATATGGCGCAGGCCGCTTTTCTCCACCAGCCCGATCACGTAATATTCGTGGAAATGCTGCGGAAATCTTTGCAGTATCCCCTGAAACCAATAGGCTTCCAGCCGCAGTTTCTTATCGTATTTTACAAAGCGTTTTTCGTTTTTCACAGCAGACTCCTTTAGTTTATCATAGCAAAAAGCCGCCGCGTTATCTTGTATGATATTGACCGCCATTATAAAAGAACCTGCGTAAAACGCAGGTTCTGGCAATCAACGCATATTTTCGATAAAATCTTCAAAATTATTGATGAGGATCGGATGGCCTGTGACTTTCAAATCACGCAGGTGCGTGCCATAGGATTCATAAATATTTTCAGACAGGTCCATTTTCAGGCCTTCTTTGATATATTCTTCGATCATTTTGACGATAAAACGGTTGATCTCGCCTGTGCCGGCTTTGACATTGAGCGGAATGATGCGTTCTTCAGGCTCATAGCTTTCGACCGTCACGTCCCAACCACCGGGAATAGGCGGCAGACGCTTTGCCAGGATCATATATTCGGGTGAAAACCCTACATAAGCTTCCAGCTTATTCTGCAATTTTGCTTTAGTAACGGGATAACCGTTAGCGTTGCCCCATTTTACTATTTCATCACAAACTTCATTATTGTGGATAACACTGGAAAATGTAGTTTTTGCTAAAACTTCAGCCATCATCATACCTCCAACATCGTAAAATCTAATTACTATTGTACTTTATCTTGGCAAGAAATTCAACTTATTCGCCTGATGCCGGGTAATTTTATCACTGAAGGCAAAAAAAGACACCGGCAAAGCCGGTGCCTGTAAATACTGCCATTCAGATCTGTCCCAAAGCTTTTAAAATCGACTGGGCGATAATCGCGCTGCCGATATAGGTGCCTGTAAAAACTACACAGGCCACAACGACGATGCGCCAGCCGCTTTTGGCAAAAGCGTCAAGGTCTTTGCCGATGGCGATACCGGCATAAGCAAGGATAGGTGTGCACAGCTGCAGAAAGCCTACTTTTTTAACAGCTTCGTTGATCACGTCGCTGCCGGGCATGGCCGGATAGGTAAGAATGCAGCCTAAGGTTACGATATAAGCAACAGCGGGGATACGTCCCGGCAAAAATTTAGCCAGAATAACGCCTGCGATCGCCAGGAAGATCAAAAAAAGCAGTCCGGGGATCGCTTCCACGATAGTATATTTAGTACCGATAGCGTTGGCGACAAGAGACATGGCGCCGACGATAAATAAAACGATCAGTGTATCTTTGATTTTCATTTTGCAGCATCCTTTCCTGTCGGCTCAACACCGTATTTTAAACGATAGATCTTTTTATACAGCCATTCTGTCAGCGGCAGGGCCAGCCAGATGCACATGTACAGACCATCCAGGCCGGAAAGCATGTTGCTGGCGGCGCCGAAGGCCGCGATCTGGTCGGCCATCTGCGGATACATAACGCTTAAAGAGCCTACGGCAGCGGTCATCATGCTGGCAGAACCAACGCCGGCCGCCATTGCCAACGCATAAGGATGGAAGGGCAGATAGGCAGCGGCAAAGCTGGCCATGATGCCGAAGAAGATCGTACCAAAAACAGTACCGGCGATATAAACGCCCATAACGCCGCGGCCTTCGGCAGAATCAAGGCCATAGCGTTCGCCGATCAGGGCTACGTTAGGCTCACGGGCAATAGAATGCGCCGCGCCGATAGTTTCGCGTTTGAGTCCCAGGTAAATAGCCACAGGCACACCGATAAAAACAGTGCCCAGATTACCAAATTCCTGCAGGATCAGAGCCGGAGAGGCGGCCAGGATCTTGGGCAGCGTCGGGCCGACCAGAGTTCCGTAACGGGCCATCAGCAGCATCAGGGTGATACCGATCAGCGAGCTGGCATCCAGCATATCTTTTTGATTGACGACCTTTAAGAATTTAGGCGCCATGAAAATACCCATGATCAGGGCATACAGCATCGGCAGCAGCACGATAGTGCCTACGCCGATCTTGAAAGAAACGTTACCGATCATTTCCGCAATGATGATCAATGCTAAAACGATGGCATGAACTTTAATGTTTTTCACAAAATCCACCTTCCCTTTTCCATCATTTTCCTGTTACAGCTTCTGGTTACTGAAAATATTTATCAAGCTTGGCGATGTAGGCTTCTTTGGTCAGCAGCGGGTGGTGCTCCGCTTTGATCTGACGCGCCAGTTTGGCATCGTCGGCCAGAAGGTCGATGATCATCATCGCAAAAGCCTTAGCAGGCAATAATACGGCTTTCTTGAAATCAACTACATGAAAATCTGCCGTATGCAAAAATCCGTCCACACCGCCAATGAAGGGGTGGATGACCGGCAGCAGATGCGATACGTCGCCCATATCTGTCGAAGCGCTGAAATGTCCGGCGTCTTTAACAGCTACATTGGGGTCGGCAATTTTGGCATTAGCTACAAACAGCTCGTTCAGACTGTTATTGCAGGCCAGCGGCAGCTGCCCCGGCATGGTGGCGATGACTGTCTGCGCCCCGACGGCGTCGCCGCCGGCTTTGAGCGCCGCATCGACCTTTGTATGGGTAGCTTCGATCGCTTCCATGGTCTTGGCGCGGACATAGGTCTCGATCCTGACGTCGGCAGGAACGGAGTTGACCAGATTGCCGCCTTTAGTGATGATAGGATGGACGCGGACTACGTCGGCCTCACGAAAGGTCTCGCGCAGCGCGTTGATACCCATCAGTCCCAGCATGGCGGCATTGAGGGCGTTGATGCCCTGGTCAGGCGCATCGGCAGCATGGGCAGTTTTGCCGACATACTGAATAGTTTTACCGATGAAGCCATTGCTGCTTTCACCAATGGAGACAGTAGCTTCCGGCATATTTTTATCGGCGTGCATCTGCATCGCCATGTCGATATCGTCAAAAGCGCCTTCATAGATCAGCTGGCCTTTGCCTGTAAGAAAGTGCAGCTTGCCTTCTTTGATCAGTTTGCTGCGGTAAGCAAGCTCTACATATTCTTCCGCAGGAACACCAAAGAACACGGCGTCGCCGGCCAATTCGTTCAAAACGCCGGACTGCGTGATGCCGCAGGCAGCGGCAGCCATCGTCGCGATCTGCAGATTGTGGCCGCAGGCATGGGCCGCACCGGTCAGAGGATCGGCTTTACAGCTGTCCGGACAGCCGATAGCGTCAAGCTCTCCCAGCACCGCTACAGTAGGGCCGGGACGGCCGCTGACAGCACGGGCTTTGACCCCGGTAAGCGCCAGTCCGGTCTGAGGCTCAAGACCTAACTGCTGCAGGAAGGCCGTGACCTTCGCCGCTGTTTTGGTTTCCTTGAATCCAAGTTCCGGTTCGCTTTCGATATCCTGCGCTAAAGCTTCGATTTTATCAGCCCAGGCGTCAATAGCGGCGCATACTTTGGTTTTCAGCATTTCTTTATCCGTAATAAACACCTCGCTTTGAAATAGTATACACTTTATTCCTGTAAATCGCTTTTAATTATAGCACAAATGCTTTTAACGGTACAGGCTTAATTCCTGACATTTTTGTTTGCTTATGAACTTTTATTTCTTTAAAGTTTACCACAAGTTGCAAAAATTTACAATTTCATCATATTTTGTATACTTTATTCATGTTTTTAACTTTTGCGGCAGCGTTCACCGCAGTAATAATTTGCATTGAAAAATGCCCTGTGCTAAAATATATAAGTTAAGAAGTCATTCTAAAACTGTTTACGAAAGGAGTCTGTCATGTTCGACCAAATCAAAACCGACATTGATGCAGTTATGCACCGCGATCCTGCAGCCAAAACCAGGCTGGAGGCAGCACTCTGTTATCCCGGTCTGCATGCTATCTGGCTCCACCGTTTAGCACATAAATTTTATTTAAAGGGCTGGGTACTGATCCCCCGCCTGCTCAATACTTTTTCCCGGTTCGTGACCGGCATCGACATCCATCCCGGCGCCAAGCTTGGCCCCGGACTTTTTATCGATCACGGCATGGGGCTCGTTATCGGCGAGACCGCTGAGCTGGGCTGCAATGTTACTCTCTATCAGGGCGTGACCCTGGGAGGCACCGGCAAGGAAAAAGGCAAGCGTCACCCGACGATCGGCGATAACGTCGTCGTTTCCAGCGGCGCCAAAGTCCTGGGTTCCTTCAGCGTCGGCTCCAATTCCAAGATCGGCGCCGGTTCGGTAGTATTGAAGGAAGTACCGCCCAATTCGGTAGTAGTGGGCGTGCCCGGCCGTATCGTCACCAAAGACGGCGTCCGTGTCGCCGCCAGCGATATGAGCAGCCCTGACAGCATGATCGACCTGAACCACAACCAGCTGCCCGATCCCGTCGCCGACTATGAAGACCGTCTGGCCGATTACATGGTCCGTATGGACAGCCGTCTGGAAGAGCTGGAAGAAATCATCAAAAAGCATCGCGAGCAAAATGAAAAGCGAGGTAACAACGAATGAGCAGAACAATGACCATGTCCGAGGCTATCAACGAAGCGCGCCGCTGCCTGAATTGTGCGCGGCCTACCTGCCGCACCGGCTGCCCGATCGCCAATAATATCCCGCAGTTTATCCGCGCGCTCAGCGAGGGCAATATCGGGCTGGCCTACGAGACTATCGCCGAACGCAGCAATCTGCCCGCTATCTGCGGCCGCGTCTGCCCGCATGAACGACAATGCGAGGCCCACTGCGTTTTGACTAAAAACAAACATGGGATCGAGATCGGCAGTCTGGAAATGTTCATTGCCGATTTCGCCCACGAAAATAACCTGAAACCACTGCCGCCCTCTACCGGCAAACGCGGTAAGGTAGCCGTTATCGGCAGCGGCCCGGCAGGCCTTACTGTAGCCGGCGATCTGGCGAAAATGAATTTCGCCGTCACTATTTTTGAGGGCCAGTCTGAACCGGGCGGTATCCTGCTGTTCGGTATCCCGGAGTTCCGGCTGCAAAAAGACGTGGTCCGCCGCGAGATCACGGAGCTGCTGCATTTGGGCGTAGAGATCAAAACCAATATGCTGGTCGGCCCTGACTTTACTGTTGACGATTTGTTTGAGCAGGGTTATGACGCCGTTTTTATGGGTACCGGTACTTCACTGCCCCGCACTTTAGATATTCCCGGCAAGGAACTGTCAGGCATTCTGACCGCCACGTATTTCCTGCGGATGGTGGTCTTATCAGATTCAGGCAAATTAGACGAGAGCGAGACGCTGCTGCATGATGGTGACAACGTCGTCGTCATCGGCGCCGGCAACGTAGCTATGGACGCCGCACGTACAGCAGTGCGCCGCGGTGCCGAGAATGTCACGATCGTCTATCATAAAACCGAAGCCGAAATTTCCAGCTTCCCGTCCGAATATGAAGCGGCCGTTAAAGAAGGCGTGCAGTTCAACTTCCTGAAACAGCCGATCGCTTATCTGAACAAAAAGCAGATGCGGGCTTTGAACAATATCCGCCGTAAACCGGCCGAAGCTGATGAAACGGAATTAGCCGGCCTTTTAGTGCAAAATATCACCAAAACCGACGATGGTCAATTTGTGACCGAGGGCGGTCAGGAAGTTATTCCCTGCGACTGCGTGATCCTGGCTATTGGTCAGCGCCCCGCAGCCCGCATCGTTTCCACTACCAAAGGGATCCAGGTCGACGACCGCGGCTTTGTTATCACCCGTGAACGGCCGTACGGCATGACGACCCGCGCCGGTGTTTTCAGCAGCGGCGACGTGGTACATGGCCCGGCAACCGTAGTTTTGGCAATGAAGGAATCTAAAAAGGTAGCTGCTGGTATCGCCCAGTATATCGATGCCAAAAAATTGCTGGAAGACTGCTGTGAAGATTAAGTAATAATTACAGCCCCTGCTGAAATCAGCAGGGGCTTTGCTTTGCTCATAAAAAACTCCTGCCGCAAAAAGCGGCAGGAGTTTACTTTTAATATTTTACTTGCGGCAAGGTGGCAAAGCCTTTCGCCAGATCCTCGTCTGTTGGGATATAATCTACCATATTCCCCTGGTTATAGGCCTGATAAGCAGCCAGGTCAAAATAACCCGTGCCGGTCAGTCCGAAAACGATGACTTTTTTCTCGCCGGTCTCACGGCATTTGATCGCTTCGTCCATAGCTACACGGATCGCATGCGAGCTTTCCGGGGCCGGCAGGGTGCCTTCACAGCGGCAGAACATCGTAGCGGCTTCAAACACTTTGGTCTGCTCCACGCTGCGTGCTTCCAGCATACCGTCATGATACAGCTTGGAGACGATCGGCGACATCCCGTGATAGCGCAGGCCGCCGGAATGGTTCGGCGACGGCATGAAGCCGCTGCCCAAAGTATACATCCGCATCAGCGGCGTGGTTTGTCCGGTATCGCCGAAGTCAAAGGCATATCTACCGCGGGTCAGCGACGGGCAGGAGGCCGGTTCAACAGCAATGAAATGAATGTTGTTCTTACCTTCCAGCTTATCGGCCATAAAGGGCGTGATCAGACCGCCCAGGTTAGAGCCGCCGCCGGCACAGCCGATGACGATGTCAGGCTGGACGCCGTATTTATCAAGTCCGAGCTTGGTTTCCAGACCGATAATGCTTTGATGCAGCACTACGTGATTGAGTACGCTGCCCAGGACGTAACGGCAGTTATCGGTTTTCATCGATACTTCCATCGCCTCGGAAATGGCGCAGCCCAGGGAACCGCCTGTACCGGGGTTTTCTGCCAGGATTTTGCGGCCTACTTCCGTCGTATCGGAAGGCGAGGGAATAACGCGGGCGCCATAGGTTTCCATAACGGCCTTACGGTAAGGCTTCTGCTCTGCAGATACCTTGACCATATACACAGAAAGGTCGATGCCGAAATAACCGCAGGCCATGGCCAGGGCAGTGCCCCATTGCCCGGCGCCGGTTTCCGTCGTCAGATGGGTCAGACCCTGCTTTTGAGCATAATAGACCTGCGCTACAGCCGAATTGAGCTTATGCGAGCCGGAGGTATTGGTGCCTTCAAATTTGTAGTAGATCTCTGCGGGCGTACCCAGCGCTTTTTCCAGATTATAGGCTCTGGTCAGCGGCGACGGCCGGTACATTTTGTAAAAATCACGGATCGCTTCCGGGATCTCAATAAATTTATTGGTATTATCAAGTTCCTGCTCGATCAGTTCGTCACAGAAAACAGGCCGCAGATCGTCTGCGCTGCAGGGCTTAAAGGTCACCGGGTTGATAAACGGGTCCGGTGCTTCCTGCATATAAGGGCGGATATTCTGCCAATATTTTGGCAGTTCATCTTCAGATAAATTGATTTTATACGGTATTTTTGCCATAGGTCGCCGTCCTTTCTATTCTGCTTTAGCAGCTTTCAGCGCTGCATAGGCTTCTTTGAGCAGTAAAACAGTCAGTACCAGCAAAACGGTAGAAATGCCGGATACGATGTAGTTATTCAGATTAGCCGCGATCATCTGCACCAGGGCCACAATAGTGGTGACCAGCATAAACGCCATGGGGTACATAATGAAGCCGGCGCTTTTTTTCAGCGAACGGATGACCCAGACGCCCATTGCCAAAAGCGCGATCGCCGCAACCAGCTGGTTAGTGGCGCCGAAAACAGGCCAGATCATCTGCCAGGCAGCAACTTTGCCGGTCTTGACGAAAATAAGCGCTAAAGCCACGCCAACGCTGACAGCGGTCGCCAGATATTTATTCAGGCTCATGCCCGTGAATTCCTGCAGCTGATAACGCGCTAAACGGGTAGCGGTATCCAGCGAGGTAAGAATGAAGGAGTTGAGCGCCAAAAGGCCCAGAGCCGTGCCGACGCGCGGAGCGATACCCAGCAGCGAAGCAAATTGTCCCAGACCGTGACCGTAGACGACAGTCGGGCCGCCTTTCAGCATTTCACCGCTCATCATGATAGTGCCGAGGGCAATAACGCCGACCACGCCTTCCAGCAGCATGGCGCCATAGCCAACAGGAACAGCGTCAGTTTCGCGTTTCAGCTGTTTGGAGGTGGTGCCGGAAGCAACCAGAGAATGGAAGCCGGAAATAGCGCCGCAGGCTACTGTGATAAACAGCAGCGGCCAGAGCCAGTCGCCGGAAGCGGTAACAAAGCCTTTGAACGCAGGCAGTTTTACTTCGTAGCTGGCGCCGCCGAAGATCATGCCTACACCGCCAATAAATACGGAAAAATATAACATATACGAGGCCAGATAATCGCGCGGTTGTAAAAGCAGCCAGACAGGCAATACCGAAGCGGCAAAAATATACACGATCAACGCCATACGCCAGGTATCAAGGCTCAGGGCAAAGGTCGACTGCACCCAGGAGCTTTCGATGCCAAAGAGCAGCGAACCGAACAAGATCGGCAGCATGATGACCGTACTGACTTTCAAAGACATACCATAGTGGTAAATAGCGACGCCGAAAACCATCGCCAGAAAAATATACAGGGTAGCAGCAAAAGCAACTGCCGGGTCAGCGGCAAAGGTCTGAGCCGCCAATTCTAAAAATACGGCAATGACCAGCGTCAAGCTGAGCCAGGTAAAGGCCAGGAACAATTTGTGGCCGCGGGCGCCGATCCATTGGCGAACAACCTCGCCGATAGACATGCCTTTATGACGGATAGACGCTACCAAAGCGCCCATATCGTGTACGCCGCCGAAGAAGATGCAGCCGACGATGATCCAAAGTAAGGTAGGCAGCCAGCCGAGTGCCGCTGCGGCTGCGATCGGGCCTACAACAGGGCCGGCGCCGGCGATAGAAGCAAAATGATGGCCCATCAGCACAGCCGGATGGGCAGGACAGTAATCGATATCGTCCTGTAATTCCGTAGCCGGAGTTTTACGGTTTGGGTCTAGATCGTAAAAACGGCTTTGAAAGCCGCCGTAAAATTTATAAGCGACAGCAAAACAAAGAATAGTGATTACAAAAATGGTCAGTAACATAAAATATCCCCTTTGCGAACTTATTGCAGAGCTTCTCTGCCGCAGCGCCGTTGCTGCGTTAAATAGATCAAATCCTCAAAACGCTTTTCCTCATCCCCTTCCCGATATTGCAGCACTTCCAGCCAGCCGCGTATGCCAAGCCAGAAAGCTTTTTTCATCAATTTAGTTTCCGGGCAGTCCAGCAGCAGGAACCGGTGCGTCATAACATCCTCCCGGCTCTGCCAGTGTTCCCGCAGCCAGCGCACTGACTTTTCGCCAGCGTGGCTGATAACTATATAATCATCCGCATAATAGCGGGCAATCTCACCTGCCAGGCAGTCTTTGACGAACGCGGTCTGACGGTACCAGCCCTTCATCCCGCCGTCTGCCCAGGGCACAAAACCATAGTCTTTTAAAACCTCTTCCCACTCTTTCATCCGGTTCTCCCGTTTACAAGTTTTCTTTGCGCCAGGCGTTGAGCGCCCCGCAGAAATCTTCCCACAGCTGGGGCAGCATTTCTACCGCCGCCTCTGCCTTAGCCCGCTCCCAGCCGGCAAACAGCCCTGCTTCGTAGCGCAGCTGCACATTAGCGGCGTCTTCAAGAAAACACTGCACTAACCGGGCATTGATAAAATCATCATGTAAAAAGCCCAGCATATCCTGCAGCCTTTTCAGCCGCCGCAGCAGGTTACTGTCACGCGGCACCTCGGGCAGGGTCTGCAGCGCGTAACGGAAGCGTTTGACTTTGATCCTGATCTGATGCAGCTCCAGCATATTATGAAAATCAGGATATTTTTTATCCAGAGTTTCCAGCTTTTCGCTCCATTCATTCAGACGCCGGCTGATGAATTTACGCAGCTTTTTATCGGCCAGATTAGGCGCCAGCGGCCTTTCGTGCAGCCAGATATTGAATTGCGCCAGTGTTTTCGTGACGCTGCTCAGGTCAGCTTTCTGCAGGCAGGCAGCGGCTTCTTCACGGCGCAGCTTCTGCAGCAGTTCTTCCACCTGGGTCGGCGCTGTCAGTTTACCGCCGGAAGCAGCTGCCTGTGACCTGATCTTTTCACAGGTCATCAGGGCCACGTCCAGCTCCCGCAGCCGGGAAAGCAGTTCTCCCTGCTGCCGCAGCGTGTTTTGCCAGGCAACGGCGCTGCTTCTTTGCAGTACCGGCTTAAAAAAGCTTAAGGTCGAGCGCAGCCGACGCAGTTTTACCCGCAGCTGTCTGATAAAAACTTTTTCTTCCGGCTGCTGCAGAAATTGCTGCCAGGCTTTACTGACAACATAGATCTGCCAGGGCAGATGACAAACAGCCATTGCCCTCAGGCTGCCATTTTTATAAGCAGGCAGCTTCCTGAAATCATAGGTGCCCAGCTCCTGTGCCAGACGCTGTTTCAAGTTCGACTCGGCTATGATCAGCGACATACGGCAGCAAAGTTTTTCAACTACCGTCTGCAGCTTAGGCAGCTCCCTGCTCGTATAAACAACGATCATTTCACGAAGGGGAAGCAGCCTGGCTTCCATGATGATAATTCCTTCTCTGGCAATAAGCCGCAGCTCGCTGTTTTTCGCCGGCGGCTGCAGTTCGGTCTCACGGCAGCGCAGCACGGCTTCTGCCCCGTCCACTTCAAACCGCTGCTCACGTTCTTCCGTTCTGCCGGCCTTCCAGCCGGTGATGATCCGCAAACGCTCTGCCAGATCAACTTCATTGATACCGGATACATCCTGCAGACATAATCTTTTTTTCACTGCTTCCCCTCCTTTCCTACAAATCGTTCAAGGCTCAGTCTTTTATTTTTACCTGGGCGGGCAAAGGCGCTCCAGCCAGACCTGCCAAAATATTAGCCGCCGCCAGTTTCGCCATGGCGTCGCGGGTCTCTGCCGTTGAAGCGGCAATGTGCGGCGTTACCGTGATATTGGGCAGCGCCAGCAGCGGATGGTCACCCGGCAATGGTTCCGGTTCGACTACGTCCAGTGCGGCATAAGCGATCTGCCCGCTCTGCAGGGCTTCATAAAGAGCCTGCGTATCGACGACCT
This sequence comes from uncultured Phascolarctobacterium sp., assembly GCF_958349595.1. Taxonomy (NCBI): domain Bacteria; kingdom Bacillati; phylum Bacillota; class Negativicutes; order Acidaminococcales; family Acidaminococcaceae; genus Phascolarctobacterium; species uncultured Phascolarctobacterium sp. The sequence continues at coordinate 13,336 of NZ_CATWDQ010000015.1, read as the reverse complement.
TGCCGCGGGAAATATTGATAAATCGCGCCGTTGGCTTCATTTTGGCAAAAGCTTCCCGATCAAACATTCCTGCCGTTGCCGGCGTTAAATTGACCGTTACCAGAACAAAATCCGCAGTTTGCAGCAGTTCGTCAAAGCCGGCATAGCTTACGCCCAGCTCGGCTTCATCCGCGCGCCGGTGCCGGTTATGATAAATGACCTGCATTTTGCTGGCCTGCGCCCTGGGAACTACCGCACTGCCAATATCGCCCAAACCAACGATGCCCAGTGTTTTACCGGCCAGGTCAACGCCGAAGCCAAGGCCCTTACGTTCGCCCCATTTGCCGCTGGCCACATGCTGCCAGCCACGGGCAATACTTCTGGCGCTGTCTAAGATCAGACCGTAGGCAAGATCGGCAACGGCGTCTACCAGTACGCCCGGCGTATTGCCTACGGCGATGCCACGTGCACTGCAGGCGGCGATATCGATATTGTCGTAGCCGACAGAAGCCTGAGCAATAACTTTCAGCTTTGGCGCTTTAGCAAGCAAAGCCTCATCGACCTTGATGTTGCCGATAGAATAAAGCCCTTCCGCTTCTGCAAGCCAGCTTTCAAACTGCTGCTGCGGCACTCTGCCGCCCTGCTGCCAGGCCAGCAGGTTAGTCTGCTCATTCAAAATATCATAGGCTATCTGCCGCAGTTTACCGCTGGCAGCCACAGTCATTTTTTTCAGATCGGTCATTACTGTCACCTCTCTTTAAAAATTTAACGTTTGGGAATGATTTCCAGCCAGTAGTTATCGGGATCAGTAATAAAATAAATGCCCATCGCCGGATTTTCGTAGACGATGCAGCCCATTTCCTGATGTTTTTTGTGGGCAGCGTCATAATCTTCGGCTTCAAACGCCAGATGAAATTCATTCTCTCCCAGATTATACGGCTCCTTACGGTCGCGCAGCCAGGTCAGTTCCAACTGATGCGAAGTCTGCCCGTCGCCTAAATACACCAAAACAAAGCTGCCGTCACCGGCTACTTTGCGGCGGACCTCTTTTAAGCCCAAAGCTTCCTCATAAAATTTCAGGCTTTTGTCCAGGTCAAGTACGTTAAAATTGTTGTGTAAAAATTTGAATGACATTTTTTACCCTCCTTATAATATTGTACTGTTTCAATTATTCAAAAAAATCTGCTTAAAGAGCAGCAGCGCCAGTGCAAATGAAGCTACGATCTTACCGAGCATGGCAACAAACTGTGTCTGCGCCGCTTTCCAGGCCAGAGCGAAAGCATTGTCCTTATTTCTGGTGCGCATAAATTCGTAGCCGAAAGCAACGATATATGAACCAATAGCGCCGCCTAAAACAGAACCAAGCACAGGGAAAAAGCCTGTGCCGATAACAGCGCCGATAAAAGTACCAACAGCAATCAGAAATACCGCTCCCCACGATACCTTATGCCGCCTTATCCCAAAAAACGATACGATAAATTCCCAAATCTCACCAAACGCATAAACCAGTACCAGCGCCGATAAGAGACGGCCATCAAAGTACCTGGCTTCATCAAAGAAAGCATAACCTATGCCTGCAGCCAACATTACCGTATTGCCCGGCAGGTCGAGCAGGGTCAGCAACGGACCAATAATCACGATCAATGCTCCGAGTGCCCACTCTACTAAAAATTCCACACAAAGTCCTCCTTAACGAAGATTAAGATATATTATAACATATTTGAATAAAATAGTTAGATAATTGTATGACTCTTATGTGAATTATTGTTTTTTGTTTACGCAAATGTTACAATATCTACAAATATCTTTCAAAGGAGTAACTATAATGGATCTGGAGGCTCTTTTAATTCTTCTGCAGCCCTGGCTCAGACCTTTTCTGGCGTTTGCCTTTTTTACGTTTGTACGTTATTTTTACCGGGCTGTATTATTGCGCGTACTGCACCGCTTCAATGACAAAGCTTCATTTGAATATGGCGAAGACCTGCTGAATGCTTTTGAAAGGCCGGTACACTTTTTCTTATTTATTTTTGCCATCTATGCGGCACTCAATTGCTCGCCCCTGACCTTTATTGCCGATCATCCGTCTATTGATCAGCTTCTGCGCAGTTTTTTCATCATCTGCTTTATCTGGGGGCTTTACAACCTCAGCGACACTACGCACGGCATTGCTATGAAGCTGCTGCTTAAAGCAGGCGTAGAATTTGATCTGGCCCTGTCCAATATCATTTCCACTACCCTGCGCATCCTGCTCATCATTCTGGGCTTTGTCATGATTGCCAAAGAATGGAATTATGATATTACCGGTTTTATAGCCAGCCTGAGTATCGGCTCTCTGGCTGTAGCATTGGCTGCCAAAGATTCTCTGGCCAATGTGTTCGGCAGTCTGGTCATCATTATCGATAAGCCCTTTGTGATCGGGGACTGGATCTCGGCCAACGGTATTGAAGGCACTGTAGAAAAAATCACCTTCCGCAGTACCTGTCTGCGTACTTTTCCCCAGGAGCTGGTCTACATCCCCAACTCACTGCTTTCCAACACAGCTATCACCAATTTCAGCAAGCGTGAAAAAAGACGGCTGGATTTCATTTTGGGATTAACTTACGACACGACCTATCAGCAGATGGAGACCTTTGTCAACCGTTTGCGTGAATATCTTAAGCATCATGACGGCGTTTATGACGACGGCATCACTGTCAATTTTCAGGATTTCGGCGGCAGCAGCCTGGACATCAGGGTAGTCTGCTATACTAAGGCCAGCGCCTATGCGACCTATATGGACGTGCGGCAGCAGATCAATCTGGATATTATGAAAATGCTGGAAGAAGAAAAGCTTGGCTGCGCGTTCCCCAGCACCAGCGTTTATTTTGAAACGCCGCTGGTCCAAAAGCAAACCATCACTGAAACGGCTGCTTCGGAAACTAAAGCACAAGTTTAAAACGCAGATTTAAAGCACAAAAAACGCTCCTTTTTTAAGGAGCGTTTTTTTATGACCGAATTTTATTCCCACAAATCGACAAGAGCAAATTGATCGACATCGACCAGGCCTTTATCGCTGAGTCTCAGACGGGGTATGACCGGTAATGCCAAAAAGGAGAGGCAGTTGAAAGCGTTGACGTTCTCAGGCACGCCCAGCTCTGCCGCCCAGAAGTGCAGCTGCTGCAGCTTGTGCTGTACAAATTCAGTATTCTGATCGCTCATCAACCCGGCCAGAGGCAGCGGCAGCAAGGCTTTGACCTCGCCGTCAGCCACTACCGCCAAGCCGCCGCCGACTTCCTGCAGTGCCACTGCGGCTGCCAGCATATCCCGGTCATCGGCGCCGACTACGATCAGATTATGCGAGTCGTGCGCTACCGTCGAGGCCAGGGCACCCCGCTTTAAGCCAAAGCCGTGCACCAGGCCGACGCCTGTATTGCCATTACCGCCATGCCGTTCCCAAACTGCCAGTTTCAGAATGTCGCGCCTGGTATCGCTCACAACAAAACCAGCCTGTACTTCCGGCAGCATATAGTCTGCTTCTGTCAAGATCTGTTCAGGTACGATGCGGATCACGCGGGCCTTTTTACCGGGCCTTGCCGGAATTTGCAGCTGCTGTTTATGTACGTTCTCCAGCCGCATGGTATTGGCAGGGGCAGATAAAAGCGGCGTCGACTGCCACAGCAGTTTTTGCTTATTGACGATCACAGCCCCGTTTTTTATGACCAGCTGCGGCTGAAAGTTTACCAGATTATCAAAAACACAGATGTCTGCCTTATAACCGGGCGCCAAAGCGCCTCTGTCATACAAGCGGAACCTTTCGGCAGTATTCAACGTCGCCATTTGCAGTAACTGCTCTACAGCATAACCATGTGCAGCGCCGATCTCGATCAGATAATTGATACTGCCTTCGCTTACCAGCTCGTCTAAATGCCGGTCATCCGTGGCCAGGCAGCAGCGGCGGCAGTTGAGCGGCGTCACCGCCGGCAGCAGGTCCAGCAGATTATGCGCCCCGGAAGCTTCCCGCAGCATCAGATAGGCTCCCCGGCGCAGCTTTTCCAGCGCTTCGTCAGCCGTTGTCGCTTCATGGTCCGAAGTGATACCGGCCGCCAGATACGCATTGAGCGCTTTGCCACTGACACCCGGAGCGTGGCCGTCACACAAGGCACAGCCGGTCAAGGCCAGTTTATCCAGCACAGCGTCTGCGCCGCAGATCGTACCGGGATAATTCATCATCTCACCCAGCCCGAGTACTCTCTCATGATTGACAAGCGGCTCCAGCTTTGCCGCCGTCAGTACGGCGCCGCCGGTTTCCATATCAGTGGCAGGCACACACGAAGGCAGCATGAAGAAAACGTCTAAAGGCATATCTTCCGTTTCTGCCAGCATCAGCTCTATCCCCGCACAGCCAAGCACATTGGCGATTTCATGAGGATCGGCAAAAATCGTCGTCACACCATTCAAAAGTAAAATTTTAGCCAGCTCACGCGGGGCGACCATCGTGCTTTCGATATGCAGATGCGCGTCCATCAATCCCGGAGTTACGTACTTACCGATGACGTCGATTTCTTTTTGGCCGCTGTAAATACCAATACCGGCAATCGTTGTGCCGGCGATCGCTACATCGCCGGTTTCCCATTCGCCAGTGAAGCTGTTGAAAACAAAACCGCCCTTCAAGACGATGTCAGCCGGCGCTTCGCCTCTGGCTACAGCCAGCACGGCGGCCAGATCTGTCTTTTTCATCATGATCCACAACCTTTGCTAAAAGTTTTCTGCTTTTATTGTCGGTTATACCTGCTAAAAACGCAAGCTTTATTTAAATAAAAAACAGCAGCTGCCATGACAAGACAGCTGCTGCCTGAATCCATCCCCATTTACTTTTTTACAATTTTACAGCTCATTGTATATAAATCTCGACAGCTTCCAGCTGTCTGCTTTCCCCGACGGTACCGGCGACCTGGCCGTTACTGCACCAGCCGGACCAGCCTTTACCATGCATAAAGACGCGATAAAAGACCGTATAGCCTTCGCAGCCGACCAGATGCATTTTTACAGCTTCAGCACGCCTGGATTCTCCTGTAGTACCGCCCACAGCGCCGTCAGAGACTTCCGGCAGCCAGCCTTTACCAGCGACATGCACGCAATATCTGATACCTGCACCCTGAGGCGCATCCGGCAATCGTACCTGTAGGGCTTCCATTCTTTTACCGGAGTCTGGTTTGCCGGCAGTAGCACCGTCAGCTGCCTCAGGCAGCCAGCCAAAGTCCTGCATATGCACTTTGTAAACAATATGCAGCTGCTTTTCTTTGAGCATTTCACCCAAATTACCAATTTTACCAAAATCTTTCATACTTATTACCTCCTTTATTTTGGGTTATCCTGATTATAACCGTACTGCAATCCCCTATGGTGGTAAAAAACAACAGGCGCCACTATAATAAGTGACGCCTGTTGTCAAGGGGAAAGGGTATCTATATGAACGGTAGCTGACCGTTATTTTTTCAAAACAGTAACGTAATATTTACCGTCTTTTACTTCTACACCATGGGAGTCATGTTCAAAAGCAGGGAATCGTCTGTCAAAGCCTTCCAGGGCTTTCAAGTAGCCAAGTGCAGGACCGTCGGCAGGGCCGGCATTTTCACCAGGCATGATCAGAGGAATTCCAGGCGGATAAGGAACGATGCCTGTAGCTAAGGTACGTTCAGCAACGCCGTCCAGATCTACTTTTTCAACATTATCAAGTACCAGCTGCTCATAAGCTGCGGACGGGCTCATATCAGGATGCGGCAGGACTGCGAAGCCTTCGGACATGAACTCGGTAGTTTTGAGTTCCTTCATGGCTGCAAACATTTCCTCGCACAGATCGCGCAGGCCCATACCGGCATAACGCTGCGGAGCTGCTTTCACAACGTCCGGCAATACTTCTTCCAGAGAGGTGTTGTTATCGTAGTCTTCTTTGAATTTGATCAGTGTATCGATCAAGGTGCCCCATTTACCTTTGGTAATACCAATGGAGAACAGCATCAAAACAGTGAAGTCGGTTGTTTTTTCAGGAATGATGCCGTTAGCAGTGAGGTAAGCGGACAGAATGGAAGCAGGAACGCCCATTTCACCAAGCCCGTCAGGACCGATGCCCGGAGTGGAAATAGATACTTTGATCGGGTCTAACATGCAGTATCCGTCTTCGATATCGCCAAAGCCGTGCCATGCATCATTAGGATGCAGGACCCAGCACTCCGGCTCGGTTGCCAGATATTCGGGGTCAGCCAGACGGAAGGCGATTTTTTTACCTTCAGCGTCTTTGACAAAATCCGGCTGCCAGCAGTTGAAGAACCATTCGCCCTGATCGGCAAAATCAGCATTCAGTTTAGCCATCAGCTGACGGAAGGCTACTGCTTCATGGATCGATTCGTCAGTCAGTGCTTTACCGCCTTTGCCGTCCATCATAGCCGCCGTAATATCGTTGGAAGCGATGATCGGATAGTTCGGGGAGGTAGATGCCTGCATCATAAAGGATTCATTGAAACGGCTGTGGTCAACATTCTTTTTACCTTCTCGGATGTGAATGAAGGAAGCCTGAGAAAGTGCAGCCAGTAATTTATGGGTGGATTGAGTTGCAAAAACCGTCATGTCGGTAGGTTTGTGGTCGGCAGGATTGCCGTACATGGCAAAGCGGTCTTTATAGATCGGATTGAAGCGGGCATAGCCATACCAGGCTTCATCAAAATGCATACGGTCAACGCTTTGGCCAAGCAATTCTTCAACACGACGAGCATTGTAACACAAACCATCATAGGTAGAGTTGGTAACGATAGCATGTACTGGGGTTGCGTCTATATCTTTAGTAATCAAGGAGTTTTCAGCAATAGTTTTCTTGATCGCTTCTGCCTGCAAAGCTTGCGGCGGAATAGGACCGATAATACCATAGAAGTTACGCAGAGGCATCATATAGTTAGGGATAGCGCCGCTCATGGTCATAGCCTGTTCAATGGATTTGTGACAGTTACGGTCACACAGCGCAACCTGATTACGGGTTACACAGGCCATAAAAATTACTCTGTTGGAAGTAGAGGAGCCGTTGGTGATATGGTAGGTGCGGTGAGCGCCGAAGACTTTAGCGGCGTATTTCTCACTGGCACCGATCGGACCGGAATGGTCAAGCAAAGAACCAAGTTCGCCAACGGAGATCGACAAGTCGCTGCGGAACAGGTTTTCACCAAAGAAGTCAAAAAATGCGCGTCCTGCCGGAGCTTTCATGAAGGCGGTACCGCCGGTATGGCCCGGAGTATGCCAGGAATATTCATGCACCTGGGAGAATTTAGCCAAAGCTTTGAACATTGGCGGCAGCAGATTTTTCATATAGGTGTCGATCGCTGCTTCGATACGGCCGGCAATAAAGTTGGCAGTGTCTTCATACAGCCAGATAAAATCGCTGGTCTCTTTCAATACTTCCAGTGGGATATCGGCAACATCAGCACGATCGGCAAACAGGAAGACCGGCACGTTTTCAGCGCGGCTGCGCAATTTATTTAAAACATCTTTGGCCGCCTGATGAGTATTGTCTTCTGCCAGATCCCAATCCAGCAGGATTGCCTGGATCATCGGATCGGCAACGATCATCATTTCGGCGTCAAATGCAGTGGTAGCCGTCAGGACTTCGATCTCGTGCTCGCCTAAAACTTTGCTCAGTTTTTCGAGAGCGCTTTCATCCAAGGTATTATGATCGCAGAGATCATGTACCAGCAAAATTCTTTTGCCTTTTGTTTTGGAAATAATCATTTTTTTCACTCCTTAATTAAATTAGTTAGTTATCTATGCTGACAGACTGAGTAGTAGTAGAACCTACCTTATCCGGAGCTTGTGTAGTGGTAGTTATGTTAGTACGGTGTTTGAGTTCCATATTCTTATCGATACCGACGGAATACCAGAAGGTACCTATCAATGTAAGGATAGTGATGACCAGGGAAGTATAACGGACCCATTTCGGTGAGAAACCGCCAGGAGTTTCGTGATTTTCTTCCAGCTCGTGTTTTCTGGTAACTGCGCCGGAGAAGAAGACGATCGTGGCAATAACGAAGATCAGTGACCAACGCGTCTGGTTGCCGTTGGAGGTTACCAGTGCCGCCATACTGTACACGGCCGCGATCAAACCGATGATGCACGATTTATTGTAATCTTTCGGCGATAACTTGCCGTAGCCTAAAACTTTAATGGAGATACTGGAATAAATGTAAGGCAGCAGCGTCAGGATAACCGCAATAGACGCTATTTTACCAAACTGCTGGCTTGCAGACGGCGACATGGTCGCCAGGACCTGCACGGTCATAATGGCAGCTACGATAGCCAGGCCTGCAGAAGGTACGCCTTTAGAGTTAGTACGGGCAAAAACATTACCGAACAAACCATCATCAGCGGCTGCTTTAGCGCTTTGTCCTACCAGCAGCGTCCAGCCTGCCAGTGAACCCAGGCAGCCTAAAGCGGCACAGATAGCTACGCCGTTACCGGCCATTTCACCAAAGGCGATTCTTGCGGCGTCAGCAAAAGGCGCTGACGAGCTTATAAGCGCATGGTTCGGAATCATACCCATAATAACAGAGGAACTTAAAACATAGCAGACAGCGGCCAGGATTACGCCGCCAATAGTAGCGATAGGAACGTTCTTTTTAGGATTTTTAACAACGCCGGCAGATACGGAAGCACTTTCGACGCCGATAAAAGCCCACAAAGTAAAGTTCAAGGTCATGCCGATAGCGCTGACGGTACTTTTACCTGTTACATTCCAGGCATCCATATAAGTTTTGCCATCAAACCAGAACCAGCCTAAAATTGCAGTACCGATAATAGGGATCAATGCCAAAGTAGTCGTTACTGATTGGATACGGCCTACAAGCTTAGGACCGATCATGTTTGCGTAAGCGAAGAGCCAGATAACGAAGATCTGCGCTAATGCGAAAACAAATGGATTTTTTAAAACCGGGAAGAAACTAATCAGGTAACCGATACCTACAACCGCCAGACCAACGTTACCAATAACGTTTGCCAACCAGTAAATGAGGTTTGTCTGATACCCCATGTAATCACCGAAGGCCTGACGCGTATAAGCGTAAGGACCGCCGGCGGCAGGATCAATAGAAGATAACTTTGCAAAGGTAAGCGCTAACGCGATAGCGCCTATACAGGTAACTATCCAGCCAAATACTGCAACGCCTCCTATTGCTGCCAGATTCGCAGGCAACATGAATACGCCGGAACCCATCATATTACCGGCAACCATCAATGTTGCGGCAACGACACCTATTTTATTACTGTCGTCGTTTTGATTCATAATAAAACCTCTCCTTTCGATTATTTGCCGTCAGCAGCGGATGGGTATCTTGGCTTTCGGCAAATCATACACAAAGTCAGCTTTGCAGCATTTTTCTTTATGCGGTTTCTTGCTTCGGATACATCATAACTCCATCGCAGACAAAATATCCACGCACGAAATTTACAATTACTTTTTAATATGTTTTTAAAAAAAAGTCAGTCTTGACAGCGCTCAGCTGCTGACGAAAACCAACGCTTTCATGGGTATCAGCCGCCGCAGTGACTGCTTATTGATAAAAATTTTCCACAGCATTTTTTCTTGCGGAGCAATTCAGTTATTTTTTCGCTTTGCTTAATTTACTAAAGTTCTTTACATACAAAAATAATCTGCATGCTAATACACTTTCATTTATGCTGTATGCAAACTTCGCCGCTTTTTAATATTGTAAATAAAGTAAATAAGCACTATCCGTACAGCTTAAAAAATCAAAAATCCTTGCAATACAACGGCAAGGATTTTTGATTTATAGGAGGATTGTAAGATAAAGCAATTCAGACTAGGAAACTCTTTTTTACTTAAATAGCATACACTTTTTTACCCATAAAATATGTGGCTTCAACTTTAGCTGTACCAATATCTTCCGGAATAATCTGCAAGATATTTTTATCTATAACTATCAAATCTGCAAATTTTCCTTCTTCTAAAGAACCACTGATATCATCAATAAAATTTGCATATGCCTGATTAATCGTAAAAGAATCAATCATATCTTCTAAACTTGCACATTCTTCCGGCCACAAAGGTTGATGGAATTTGGGGTCGTCATAATTAAAAATCCAAGGATGATAATTATCAGGCGCGATCCGCGTAACACCAATTTCTATACCTACAAACGGATTAGGCACTGCTGTAATAGGATAATCACTGGCGTTTGCAACCTTGACTCCCGCTTTAAAGAAACAATTTAAAGGAAAAGTATGCTCAGCTCTTTTCCAACCAATATAGCTGCCGTTAACGAAATAAGTTTCATCAATCTGAGCCCAATACGAGTTGGTCATGGCCACTGTGCCTAACTCTTTAAACCGATCTACATCCTGCGGATCTACTAAGAAAATATGCGTAATACAATGTCTGGCGTCGCGAACTCCATTTTTTTGACGGGCATAGGCAATGGCATCAAGAGTTTGCTTAACAGCGGCATCCCCAGCACAATGCACATGTATCCCCATCCCGGCTTTATCAATTGCAGCTACAACCTTGTTCATATTTTCAGCATTCCATATCTGGTCACCACACCAGCCTTCTTGTCGCCCAGCCGCCGCTGTGTATGGTTCCAGCAAATAAGCGGTTACGCTTTCCAACACTCCATCCATAAATAATTTTACTGCATTAATCTTGAATAAATCTCCATTATTGTCGTTATCTCGTGCTGCAACTAATGCTGCAACCTGACTCTCATCCTGATTAGGATCTGCCCAATATGCACCTCTAAAGCGCATCTGAAGTTTACCTTCAGCATCTAATTCTTTTAAAGCCTTGATAGAATTGCTGCCAGCCATTAACCATGGATCATAAGCACCGGTAAAACCATATTGGTGCGCCATTTTCTGAAAATTTAAAATGCCCTCTTTATATTCTTCTATCGAAAAATCCGGTAAAGCATTCAAAATAAGATCCTGGGCTGTTTCACGGAAGCAACCGCTTGGAGTTCCATCTGCAGCTCGTTCAATACGTCCATTTTTAGGATCAGGCGTAGCTTCAGTAATACCAGCCAGTTCGATTGCTTTGGAATTAGCCCACAATGAATGTAAAGTCTCAGCCTGTACAACGATAGGTATCTCCGTTGAAGCTTTATCCAGTGCTTCTTTAAGCGGCCCGGCTCCGGGGAAACATGCTTCCAGATAACCTTGCCCGCGTAATACTTTCAGTTCTGGTCTTTCTGCAATAAAACTCCGGCAGGCTTCTACATACTCTGACTCTGTATTCATCCCCGCCAAATTAATACCTACAACCGTGGCTGTCGCTTTAGTATAGTGAGTATGCCCTTCAAAAAATGATGGTAGAACAAATTTTCCCTGTAAATCCACAATCTCTGTTGTTTCTGTTATAAATTGATCAACACCGACATTATCACCTATATATACTATTTTCCCCTCTGCTACAGCCAACGCTTCCGCCATTGTTCTTTCATTATCCGCTGTATAAATAACTCCATTTTTTAATATCAGATCAGTTTTCATGATTTACCACCTTTCCTCTACTTTTATTTTTAATGACTGCCATCTAACGGTAAAAGTTGAAACATTACCAATTATTCAGCTTCAATATCATCTGTCGGCCAGCTATCAATATCACGACAATCAGCCTTCTTTCTATATTTAGCCATACAGCTGCGTGTAATCACTTCTCCTACCGCCAGAGTGAGTACGATACCAATCAGTACGAACATACTTTGTTTTAAGTTAAATGGCGTCCCCGGTACCCAAATAAACAGAAACATTGTTGCAAGAATAATGAACTCGCCAATACGGACCATCAAAACTGCAAACCAGGCAGGGCCAGGAAATGTGTATGGCCGAACTGTAATTTTATCTGTGCGGCGCAGTTTTAAAAACGCTTCAAAATTCAACAAATATGGGATCAAAAGCAAAAAGCTGGTACAAGAAAAGATGGACCAGAACATTTCTTCAGCCGAACCAGACATAAAGCTTGCAACTAAAGTCATAGCCGACGCAACGAAACCTGCAATAACCAAACTTCCTATCGGCGATCCATTTTTATGCGTTTTAGCAAATATCTGCGGTAGCTCGCCCGTTAAAGCTGTTTCAGCCGATACACGGCAAACAGTAAGAATCCACATCATTCCCTGGCAGAACAGCACCGTAACAAAAATAGCCCCTATACCATAAACCAGCATATTCATGATAAAGCTGTCGCCGAAACCAATGCGAAAACAATCTACCAGCCCCTGGATAATACTGATGTCGCCAATAGGAATTATTGCTAACATGGCCAGTACAGTTACTATATACAGACCTGATACCAGCAAGCAATTTTTTAAAGCCGCTCTGGGGACATCACGTCCTGGATTTTCCATCGAAGAACCTGCTGCTGACATAGATTCAAAACCTAAAAAATTATAAATCAAAGCAGGGATAAAAATAATCGATTGACCAAAAGTTGGGATAAATCCACTCAATGTGATGGGATTTGCAAATTCAAAATCATTTCTTATCAAATATAGGATCGCGGCGATCACTAGCCCGATACCTAAAAACAATTTAGCGATAGCACTGAAATTGATGATTTTCTGTGAATTATCCATTGGTCTGGTAGCAACAAATACCATCAACCAAATAACAGCAATATTAAAACATGTTGCCATAGTATTTGATATTTCCAAACGAAAAACCTGACAGAAAACTGTAACGACAAGCGTTGCAACTGATGATATCCAAATAGCGTTGCAGGACCAGTAAATCCAGCTGATACGTGCTCCCCACAAATTTCCGAAGGCACGTTTGATCCAGGCGTAAAAACCTCCGTTTTCAGGATATGCGGAACCAAGTTCCGCAACAGTCAAACTGCCGGGGAAGAAAAACAGTGCCCCAACAATGATTATCCATGTTACTGCAGCAGCACCCATAGTGGCGACCGAAGCAATAGTATCGACAAAAAAGATGGCACAAACCAACCCTAAAAGCATATCCAGCTGACTAAGCTTACTATTTTCCTGTCCTGTTGTTACTGGCTTTTTCTTATCACTCATTTTGCTTCCTCCCTAAAGGTTATTCCCAGCTACACCGATTTTAATAAGATATTTATCACCCCCATTCTTTTTTAGCCATCTATGCACACTCAAGCAGCTGCAAGGCTCAGCCGCCTGTTTGCCATCTCATTTACCGGTGTCGCTTGTTAGTACTATTATCTCCTGAATCATTTCTACTCTCTATAAAAGCGTCAGAATCGGTAAAAATCAGTCTATTATTGGGAAAAAAAAACACCGGATAACTTAAAAGTTATGAAGTGGTCAATACTTAGTAGACATAAAAATTCTGTTAAGCCGTCAGTTCAGTT
>NZ_CATWDQ010000014.1:0-63141 GCF_958349595.1 uncultured Phascolarctobacterium sp. | reverse complement strand
TAAGTATTACTACCAGTGGAGCAGCAATTACCGGCAACGATTATAATATTGATGCTTCGGGACATATGGTTAATATTTCGGCAGGGAATAATGGTATTATGGGCGGAAATAAAACTATTACTGTCGGAAAACTGAATATAGAAGCTAAATCCAGTGGTAGAACAGAAGGTATCAGCGTCGGCGGACAAGGTGAAACTGATGCCGAAAACCGTTTGACTATCAACGGTGATACTAATATCAATGTAAAAGGTAAAGGTTATACTTTGGGTGTTTATACTGCCGGTGCCGGCGAATTGATCATCAACGGCAACGTCACCATGAAAGGTGAAGACGGCAGTTGGGGTGTTGATGTTAATGGCGGTAGTGTTCCGGGCTATTATAATATCAGCGGTTTGTATGCAGGTTCTAACTATAGCATCCAAAAAGGTAGTCACATTGAAGTCAACGGCGCTGTTGACCTTGCGGTAAATGGTACAGGTGTACTGGCCAATGGCGGCAAGGCTACGATAGATTTAAATGGCGGCGGTACAATTCTGACTAATAAGGAAAACAGTGGACATTATGCTTTGATTTCCCAATCCGGTCATATCAATATGAATGTCAAGAAAGATGAACATGGCAATGTTGTCAGCGCTGGCGATAATAAGGTCAATGTTTATGGAAACTTGGGCGTAATGAACGGTTCAGTACATCCTAATGAACCTGATAAAACTACCAGCATCAATCTGGGCTTGTCAACGTCGGATTCCGAATGGGTTGGTATTATTGCCAATAACTTTACCGAAAAGCAGATCGCGGACGGTTGGAAAGGTGAAGTAAATCTGTATCTGTCGAATGGTGCCAGCTGGACGAACGAAGCCTATGGAACTGCCTATAGTAAATTTGCCGGCAGCACTGTGGAAAACTTTGTAGGCGGCGCAAGTGCCGATAAAGCAGGCAATATCTTCCAGAAAGACAGCAATAACCTGACCTTTAATAACTACAGCGGTTATACCAATATTTACTATGCTCATGAGAACAGTGGTGAAAACTCCACAGATTATACGGCTGGTGATACCATTGTAAAACATGCGGCAGAAGGCAGCGGCATAAGCCTGATCACAGATAACAGCGGGATCACGATCAGTGATCAAGATCAGGTAAACAGCGTGTTAAACGCTTTGGCAGGCAAGCTGACTTATAAAAACTACACTACCGGTGAAGATAACCTCAAAGGCTATGTAAAAATTGCCGACGGCTTAACAGCATCTTCGGCAGCACTGACAACAGGCGATATTACCTTCAGTAAGGATACAGGTAAAGGCAGTTACGAAGCTGGCAGCGGGGAAACTCCGGAACCTGGCGATAAAACTGAATTTACCACGCAGATCACAGGTGATGCGCAGGCAGATGTGGAATACAAGGGTGCCGGCGTGATCCAGGCTGACGGAACTTACAAATTTGATAAAGATGTAAGTATTACTACCAGTGGAGCAGCAATTACCGGCAACGATTATAATATTGATGCAACGGGACATATTATTAATATTTCTGCAGTAAATAATGGCGTAATGGGCGGCAATAAAACTATTACGGCAGATAAATTAAATGTAGAAGTTAGATCCAGCGGCAGAGTACAGGGTATAGCCGGTGGCAACAATGTGGTCATAAACGCTGATGTAAATGTTATGGCCAAGAGCAGTGGGAATGGTGCGTATGCCTTGGGAACTTATTTCACCGGCACTAATACTCTTACTGTTAATGGTAATTTATCCATGAAGGATGAGAACGGCAGTTGGGGCGTGACGAATGGTGATGCTTCGGGTGGTTATTACAGAACAAGCGGCTTATATGCCGGATCAAATTATACCATTCAAAAAGGTGGTACGATTACTGTTAATGGTGATGTGGATTTAGCTATTAATGGCACAGGCATATTTGCCAATGGCGGTGCATCTACAGTAGATATCAATGGCGGCGGTACAATTCTGACCAATAAGGAAAACAGTAGCCATTATGCTTTGATTTCCCAATCCGGTCACATCAATATGAATGTCAAGAAGGACGGACAGGGAAAAGTAACCAGTGCTGGCGATAGTACGGTCAAAATTTACGGCAACTTGGGCGTAATGAATGGTTCGGTACATCCGAACGAACCAGATAAAACTACCGACATCAATTTGGGGCTGTCTACGAAAGATTCTGTCTTGCAGGGTGTTATTGTCAATAATTTCACTGAATCTCAGGTTAAAAATGGTTGGACTGGTGAAGTTAATATGTATATGTCTAACGGAGCTACCTGGATAAATGAAGCATATGGTGGAACTAACAGCAATTTTGCCGGTAGTACAGTAGAAAACTTTGTAGGCGGCAGCGACGCAGCCCATGCCGGGTACGTGATCCAAAAAGACAGTAACCCATTGACATTTAATAACTACAGCGGCCATGCCGTCATCGTCTACGAGCATGCCAACGCTGGCACCAGCCTTGACGACTATGCAGCCGGAAATACGGTGATCAATAAAGCAACGGCTGGATCGGGAATCAAACTTTCTACGGATAACAGTAATATTGATATGAACAGCAAGGACGCCGTAGAAGCGACTTTGAACGCATTAGCGCAAAAACTGCAGTACATGGGCAATGCGGTAAGTCAGGAGGAACTGATGCTGCTGGCAGAAGAAAACAACAGCAACGGCTTAAAAGCAGAAGTAGAGATAGCCTCCGGTTTAACAGCATCGTCAACAAGCCAAAAAGTAGGCGAGATTGTATTTGACTCTGCCGGAAATGGCAGCTATGTAGCAGGATCGGTAACTGATGGCAGCGGAGACAACCCCGGAGGCGATGTAGAGATAGGCGATTATGAAAGTGACATCATGAAAGGCGCCAGAAGCGCGATGATGACCTCGATGCTGAGCTGGAGAGACAACGCGGCCGACATCTACAGCAGAGGAACGGCAGTGCGTGACGGAGCAGAAGAAGGAGCCTGGGCGCGCAGCTTCGGCGGCAAAGCAAAATATGACGGCAGCAGCACGAGTATGGAAAACAGCTACTGGGCAGGGCAGGTAGGCTATGACAGAATGCTTGCTAATGGCTGGACGCTGGGAGCAGCGATCGACTATAGAGACGGTAATGCAACCTATCTCAACGGCGGCAAAGGTGACAACAAGCTCTACAGCTTTGGTATCTACGCATCTAAAGACCTGGGTGACAACGCTTATCTGGATATGGCAGTAAAAGCAGGCAAAGTGGAGAACGAATACAGCGTCTACAATATTATTGGACAGAAGCTTGACGGGGACTACTCTACCCGTGGCTACAGCGTATCGGCGCAGTACAGCAAACGTTTCGGCGAAGAAACGAAAGGCTATGTAGAACCGCAGCTGCAGCTGACCTGGTCGCATCTTGACAGCGAAAGCTACAACACCCACAGCGGCAATAATGTGATGAATATCCGTCAGGACGCATTCAACAGCTTTGTTGGGCGCATTGGGGTACAGACTGGCGTCGAAACAGAGCGTGGCGGCTTGTTTGCCAAGTTGAGTGTGGCGCATGAATTCAGCGGCGACGTAGAAGGAAGTTACAACGCTAACGACGGCGGCCTGAAAACGACCAAATATGATCTGGGAGGAACCTGGAGCGAATTGACGTTGGGCGGTAGCTATAAACTGAGCAAATGCAGCAATTTCTATGCGGATATCACCAGAAGCCTGAGCGGTGACTATCAGCACCAATGGAAACTGAACGCAGGATTAAACTTCAGCTTCTAAAGAACAAAAATAAATAAGATCCCTTATACCTAACAGAATAACGGGCAGGCAGAGCAGTAAAAATCCCTGTCCGTTATTCTTTATAAAAATAAAACAGGAAAACAAGGAGTGGAAACAATGACAAAAGAGAAAGCAGAAACAACAGAAGTAAAAGCAGAAATAACAGCAGCGGAAGAAGCAGTAAAGGCAGAAACAAATACGGTCAGCAAAAAAATAGAGGCGATGAAGGAATTTATCGAAAAAGCAAGGATCAATGGTATCCAGCTGATAGACGCAAATGAAAACAACAAGATACTGCGGAGCAACCTGCTGATAGAAGGACAGTCACTGCCGATGTTTATAGTAGTAAACGACACAGTCTACAGCTATATTCAGGTACATCTGGTAACGGTAAAGGAAGAGAAAGCAGAAAAATGTCTGCCGTATCTTAATGAGCTGAACGAACGGTTCAGTATGCTGAAATATTTCGTCAATAAAGGTAGCAATATAGTACTTACCTGCAGTGTACCGGCATCGGACGATGCTTTTGAGCCGGCTCTTCTGATAGCGCTGATCGACCAGGTAAAAAAACATCTGGAAGAGAATTATGCCGAACTGATGAAAAAAATTTGGCAGGATTGATTTATAGACTAAATTTAATGGAGCTGTAAATTTGATGAAAAAAAGCAAAGTTTTGAAATATGCTGTCTTAAGCAGCCTGCTTGCAGTAAGTACGGCAGTGCCGACGATGGCACAGGAACTGCCGGAAGCCGATAAACTGACCAACTTTGATCTGGATCAGATAGTAGTAGTCGGTAGCCGCATCCCGGAAAAGATCACGCAGGCAAAGGCTGATATCAGTGTGGTATCGCGCCGTGAGATCGAAACGATGCACATGGCAACAGTAGAAGAAGCGCTGCGGACAGTACCGGGAGTGCAGTTCCTCAACTACGGGGCCAACGGCATCAACGCCAATCTCAGCGGCATCCGTATTAATGGCAGTAAAGACATCGTAGTGCTGGTAGACGGAGTAAGAGTAACAGATTTTCAGGGCGCTAATAACAGCGGCTATATGTATGCCTCGCTGCTCAGCAACATGGATAATATCGAGCGGATCGAAGTACTGCGCGGCGCGGCTGGAACGGTATATGGCAGCGGAGCTAAAGGCGGCGTTATCAATATCGTGACACGCAATATAAAGGCAAACAACTCTGTGGTAGATATTTCCAAGGGCAGCTTTGGCAAAGAAAGTTATAAATTCAATACGCAGGGTAAACGCGGCAAAGTTGGATACAATGTTTATTACAATAAATCGCTGTTTGGTGATACCAAAGACGGTGACGGAAACCGCTGGGAAGGTCACACTGACTCGAAAAATCTGGGGACAAAGTTCACTTATGATTTTGCAGAAGGCAATAAACTGACAGTGAGCTATGACGAAATGAAAACAGAATATAACGGTAGGGACTACATTTATAAAGGTCCGTTTGCCGGCAATTATGAATCACGCAACTTTACACTGAAGCATGACTGGGAGATATCGGAACAATGGACAAACAGCTTCGTTTACAGAAGCAGCGATATAAAAGCCAATTACGGTAAACCCAATGAAGACTATGCGAATCGAAGCGATTACTCCTATGACTTCATAAGCGAACAGCTTCGTTATAAGACTGCCCGCAACGACCTTATTTTCGGACTGGACTATTCCAAAGGAGAAAACAATCTGCAAACCAGCGCCGGCTGGGACGAAGAAGGAAACAGGATCAAAGCCAACCGCTCCATGAAAAATTACTCCTACTATATCCAGGACGACTGGGAAGTAGTGCCAAATGTAACCTTATCCGGAGGATTGAGATATGATAAGCCGGAAGGAGATGAATACGGTGCGGAAATGAAAACGCATACCTCTAAAAGTTATAAGCTAAGCTGGGATATTACAGACAAAGACAGTATTTATGCAGGGCGCAGCGATTTTTATATCCTGCCGAATATGGAACAGCTGTATTCGGAAGAATGGGGCAATGCCAAACTGGCGCCGGCAGAAGGACGTACCAGTAGTATCGGGTATAATAAAAAATTTGATGATTATAACATACTGACAGTCAACTGGTTCAAAACGGAAAGCACGAAAACGATCGGCTATACGGGAGACGGACATTACCAAAACTTTGACAACGCAGTATCACGCGGCTGGAATGCGCAGTATATGACGCAGATAGGTAAACACTGGAATGCAAATATTGGCTGGTCGCATCTGTTCCATGATGCAGGGGGAGATAACTATGCAATGGGGTACTATCCTAAGAACATGGCAACTTTCGGAGTCTACTACAACTATGCCAAAGTCAGCGCCGGTTTTGACGGCTTTTACTTTATGCGCAAAGTCAATCCCAACTATGCCGATAAACAGGGCTGGCCGGGAGACGATTACGGCGTATTCAATCTAAGCGTTAACTATGCACCGACGAAGAACCTGACCTTCTACACCAAGATAGATAATGTTTTTGACAAGTTATGGGCTGAGCACACTAACGTTATCCATATGGGCGGCAAGCCGGGGACATGGTATGCGATGCCGGGACGCAGCATTATTGTAGGCATGCAGCTGAAATTCTGATATAGATTTTGATAAAACGAAAAGAGGATGAATAATGAAAAAGAAAATCATGGCTTTTGTAATGACTTTGATGATGAGCCTGGGGATCTGTGCGACGTCGTTTGCAGCAGAAGCTGGAGGTGTAGTAGGCTTTGTAAATATGCAGGTTATTTTAAACAGCTATCCGGGCATCAAGGATATTGCCAGGCAGATAGCAGATAAACAGAACGCGCTGCAAAAGGAATTTAATGAACGGTCGCAAAATCTGGATGATAAAGGCAAGGCAGAGTTGCAGGCTAAGTTGAATGAGGAACTGGGCAAGTTTGAAAGCAGCAAAATGGCGCCGGTACAAAAAACTATTAGCAAGACTATTTTGAAAGTGGCAAAGGAAAAAGGTATTCAGAGTGTTGTTAACGCCGGTGCAATGGTAGCAGGCGGTAAGGATTTGACGGGCGAGGTAGTTAAAGAATTGAAAAACAAGGAATGATTTTCAGGATTATCATAGAATAAGAAGTTAGAAAAAAGCAGCGGCGGCGACGCTGTGAATGACTGGCGTGCAGATCTTGGTATGCGCTGGACTTTCTAAATTAATCCGAATAAAACAATAAAGTAATAAGAATTTTTGGCCTTCATAACACTAACAGTTATGAAGGCCAATTTCTCGATAATATATTAAAAATAAGTTATTTCTAATTGTTTGAACTTTATATTTGTGTCATCATTAAATAATGAAGAATGGTGGTGCCAGATTTGAAATATTTATTTAATTATTGTGCCGTACCTTTATGCGTGTGCGTATAGATTGTTAAATAAAAACTCATCATTCCGTGTAGAATAGTAATTGTTCAAGTCACTATGCCAGGAAAGGAATGATGAGTTAATGGCTAATAAGGCAAATAGTTTGTCACATACAAAATGGGTTTGTAAATATCATATTGTTTTCACTCCTAAGTATAGACGAAAAATTATCTACAATCAATACAGAAAAAGTTTAGGAGAAATTTTGAGATTATTATGTAAATACAAGATTAACTATTAAAAGTCAAGCTGGAAAATAGGAAGAGATACCAACACAATTAGTTAAAAAAAGGCACCACAAATAAAGGTCAAATAAGACCTTTGTAAACAAAATGACTAAATCGCTAACTGGTAAGGTTGTTTAGACTTTTCCAGAGCAAAAATCAGGCGTACTAATTTCTTTGCTGCGTGAGAAATAGCGACATTGTAATGCTTACCCTCGGATCGTTTCTTAGCCAGATAAACAGAAAAAACAGAGTCCTAATGACATACAAATTTAGTAGCATTAAAAATGGCGTAACGCAGATACCTTGAGCCACGTTTTTCCATATGAGGATAACAGTTTTTTAATTGACCAGATTGGTAGGTTGAGGGAGAAAGACCAGCATAAGCTAAAAGTTTATCGGCAGACTCAAATCTGGAAAAATCACCGGTTTCAGCAATTATCATGGCAGCCATCCTGGTTCCTAGTCCAGGAATAGTAGTAATTGGAGAGTTAATCGACTCCATGATCTTGTTTATTTCTTCTTCAATGTCGTTTATTTCAGAATCTAATATCCGAATAAGATGAATAGTATGTCTAAGTTCCAAAGATTTGGCAGGCAGAGTAGAACCGAGCGAAGTTTTAGAAGCTTGACGGAGTTTAAGCGCCATATCTTTACCATAGCGGCCTTTAGAAGCATCATGGAGCAATGTTTTTAGCCTTGTAAGATGTGCTCCTGAAATCTGATCGGCACCAGGGAAATTTTCCAGCAAAGCATATACCGATGTCATGTGGAGTGTAGGAACCAGCTGTTCTAATTCTGGAAAAAGGATACAAACAAGACGTGAAATGGAAGATTTTAACTTAGCTCGTACTTTAACTTTATCAAAGCGATATCTGGTTAGTGACTTTAGCTCCTCATTGTGGTACGCTGTGTCTGAATAGGGCTTGAGGCTTAAATCAGACAAAAGCATAGCTGCAATATTGCGTGCATCCTGGCGGTATTTAACTGATTAACAAAAATGTAAGAGACTGTGGTTTGAACCTTTCTTGAACCATCTTGTGGTAGGAACAGAAGACAAATCCACAGCATATCACATAATGCTTACAAGGTGGCAAATAAACCACAGGGGGTAAAAGCGCCTAAATCAGAAAAATCTAGAAGGGCAAGTTATATAGATGAAACTCTAAAGAAGTTATTAACCAAGCATTGGGAATTTCAAAATAAGTATTTATTGGAAAAAAGATATATTAATCCTAATAATTACGTATTCATAAGTGAGAGAAATGTTGGCCCGTCAGGAATAGTAAAAGCAGCCAATATTAGTTCATTATACACTTGGTTAAAGAGATTTACACGTAAAAATGGGTTGTCGCAGGTTGGTCCACACGCATTCAGACATATGGGTGCCACTTATGCTCTAATGGAAGGGGTTCCTTTAACGGTAGTACAAGATTTATTAGGGCATTCAGATATTACAACTACTTCGATTTATTTACATTCGATAGCGTCTAAAAAGAAAGAGGTTGTAAAAGTATTGGGAAAATATACTGATAATATTTAATGATTTGAGTTGCTTGAAGATAATTTTTGAAAAAATAAGCGACAAATAAGCGATAAACCCCATTAAAGTATGAAAAAAACCAGTTCTGCTTTATAGCAGAACTGGCTTATACACTATGGAGCGGGTGACGAGGCTCGAACTCGCGACACGCGGCTTGGGAAGCCGCTGCTCTACCACTGAGCTACACCCGCATGATTACTAAATTATTATAGCACAAACCTTGTTAGTTGCAAAGCTGCTGCAAGAAAAAATATGATATTTAAGCGTTATCTTTCTGTCCAATGTTTTTCTGCTGCAGCTGTTGGCGTACGCTGGCTGACAAAATATAAGCTAAAACGGAAGCCACTGGTACGCTGACGATGATGCCCAGGACGCCGGCCAGACTGCCGCCAACGGTGATGGCTGCCAGTACCCAGATTTCTGATAGACCCACGGATTTACCAACGATCTTAGGATAAAGGACATCGCCTTCGATGCGCTGCAGCACAAAGAAGAAAAGAATAAACAGCCAGATCTTGCCGGGAGCGGCCAGCCCGATGAGAATAAGGCCTAAAAGAGCGCTGATAATGGTGCCGATGATAGGTATAATAGCCAGAAAGCCGACGATGACGGAGATGGACAAGGCGTAGGGCAGACCTAAGAGCAGCATGCCGGCGAGGCATAATAATCCCAGGCAGAAGGCTTCCAGCAGCTGACCGCCGATATAACCTGAGAAAATCGCATGGGCGGCACGGCCAAGATCAAGCAGGTAAGCCGCGCGTTTACTGCTGCAGAAGGCTAAAATCAGATCGCGGGTCTGGTTAGCGATTTTTTCTTTGCTTAATAACAGGTACACAGCAAAAACAGCGCCGATAACGATATTGCTGATCAGGGAGATGATAGAGGTCGTGATATTTAAGGTATTATAGAATAAGGTCGTTTTATTAGTTTCCCAGTAGGTGTCGAGGGCGTGCAGTAATTCTGACCACTGCGCCTGCAGGTAATCCAGCGTATCAGGCGAAAGCGCCAGTTCAGCCCACTTCTCTTTCAGGGAAAGTGTCACTTCGGCAGAGGCTTGGGGCAGAGTTTTGACGATCATATTGAAGCTCTGGTGCAGGTCCGGGCCGATTTTGAGGCCGCCGATCAGGACGACGCCGATGATAACGGTCAGGGTGACGATCAGGCAGACGGGACGTTTGATTTTTTGGGGCCAGTCAGAGCGGAAGCGTGCAAACAGTTTTTGCCAGAGACGTTCGATGTGCACTAAAGGCACATTGATGATAAAGGCCAGGCAGCCGCCGATGATAAAAGGCATGATTAAATTGAAGAAGAAGCCAAGCAGGGCCAGCGCCGCTTCATAACGCCAGAGTGCCCAGATAAAGAGGATGACTGCCAGCAAGGGCAGGAATCTTTTGCGTTCCATTATTTTTGCTCCTGTATAAATAGTTATAAACTGATTCCATTGTACCATAGAACCGACAGCCCTTAAAGGGCAATTGTCTTGGAAGTGTGAACATTTGGCGAAGTTTTGGGTCTGCCTGTTCTTGTGGTATCGTTTGAGTGCTTAATGAGGTCTTTGCGAATTTAGCACACATACATACTCTTGTGGTATTGTGTGAAAACTTGGCGAGGTATTTTCGAGCCTAGTGAGAATACATACCCTTATGGTATAATAGCACTACGAGTTTAAAAAAGTTGGTGAAAAAATGATAGTTATCAGTAAAGCGATTTTGCATATTATGGACTTTAATTCAGGCGCCACTATCTATTCAGGAGCGGAACTGGATATGGGTGCGCCTGCTACTTATGATTTTCTGGCCGGACATCTGGATAAATTATTCAAGGACGCTTCGGCGAAAACAGGGCAGTTCCTGCCGGAAAGCGTTTTCAGTCAGACGGCATCTAATTATTTGGATGAACATATCACTTTTGCTGATTTCAGCGCCGGTATCTGCAAAGATCTGGATGTCTGCCTGACAGATGCCGGTGAGACGGATATCGTCGATGTCGTTGTCTGTGATTTTACGATCGAAACGGAGCGTTATCTGGGACTGATGCTGTATGGCAGCCGGCCTGCGTATACCCATCAGGTAGTCAACGACGGCACTGCTGTACGCAACGAGATAATCCGCCATTATGCGATCCTGCCGAATCCGGTGCAGAAGGTCAATACTTTTGCGCTGGTCAATGTTGCCAGCGGCGAGCTGCGCTTTGCCGATAAAAAACGCAGTATCGGCGGCGAAGACGTATATATCCTGCCGCAGCGGATCCTGCAGTGCAGCACTAATACCTCGACGCGGGAAACGGTAAAGCTGGTAACGGAAATGGCGGGGCAGATCGCTGAAAATTACGGTTACAGCAGTACGGAAGCCGTAGCCAGGGTCAAA
Organism: uncultured Phascolarctobacterium sp.; assembly: GCF_958349595.1. Taxonomy (NCBI): domain Bacteria; kingdom Bacillati; phylum Bacillota; class Negativicutes; order Acidaminococcales; family Acidaminococcaceae; genus Phascolarctobacterium; species uncultured Phascolarctobacterium sp. Next base: position 51,883 of record NZ_CATWDQ010000014.1, on the reverse strand, counting down.
GGCTATCTGGCGGAAACGGCTGAAACTGACAGTAAGCTGACGACGGCTGCGCTGGCTAAAGAGGTATTTGCCGATTCCGAGGTGCTTCAGCAGGAGCTGCAGAAAGGGCTGGAAGAAGCGAAGCTGCCCGAACAGGTACCAGTGGATAAAAATTACGCGCTGCGCGCGAGTAAGTCGCTGAAGATCAAAACTGATACGGGGATCGAGATCATCGTGCCGGCCGAATGTCTGGAAAACAGCGATTATATTGAATTTGTTAGCAATCCTGACGGCAAGATCTCCATTTCGATCAAGAATATCGGCAAAATATTGAACAGATAAAAAACCAGTCCTTATGGACTGGTTTTTTTATGAACCTCAAGCTTTGGGTTCTGTTTTTTCTGTTTCCTCTGCCGCTGCGGCAGGAGCGCCTGTGACTTCGGCTGTTTCCACCTTGCTTTCGTCAACAGTTTCTGTCAGCGGGGCCTGTTCTTCTTGAACGATTTCCGGTTCGTGGACCGGCATTTTGCCGCCGCATTCGCCGCAGAATTTGGCGTTGAGCGTTACCTGGGCGCCGCAGTTGGGGCAGGCTGTTTTCGGTTCTTCGCCGGAAAAGGCGGTAGCTTTGATTTTGGCGATCGCGATTTTCAGCTCGTCGATCTTGGTCAGCGCTTCGCTGATAGCGGTGCAGTGTTCCTTGAATTCTTCCGGGATCTCTTCACCGGCTTCAAATTTGGCCCACATGATCTCGCCGATCTTTTTGTGCGTATCGCTGATCTTACCGCGTTCTTTATTGACTTGAGAGTTCAGGCGCTGGATTTCGAGGGCAGCTTCTGCTTTTTCACCAAGAGTTTTGGTGAGTTCTTCTGTTTTTTCAGCGGCGGATTTAACGATCTCGCCAAGTTTGTTTAAAAGTGCCATGATATTTGCCTCCTGATACATAAATTTTTGTTGTTCATATTTATTATAACATAGAAAGACCGGGGATAATACAGCTGCGGCAGGAGCGCGGCCGAGTTTTTTAAATAAAAAATCCTTAGGATACTTTCTTAACTACAGGCAATCGTGATACAATGCAAAGAGAGTCTGTACGAAAAGAGATGACGCGAATGAAAGTAAGAATAGATGTTTTTGGCCTGAAAAAATGGTATAAGCAGCTGCTGGACGAAAATTTTTACAAGTTTCTGATCTCGCTGGGATTATTGGCCTGCGCGCCGGTGATCGCCAGTATCCTTTTTGATTACATAGTTATTTATGGTAATGGGCGGTTCAAGGCGGGCCTGCTGCTGGGCATCGTGCTGCTGCTGTTGTTTTTACTGCTCAGCTTTATCAGTATTGCCATCTGGGCGGCAATCAACAGCAATACGACGGGGCAGCGGCGGATGCTGCTTATTATCAGCGCCTATCTGATGATCTGGCTGGCCTTTGGCAATCTGTACTATTTTTTCAGTGATACCGAAAATTTTGTGGTGACCAACACGACCAGCGTCGAAGGGCTGGTCAAAGAGTGGGACGGCGATATGCATGTGACAACGCTGCAGGAAAGCACGGTTCTGCGTAATGTGCCGCATTTTTGGGAACTGGTGCCGGAAAAAGACGGATCAGGTAAAGAGCAGCTGCTGCCGCGGACAGTCAATCGCCTGAACGGATATATCGACTGCCTGTATTTCAGCGGCGTCAGTATTTTGACTATCGGCTATGGCGATATTGTGCCCGAGTCGCGGTTTTTAAAGATGCTGGTTTTGCTGGAGGGCTTTTTGGGGCAGTTCATCAATGTTGTCGCGATCGGTCTGTGGCTGTCCGGCGTTAAGGGCAGCAGTGAGCTGAAAAAATAATCATTACAGCTGGTGAAAGAGGGCGGAAAAAGTGAAAAAATTTTTATGCTGTTTGGTGGCCGGCTTACTGGCGTTTTCCGCAGTCTGCTGGCCGGTTGGCGCGTTGGCGGCAGCGCCGTTGCAGTCGGCGGACGCCGGCGTCGTTATTCCCGAAGATACTGTTTTGCAGCTGGAGCTGCTGAATTTTCTGGAAAGCAAAAGAAATAAAGTCGGCGATAAAGTTTCCGTAAAATTACTGGCAGCCGTCAGCGTTGCTGATGAGGTCATCATTCCCCGGGGTACGGTTTTGGAAGGGACTTTAAAAAAAGTGCAGAAGGGCAAGCTGTTATCACAGAAGGGCGTGATCAGGATGCGGCTGCAGGATTATTATCTGCCCAACGGTTATCTGGTAAAGTTAAATAACGAGGAAATCAAATTTTCCGGCGATATGAATTATACTTCGCTGGCGGCGGGTATAGCCGTGCCCTTTGCGGGGCTGGCCTTTAAGGGCAAAAACGTCAGCTGCAAGCCGGGGCTGCGCTTTAAGTACAAGCTGCAGCATGATGCTGTGGCGGAGCGTTATTGATTTTAAACGCTGCTGAAAAAATAACACCTTCAGGACAGAGCGGTGCGTTTCTGTTCTGAAGGTGTTATTTTTCTGTTTAGCGGGAAGCGTCATTTTTCAGACTGATACTGACTTCTGTAGCTGCCTGCAGTTCTTCCAGTTTATCTTCCAGCGTAATGGTCACGGTGCCGTTAGCGACGGCGGTGACAGTGCCGGGAAAGCTTTTTTTGAGCGCGGCGGCTTCGGCAGTCACCGCCTGACCCGGTTTTAAGGCCGCTGCCTGCTGCGGCTGCATTTTCAGTTTGACCTGGCACTGTTCTGTAGCGCGGATAGTGAGGATATGCTGTTCCTGGGCAGCCGTGTCGCCGCTGCTGAGCAGTTTTTCTGTTACGATACCGGTACAGGGACTTTGCGCTTCGTTAGCCTGCTGCTTTTGCAGCAGCTGCTGATAATGCTGCTGGGCCTGCAGGGCAACCTGTTTCTGCTGCTCGATCGCTTCGGGTGAAGCTTTGGCAGTTAAACGGGTCTGTTGTGCCTGTGCCGCTTCCAGATTGGCTTTGGCCGCTTCTAAAGCCGCCTGTGCCTGTTCTACTTTGATCCTGGCAATAGCGTTCTGGGCATAAAGAGAGGCCATTTTTTGATAGTTCTGCGAAGCTGTTTGATAAGAGCTTTCAGCACTTTGCAGTGAATAGTTGGCGGCGGCTATGGCCTGTTCGCCGCTGCCGCTTTCCAGATTGGTGAGCTCGGCTTCGGCCCGGGCTGCTTCGGTGGCGGCGTCTTCCACGGCGGCGTCAAGCTCTGGCTGTTCAATGGCAAACAAAGGCTGGCCCTGACCGATGCGTTCATTGGGTTCAAGGATCAGTCCTAATATTTTGCCGGCGGCCGGCGCTGTTATTTTATAAACCGGGATCTCGACGCTGCCGCTGCCGATAACGGTGGGCAGGGTGGCGGCCGGTTTGCCGCAGCCGGCGACAAGCAGCAGGCTGCAGCATAAAAGCAGTAACTTTTTCATGTAAAAACTTCCTTCGTCAGCTGATGTTATCTTTTACTATACCACAAGCCGGGATTTAGTAAAAGTGAAGGATCGGTGAATTTAACGCAGGTACTGCCGCAGCGTTGGCAATACTCTGGCGGCGACAGCGCCGGTCAGCAGACCGAAGGGCAGCGCTAACAGCAGCAACAGGGGCAGCAGGGCAAATAAAGCGGTGCTTTGCAGCAGTGCCGCCGCCGTCAGGATCTGTCCGGTATTATGGGCTGCCGCACCCAGGATACCAATGCCGCAGGGCGAGAACAGTTGGCTGCGCCGCCCCGCTTCCATCAGCAGCAGGCTTAAAAGCGTGCCGCCCAGACCGATGCAAAAGCCGGGCGTAAACAGGCCGGTACTCAAAAGGCCGACCAGCAGGATGCGGACAGTCAAAAAAAGCCCGGTCAGGCGCAGACCGAACAGATATAAGCAGAGAATAGTGAGCGTGTTGGCCAGTCCCGGACGGGCGCCGCCCAGTTGGACCGGCAGGGGCAGCAGGTTTTCACCCAGACGCAGCAAAACAGCCAGCGCTGCCAGCAGCGCCAGAAGCAGCATAGTTCTGGTTGTGGTCGCAGGATCAGCGGAGGAGCGCATCGGCAGAGCCTCCTTCTTCGGCAGCTGTTATTTCGATCAGCACGCCTTCGGGAATGCAGACGATCGAGCCGCCGCTGACGGCGACCTGTTTGACGCAGAGCTTATCAGGGCAGGGGGCTTCGCTGACGCGAAGGCTGCTGTGCGTTTTTGTGAGCGTCAGGCTGCCGTGTTCAGTCGGTAAACGGTACTGTGCGGGAAAATCCTGCAGCGGCTGCTGCAGGATCAGCTCATGGTGACGGGTGATGCGCACGACGGCGTCGCTGCCTGCGGCAGTGCTGCCCAGATACCAGAACCCGCACAGGGCGATCATGATGATGACTAAACAAAGCAGATAATCATTACAGCGCATAATCATCTTCCTTTGGCAGGCTGCCAGGTTTGCTGCAGATTTTCGGATACAAAAATACTGCCGTCGTTTTCAACAATGACAACGGCCAGGTCTTTGGCAGCGGTCAGCCTGTTTTTGATTTCCGGCGTCGGCAGCAGAAAGAACAGCGTGGAATGGTAATCCGCCTCCAGCGCTGACGGCGCGATCACCGTTACCGACTGGTGCAGCCGGGACGGCTGGCCTGTCTGGGCGTCTAAAAGATGATGGTAGCGTACACCGTCTACTTCGTAGTAGCGCTGGTAATCGCCGGAGGTAGCGGCCGCCTGGCCATCTGTCAGCAGCACCGTGCCTAAAAAGGCTTCCGGATCGCGGGGATGCTGGACAGCGACGCGCCAGGGCATCTTGCCGGGTTTATTGCCGACTGCTTTGATATTGCCGCCGGCGTTGATCAGAGCGCAGGTGACATCGGGATGTTTTTTCAGGGTGGCGGCGGCCGCATCGACAGCATAGCCTTTGGCGACGCTGCCCAGGTCGAGCTTAACGGCCGTATCGTGATATTTTAAAGTCTGGGCCGCAGTATCAAAATGGTATTGAGCTTTACCGGTATGACTCAGGGCCGCCTGTAATTTTGCCGGAGCCGGCAGGGTATTCTGGCTGCGGGCCGTTTGCCACAGGTCAACGACAGGAGCGGTAGTGATATCAAGCTGCGTGTCCTGACGCTGATCCAGCCAGGCCAGCAGTTTGGCCAGCTGCGGCGCAACATGCACCGGGGTATCTGCAGCCCTGCTGTTGGCTTCATATAAAGAGCCGGGGCCGCCGTCGCAGAACCGGTCCGTGAGCAGCGCGATCTGCTGAAAGGTCTGCAGCGCGTCGTCAACAGCTAAACGGGCTGCGCCGGGCTGCTCGCTGTAAGCGTCGATCTTGACGAAGGTGTCCATGGCAAAGCGGGTGTCGCTGACTTTGACCTGTGCTTCTTCGCCGCAGCCGCTGACACTGAACGCCAGCAGCATCATCAGGATAAGCAGATATTTTATGCCGTAACTTTTCATTGTTTGCCGCCGCAGCTTTCTCCCAGCGGACAGGAGCTGCAGCCGCTTTTTTTATTTGTAGCGACTGTACCCTGCTCATGCTCGGCAGTAATGGGTTCTAACTGGTGCAGGCAATGCCGCGGACATTTTTGGACGCACAGTCCGCATTCGATACATTTGCTGTGGTCGATAACGGGCAGGCTGCCGTTGGCGTCTTCACGCATAGTGATGGCCTGCACCGGGCAGACCTTGGCGCACATACCGCAGCTGATACAGGAAACGCTGCAGTCGACCATGGCGGCCTTGCCTTTGTCACGGTTATTGCATTTTAAATGGATCCTGGTACTGGCACTGGTGATATACAGCACCATCTGCGGACACTGGCGTACACAGATGCCGCAGCCGCTGCATTTGCCGTAGTCGATAACGGGCAGGCCGCTTTCGCTCATGGAAATGGCGTGGAAGGGACACATTTTGACGCAGGAGCCAAACCCCAGGCAGCCAAAGTTGCATTTGCCGGGGCCGCCGTAGTATTTGGCGACCAGATGGCAGTCTTTGATGCCGGTGTAATTGTACAGCTTGGGCGCGTTTTCCTTACAGCCGTTGCAGGCGACGCGGGCTACCTTGCGCAGGTCGGGCGATAAGGGTATATCGCCGGTAAAGCCCATGATGCGCGCGATCTTCTTTTTGGAGTCGGGCGAGCAGGCCAGACAGGGCGAAACACCGTCGCGTCCGCTGACGATGGCTTCAGCCAGCCCGCCGCAGCCGGGATAACCGCAGGAACCGCAGTTGGCGCCGGGCAGCAGATTGGTGATCTCCTCGATCCGGGGATCGGTATGCACGGCCAGCTTGCGGCCTGCCACAGCGAGAATAGCGCCGAACATGCCGCCGAGGCCTGCTACTAAAGCAACAGATTTCCACATGGCGTTCTCCTTTTAGTGTATGCCGGCAAAGCCCATGATAGCGATCGACATACAGCCGGCCGTGATCAGGGCGATGGGCAGGTTTTTCATACATTCCGGCGCGTCGCTGTCTTCCAGCCGCTCGCGGATGCAGGAAAACAGTACCAGGGCCAGCGTATAGCCGGCGGCGGTGCTGACGGCGTTGAGCAGGCTCTGCCAGAGCGTGTAGTTTTTCTGGATATTGATCAGGGCGATGCCTAAAATAGCGCAGTTGGTAGTGATGAGCGGCAGAAAAACGCCCATGCTTTTATGCAGCGCGGGCAGCATTTTTTTGATGAACATTTCCACCAGCTGTACCAGCGAAGCAATCGCCAGAATAAAAACGATGGTCTTTAAATAGGTCAGCCCGTAAGGGGCCAGGAACAGATAATAGACCAGCCAGGAGATCAGCGAAGCCAGTACCATGACGAAGGCTACGGCGGCGCTCATACCCAGCGCGTTGCGCAGGCTTTTGGAAACGCCCAGAAAGGAGCAGATGCCCAGGAACTGCGATAAAACGATATTGGAGATAAAGACTGCCGAAAAGATAATGGCGAAATTACTGTCCATGGTTTACCTCCCGTCTGGCTTTGAGATAGTTGAGCCCGCCGAACAGCAGTCCCATGGTGAGAAAAGCGCCCGCCGGCAGGATCAGCAGCAGTACGGGCTGCGTACCTGGCAGGGCAACGGACTGTCCGAGCAGGGTGCCGGCGCCGAAAAATTCGCGGCAGGCGCCGATAGCGCTGAGGGCCAGCGTAAAGCCCAGACCCATACCGACAGCGTCCTGCAGGGAAAGCCATAAGCCGTTTTTAGAAGCGAAGGCTTCGGCACGGCCGAGGATGATGCAGTTGACGACGATCAGCGGGATAAAAATGCCCAGGGATTCGTAGAGCGCCGGTACATAGGCGTTCATCAGCATTTCTGTCACGGTGACCAGCGAGGCGATGACGACGATATAGGCCGGGATCCGGATATTTGCGGGAATAAATTTTTTCAGGGCTGAGATGATCAGGTTGGAACCGATCAGAACAACGGTAAAGGCTGCGCCCATACCCAGAGCGTTAGTGAGGGAAGAAGTGGTCGCCAGCGCCGGGCAGACACCTAAAAGCTGAACGAACAGCGGATTTTCCCTGATGATACCTTTGGTAAATTCTGGCAGCATGGCTATACTCCTTTCCCGGCAGCTGCTAGGCTGACGCCAAAATGTTCCTGGTAATGCCTGCGTGCGGCATTGATGCCCTTGACCACGGCCTTAGAGGTGATGGTGGAGGCGGTAATGGCCTGGATCTCCTGCGGTTTGGCGGCGTTTTTGCTGACAATCAGCTCCTGGCTGAGGTCTTTGCCAAGAAACTGGTCGATAAAAGCCGGTTCTGTGCATTTGGCTCCCAGACCGGGAGTTTCATGCTGCTGCAGGATCTTGACGCCGCTGATCCGGGCGCTGGGATGTTCGATTCCCAGCATGATCACGACTTTGCCGCTGTAGCCGTCGGGGTCGACGGTATAGATGTAACCGTTAGTCTGCCCGGCAGACTCAGAGCGTTTGACGGCAACGATACGTTTGCCTGATGCCTGTTCGTCCGTAAGCTGGCCGGCAGAGGGCAGTACCTGTTTGTAACCCGCACGGACGGCGTCCGCTCTGCGGGCTTCGATCAAAGGCGCTGTCTGGTCGTGGGCGGTACCGACGCAGGCGGCGGCAATACCACAGACCACGAGCAGGATCGCAGCCAGACGCAGAATATCTTTACTCATGGCGCGCACCTCCTCCAAAGGGGACGTTAGTTACATAACGGTCGATCAAAGGGGTGACCATGTTCATGATCAGGATCGAATAGCAGACGCCTTCCACATAACCGCCGCGCAGGCGGATCAATGCTGTGAGTACGCCGAGGCCGAGCGCGTAGATCAGCCGGCCTTTTTTAGTGATCGGGCTGGTGACCCAGTCGGTCGCCATGAAAAAGGCGCCGATGATGAGGCCGCCGGCCAGCAGGTGATAAAGGGCAAACCAGGCCGGATATTCGCGCAGCCAGCCATAAACGGCAGTAATAGCGACAACAGTGCCGATATAACCGGCCGGGATGCGCCAGTCGATATGACCGCGCCAGATCAGGTAGACGCCGCCTAAAAGCAGGGCCGGGACGCAGGTCTCGCCTAAGGAACCGCCCACATTGCCCCAAAACAGCGCGCTCAGTGAGGGCAGGTCGATGTTCAGGCCGCGCTGCCAGGCATTTTCGGCCAGGCGGAGGGCAGCCAGCGGTGTAGCGCTGCTGACGGCGTCGGTATAAGGCGTGGCTGTAGTGACAGCTGCTGCTGCGGCTGTGCTCCAGGGCATGGTCCAGGTCGTCATCTGTGCCGGAAAGGAAGCCAGCAGGATGGCGCGCCCCAGGTGGGCAGGGTTGAAGATATTGCTGCCCAAACCGCCAAAGACCTGTTTGCCGATGACGATGGCGCAGAAGCTGCCGAAGGCGGCCAGACCAAGCGGCAATGCCGGCGGCAGGCAGAAGGCCAGGAGCAGGCCTGTCAAAAGGGCGCTGCCGTCACCAATGGTGAGCGGACGCCGCATGATTTTCTGACAGAGCGCTTCGCAGATGACGGCAGCGAGGCAGCAGGTAAGGATCACACTGAGGGCCGGCCAGCTGAAAAAGTAAACTGCGGCGGCCAAAGCAGGCAGCAGCGACAGCAAAACGTCGCGCATGGCGGCGCTGATGGTGCTGCCGCTGTGGATATACGGCGACGATGAGATGATAACTAAAGGCGTGGGAGCTTTGACCGGTTCCATAAGAGCCTTCCTTTCTATTCTATGAGTACGTAAGATACTTATTTTTTATAGTAGGGATTATGACCGCCGAAGCCGTCAGTCATGATGAACTGTTTGCCCATGCGGATATACTGTACCAGAGGGATATGGGCCGGGCAGTTATAGGCGCAGGAGCCGCATTCGATGCAGGCGCCGACGTGACCGGCCAAAGCTGCCGGCCAGTCGCGGCGTTTGACGGCCTTGAAAAGCTGGGTCGGCTCCAGAAACATGGGACAGGTATCGACGCATTTGCCACAGCGGACGCAGGGATTTTCCGGCGGCAGCTGGGCCAGCTTGGACTGGTGGTCGAAAATCAGCAGCCCGCCGGTGCCTTTCAGCACCGGAAAGTCGAGAGAATGCAGTGAAAAGCCCATCATCGGTCCGCCGGAAATGATGCGGGCCGGGTCGTTTTTTAAGCCCAGGGCGCCCTGTTCGACAAGGTGGCTGTAAAGTGTGCCGATGCGGACACGGTAATTACCGGGTTTACGGACGGTGTTGCCGCTGACCGTGACGATGCGTTCATAACAGGGCAGGTCGTCCTTGACGGCCTGCGCCGCCTGCATGGCGGTAGCGACGTTATCGACGATCACGCCCACAGCCGAGGGCAGGGCCCTTTCGGGCACGACGCGGCCGGTAACGGCGTAGATCAGATGCCGCTCGCTGCCCTGCGGATATTTTTCAGGACAGACGACGACGCTGATGTTAGGTTCGTCCGCAGTAAGCTGCTGCAACAGCTCGACAGCACGGGGCTTATTAGCTTCGATAGCGATGATGCCTTTATTGGCTAAAGAGGCTTTCAGAAAATATTTCAGGCCGCGGATGACTTCGGCGGCGTTTTCGATCAGGACCCGGTAGTCGGCAGTGATAAAGGGCTCACATTCAATACCGTTGAGGATGACTGTATCAATGATGCGGCCGCTGTTTTGCGGTGCGTATTTGACATGAGTCGGAAAGGTGGCGCCGCCCATGCCGACGATGCCCTTGTCTGCCAGAAGCTGCCGGATCTCATCAGGCGGCAATACCAGCCCGCTTTCACGGGGGCTGATCGTGGGATCGAGCGTGTCCTGACCGTCGTTTTTGATGACGATGCAGGTCGCTACGGTGCCGTTAGGCAGAAAGCGCCGTTCAGTGCCGGTGACGATGCCGCTGGCGCTGGCGTGGATATTGCTGCTGACAGCGCCCTGGGCTTCGGCGATCTTTTGGCCCAGACAGACCTTATCTCCCGGCTGTACTAACGGCTTGGCAGGGGCTCCGATATGCATCGAGAGCGGCAGCACGACTTTCTCGGGTGCGGGGATCGCCTCGATCGGCAGCTCCGCAGTTAAATTTTTAGCGGCATCGATATGGGTGCCGCCCATAAAAGTATGCAGACGGGAAAACATGTTGTCACCTCGCTTAAAGCAAATAGTGTATACTAATAAAGATTTAACATATATTATAAGGCGTAACCACAGAAATAGCAATCGTTTCAGCAACATTTTCCGGTAATGTTACCGGCCGTCAGAAAAATAGTAAAGAATGTAATAAAACGAAAAACTTCAGAACGTGAAGAAGATTATTGGGGATAGTATTATGTAGAAAGTTGATAATAGAGCGGTGAAGAAGTCTGCTGCGACTGTAACTGTTGCGTAAAGAAAAACGATTGTCTGCAAAATATATAAAGTGTAGTGGAAAAGAGCATTTTTGCTGTTGATTGGTTGGAAAGTTGCTATAAATTTAACAAAAAAAGCAGATTTATTTTACACTTTAGCCATAGTTTTCCAAAAAATTCACGAAAAAATACTGCGAAATACTGTAAAATAAGTTATAATAGGTATCGTAAAGTGTATTATAAGTTGCTTATTGAACACTTAAAATCGCTTTACTGTAATCCTGGCAGCTATCAAGTTGAGTATTTTTGATACTGCCGGTACAATTTAGGATACCGGGAGGTATACATGTTTTTTGACTCTTATGACACTCCTGTCTTTCGTCCGCCCAGTGAAGCCCGCAGTTTTATTCTGCGCGTGACCCGCGGCTGCGCCCATAACAAATGCACCTACTGCAATATGTACCGGGGCGTGCCGTTTCAGGTGCTGACTGAGGAAGAGATCGACAGACAGATCGAGGCGGCTGCCGCACACGGCAGAAATTCGGTCCGCAGAGTGTTTTTAGCCGACGGTGACGCTTTGGTACTGTCGACGCCGCGTCTGTTAAAAATTTTAGACGCGTTATACAAAACTTTTCCGAAGCTGCAAAGGGTAGCGGCTTATTCCGCACCAAAGGATATCCTGCGTAAATCGCATGAGGAATTAGTCGAACTGCGTGAAGCAGGCCTGAAACTGCTGTATTACGGTATGGAAACAGGTGACGACGCGACTTTGCAGGCGGTAAACAAGGGCGTCAGCGGCGCCGAAGCTGTTGAAGCAGGGCAGAAGGTCGTAGCGGCAGGCATGAAGCTGTCGATGATGATCATTCTGGGGCTGGCCGGCAAACCCGGCAGCAAGCGGCATGCGGCGGAGACTGCCAAAGCGATCAATGCCATCAAGCCGACGATGCTGAGCGCTTTGTGCCTGATGCTGTACCGCGGCAGCGAGCTGCTGGACCAGTTTGAACGCGGCGAATTTGAGCCGCTGTCCCCGCAGGGACTGATGGAAGAGCTGTACAGCATTTTAGCTGCTGTTGAGCTGCCGGAGGATCATCCGTGTATTTTCCGCAGCAACCATGTTTCCAATTATGTTCAGCTGGCAGGCACCCTGCCGAAGGACAAGGAACGGCTGCTGGGCGAGATCGCCTGGAGTGCCGGTGAATTAGCTAAAGTTAAGGAATGGGACGTTTATAACAATACAAGATATTGAGTGTGCAAGGAAGGGGATCGATGGTAATGAGGAAAATGACCGCATTGCTGACCTTTGTGCTGATAATCTGTCTGCTGCCAGCGGCAGCTTTGGCCAAAACCTTTAAAGAGGGCGACAAGGACTGGAAGATCATGGTCACCCAGCAGAAGCTGAAAACGCTGGGGTACGCGCCCGACCGTACCGATGGCAAGTTCACTAAAGCGACTGCCGCAAGCCTGAAGGATTTTCAGAAAAAGTATAAGCTGAAGGCTAACGGCCGTCTGGATGACAAGACCTATAAAAAGGTGACCTGGGAAGCCTTTAAAAAAGAAGGCATTACCAATGTCAAGGGCAAAGACGTCGTGAAAACGGCTTCTAAATATAAAGGTACTCCTTATAAATTCGGCGGCACAACGCCGAAAGGCTTTGACTGCTCGGCCTATGTACAGTATGTTTTCGGTAAGCACAAGGCACAGCTGCCGCGTACTGCCGATGTGCAGGTCTTAAAGGGTGTTTTTGTGCTGAAAAACCAGCTCAAGGAAGGCGATCTGGTCTTTTTCTCGACCTATGAGCCGGGAGCGTCCCATGTAGGCATTTATGCCGGCAAGGGCATGTTCTGGAATGCGTCGACCTCGCGCGGCGTAGTGCTCGATTCGCTGGACAATACTTACTGGAAGTCCCGTTATTACGGGGCGCGCCGTATTCTTGTCGATAACGGCGAAGTGTAATGTTCCAATAGGTTCCTGATGATATTTGATGAAATTGAGGAGGGGTCTTATAATGATCCGTGAAAAACGCAACAAGGAAAAACTGGCTTCCTATTATCGTAAGTTTATGGAAGACGGCGTCATCGATCCAAACGTCCATCCCTGGGTGGCCGAATCCTGGCAGCGCTGCCGGGCGATGAAGCTGCCCCATGAAACGATGCCCAAGCTGAATAAACTGAGCCGCGAAGAGATCGTTGAACACCAGAGGACCCATGAGTTTATCGTAAAATACGTCGACGGTTTGTATGAACAAAGCAAACAGCATTTCAATATCCATAACCTGAGCATGCTGCTGATCGACGAAGACGGTTATGTGATCAAAAATTATGCCCTGCCCTTTTTCCAGAGAGTGATCGAGGATATTCAGGGTATGCGCGTGCTGGAAGAGGATGTGGGTACTTCCAGCATCAGTATCGCGCGTGAGCATAATGTGCCCTTTTTGATGTTCGGCCCGGAAATGTGGATCAAAGACAGCCATTCCGGCGATGCCTGCAGCGCCCCGATCTCTGTCAACGGCAAGATCCGCTATATTATTTCCTTCTTCTCGCTGGATCAGAACGATCTGCCTTATGACCTCTTGCTGTCGCTGCTTTTGACGATGAAATATTCGATCGAACAGCATCTTTCCATGCTGGAATACTGGAGCATTTATCAGCTGATGATGAACGAGCTGCCGGTAGCCGTGTACTGGATCGGTCAGGATGAGCAGCTGAAATACTGCAATAATAATGCGCAGAAGCGTCTGGACGGCAAGCAGAAGCTGGAAGACGTTTTCCTGAATTATGAACATATCCCCATTAAAAAAGCTTTGCAGGGCGTACCGACGCACCGCCGTGAGATCACCTGGATCACGCAGGACCGTACTTATGAAGATATCACAACGGTCATGCCGATCAAAGTGGGCAGTGAGGTCGAAAGCGCGCTGGTCATGTCGATGTCGATCGAAGATCTGAAAACTACGATCGCCCACGCTACAGGCTACAGCTCCCGTTACAGCCTGTACAGCATGGTCGGCGAAACCAGCGAGTTCCTGGCTTTGCAGCATAAGGCTTCGCGGATCGCCCGCAGCGATAATAATATCCTGCTGCAGGGTGAACCCGGCACCGGCAAGCAGCGTTTGGCCCATGGTATCCATCAGGCCAGCCCGCGCGCTGCGGCACCGCTGATCGTTGTAAAATGTTCGAGTGCGCCGTTGGAGGCTCTGGAAGAAGAATTTTTCGGCAGTGTCGACGGCGACCGTCAGCCGATGGCCGGTAAACTGGAGCTGGCCCTGGGCGGCACGCTGTTCCTGGACGAAGTAGAAAAGCTGCCTGTGGAAATGGGCGACAAGCTGGCCGATGCTTTGAAAAATGGTTTGGTGAACCGTGAGACCGGTGTGCGCAAGAAATTGAACGTGCGTGTGATCGCGGCCTGTGATTCCAATTTAAAACGTCTGTCGGACAAGGGCTTGTTCTCCAAAGCCCTGTACGAGCTGGTCCTGGATACGACGATGCGTGTTCCGCCTCTGCGTGAGCGCGTCAAGGATATTGAAGTCATCGCTTCCCATATTCTGGCCGAGATGTCGGCGCAGCATAACCTGCCGCCGAAACGTCTGTCGCCGGAGGCGCTGAATCTTTTGACCAGCTGCAGCTGGCCCGGCAATATCAAGCAGCTGCAGGGCGTGATCGAGCAGGCTTTCTTCCATACTCCCGGAGCGATCATCGAATCCGAGAATATCAAGCTGCCCGGTGACCGGACGCTGGAAAAATCCTGGAAGTATGATAAAGACGCTTTTATCGCGGCCTGGAAATCCGCCGGCGGCAATATCAGCAAGCTGGCCGGTATGCTTGACGTCAGCCGCGTGACCCTGTACCGTTATCTGAAAAAATACGGACTGGGCCCGAAAGGAATGAAAGAAGAATAAAGAAAATAAAAGCAGAGTGTCTGGCACTCTGCTTTTTTCTGTCTGGTTTTAAATTTTATAAGTTTCAGGCCTGGATTTAAAATTTCATTTCTGCGCCCAGACGCCACATACGTCCGTAGAAGCCCATGTCAGACAAGTCTTTGTTAAAGACGTTGTCGATGCCGGCAAAGACACGGTATTTTTCGCCCCAGCGTTTACTGACGGTAAAGTTGAAGGTGTTGACGCTGTAGATCGCGGTACTGCTGTATTGGAAGTCGGTATACCATTTGTTCCAGGCAGTGACGTTCCATTCTTTTTGTACGGGCTCTGTCCACATCAGTTTCGCAGTGTAGGTGTTGCGGGCGCTGTATTGGATGCGGGAACCGTCCGAATCATCGACTGCGTTCAGCCAGTTGTAGTTGCCGGCTACGGTAAAGCCGTTGCCCAGGTCATGTTTGACTTCAAATTCGATGCCTTTCGAGGAAGTACTGTCGATATTATAAAACTTACGGTAAGTATTGGTAGAATCTGTAAATTTATAATCAATAGCGTCATCTTTTTTATTATCAAAATAGGTCAGTTTAGCGGAAGTTGTATCACCGAATTCCTGCTCGTAAGAAATTTCCCAGCCGTGGACTTTTTCGGGTTTCAAATCGGGATTTCCCAGCAACGGATAGGCAAAGATGCCGCCGTGGTTAAAGGAACCATACAGTTCGTCAACAGAAGGCGCGCGATACGAAGAACCGTAATTAGCTTTGAAGCGCGCTTTGTCGTTAATAAAATAAGTTGCGCCCAGATTGGCGGAAGTATGGTTGCCGAATGAATCATGGTGGTCGAAACGTACGGCGGGAGTCAGTAGTAATTTGCTGCCGGCACGGTATTCATCCTGTACATATATAGAATACTGGTTGGAATTTTTCATATTGTTGCCGCCGTAAAGCGTAGCTTTGTCACCACGATATTCGGCGCCGAAGGTGAGTTTGTTATTTTCGGCAGTCTTGACGGTATCGCGCGCTTCGATATTCCAGGATTTATATTTTTTTTCATCTGTAGCAGCGTTGTCGACAGAACCTGCGTCTCGGCTCAGCTGGCTGTAAAAAGCTGCTAAGCTGTAGTTGCTGTTAGCGTTTTTTCCGGTGTAAGTCATACCGACGGTTTTACGTTCTGATTTGAACGGTATCAGGGCTTCGCGCGGTGGCCGGGCCGTAAAGTTGTAGGAAATGCTTTCCAGATTTTCTTTATCATAGTCTACCAGTAAATTCAGGCTGTTATTTTCGTCCATTTCATAATCAATATTCAAATTATAGGCCTGCTTGGGACCGTTAAAAAGTTTTTTCCCTGCCTTATCGTCGATATTGCGCAGTTTACTGAAATTGGCGTCGAAGCTGGCGCTGAACTTGCCGCTTTTGCCGGTATCGAAATGATAATAATTGCTCATTTCCCGTGTGCCGGTAGAGATGCCTGCGGAAGCTTTAGGTTTTTCTGATTTTTTAGTGATAATGTTGATAACGCCCGACATGGAGCCGGAGCCATAAATAGCGCTGGCTTGTCCGCGCAAGATCTCTATGCGTTCGACATTGCTTAAATTAAGGCGGTCTAAGGCAAAAGCATTGGTCGATAAGGAAATAAAATAACTTTCGTTCGCGACCCGGCGGCCGTTGACTAAAATCAAAACGTCGTTGGTGTTACCACCTCGTATGCTGATGTTTTCACCGCTGCCGTGGCTGGCGCTGATCACGTCGATATTAGTGGCCAGCCTTAAGGCGTCCCGGACGCTGATCGCGCCGGTGTTTTTTATATCTTCCTGGGTAATGACTTCGACGCTGCGTGGATTTTCTTTCTGTGTCAGCTCTGTCCTGGTGGCGGTAACGACATACTCGTCCAGATTATACTGATGCAGATCGTCTGCGGCGGCTGCATTGCCGCTGCTGTTGATAGAACTTAAAATACAAAGGGCAATCAATAAACTGCTCTTTTTAGCAAAATGCTGCATGGTTTCACTCCCTCATCCTTAGCTACATGTAACTAATCTAATATTTAAGTTAGCCATAGCTAACTATAGTTTATATTTATATCACATTTCACAAATTTGTCAATATACTTTTGCATAATTATTTTTTATTTGCTTAAAAATCGGCCGGCAGAAAGCTGAGCAGCAGGCATTTTTGCAGCACCAGGCTTAAAGCAGAAGCGGGTGAGATTTCTGCGGCGACTTTTTTTAACTGCACAGTCAGAAGCTGTACTGATTGTGCGATCATGGCGGCAAATTTTTAAGAGGGCAGGGTATAAAAAAGCAGAGCGTGAATTTGATCGTTGCCGGTTCTTAACAAACTCGTAATTTTTTATAAAAATGATGATTAGAACGCCACTTTGTTATATAATATAAATTGGATTTGTATTTAGATTTTACAAAGGCGGGTCAGTATGAGATTAAGAAAAAAACCATGGATCGAAGAAGCAATGCAGGAGTTAAAAGACGAATATGTTTTGATGCATGATTTGGAAAAGTATAAAGGACGCTGGCAGGAGCTGTTTCCCGGCAAGCGTTTATGTTTGGAGATCGGCTGCGGCAAGGGCCGTTTTATTATTGGCATGGCCGGGCTGCACCCGGAAAAGGCTTTCATCGGCGTGGAAACGCAGCACGATATCGCCTATTATCCCGGTAAAACGGCCAAAGAACAGAAACTGGATAATATTAAAGTCATCTGTGCGAATGCAGAGCATCTGGAGGACTGGTTTGAGCCGGGCGAGATCAAAGAGCTGTATTTGAATTTCAGCGACCCGTGGCCGAAGGCGCGTCATGCCAAACGCAGACTGACGCACCGTAATTTTCTGGCTAAATACCAGCGGCTTTTAGGCCGGGGCGGACATCTGCGTTTTAAAACTGACAACAGGTCGCTGTTCGATTTTTCAGTGGAAGAGTTTAAGGAATTCGGGCTGGAAATCATTGCCTTGAGCTATGATCTGCATCATTCGGAGTATGAGAACGAGGTGCAGACGGAATATGAACAGAAATTCAGCGCGTTGGGAACACCGATAAATTTTTGTGAAGTGGTATTTTAAGAGAGGCTGTTATGCAGAAAAGATTTTTGATCTGGGATAATCCCAAGGATGCGATCATCAGCCTGACTTTGCTGCTGATGCTCGTGGGCTGTATCAATGTGTTCAGCGCCAGCTTTGTCGAAGCGCGCGATATGTTTGAGGACGGCTATTATTATTTGAAGCGTTATCTGATTTTTGGCGCGGCCGGACTGGTGCTGATGCTGTGGCTGGGTTTTCGTGCGCCTTCGTACAAGACCTGGCTCAATGACTTCTGGCTGAAGGCAGTTTATTTCGGCGTTGGCAGTCTGCTGCTTTTGGTAGACTTGATCGGTACGACGAATAAAGGCGCGCAGCGCTGGTTGTATGTAGGCGGTATTTCAATCCAGCCGTCAGAGCTGGCGAAGATCGCTGTGATCCTGCTGGGCGCGGCCCTGCTGGGTGAAATGCTGCGTAAACGTCAGCCGATCAGCCTGCTGAATAAGGATACCGTCTGGCCTTTCGTAGGTACAGTGATCTACGGCATTCTGGTTTTGAAACAGCCGGATATGGGCACGGCCGCTATTATCGTGGCGCTGATGGTGGGGTTATACATCCTGGCCGGCCTGCATCTGCGGGAGGTATTTGGCCTGCTGGGCATTTTGGGCGCGGTAGCAGTGGCGGGGGCGATCATGGCTCCTTACCGTCTGCAGCGGATCAAGGTGTGGCTGGACCCGTGGAGCGACGAGGCCAATACGGGTTATCAGATGGTGCAGTCGTTGATGTCGATCGGCAGCGGCGGTTTGACCGGCTTGCCGTGGGGACAGGGCAGCGGCAAGTTTTTTTATCTGCCGGAAGCGCATACGGATTTTGCTTTTGCTATTTTTTGTCAGGAATGGGGCCTGTTGGGCGCGGCGATCCTGATCACGGTGTTTTTACTGCTGGCGGCGGCCTTTTTCCGCATTGCCATGCATACTAAAGATGAACAGGGCTTTATCCTGGTTTCGGGCGTCAGCCTGCTGATCGTGGGCCAGGCCGTAGCCAATATGGCGATGGTCTGCGGGCTGCTGCCGGTCATCGGCGTGCCGCTGTCCTTTATCAGCTATGGCGGTACTTCGATGCTGATCACGCTGGCCTCGATCGGGCTGGTCCTTTCTGTGTACCGTGACGAGTGTAAACGCGAGAAGCTGGAGCGGCTGTCGCCTGATACCCGCCGGACGCAGATGCGTGTCGTTTCGCCCGGTGTGGGGAGGTGGCAGCGCTGATGAAAAAGTTTTCGCTGCAAAACGGTAAAAAACGTTTTGCTATTATCGGCCTGCTGATCTTTATGGGCTTTGGAACGGTATTTCTGCGGCTGATCTGGCTGCAGGTGATCCAAAACGAGGAGCTGGCCAAGCGTGCGGCTAATCAGGTCACGGGCAAGGTCACCAAATATTCGCCCCGCGGGGCTATTTTGGACTGCAACGGCGAAGAGCTGGCAGTCAGCATCATGTCCAAGTCTTTGTATGTCGACCCGGTCGAGATGCAGGACAACCCGACGAAAAAAGGCGAAAAGCCGGAGCGGGACGTCAAGCGTCTGGCGGCTGATCTGCTGGCCGGCGTCCTGCAGATGAAGGCGGACGAATTGTATGCCGATTTTACCACTGAAGCCCGCTTTATCTGGCTCAAACGGACAATGGAGCCGAAGGATGCGGCAGAGGTAGAACGGATCATTCGGGAGAACAAGCTGCCGGGGCTGCATTTTTTAGAAGAAAGCAAACGTTATTATACAAAAAAATCAATGGCGGCCCAGGTACTTGGTTTCGTCGGTACGGACGATAACGGCCTCAGCGGGATCGAGCTGGCGCTGGATTCGGTCGTAAAGGGTGCGGAAACGCAGCAGCAGGAGGTCGTCGACGCGCTGGGACGCCCCATGGGCGACAGCGGTTTCAATAAAGCCAGGCCGCAGAAGATGGCTTCCGTCTATCTGACTTTGGACAGCAAGATCCAGTTTGTGCTGGAGGACGCGCTGGATAAAGCGATGAAGGATACCAAAGCCGCCAGTGCGGCAGTCATTCTGATGGACCCGAATACGGGCGCGATCCTGGGTATGGCCAACAGGCCCAGCTTTGACCCGAATACTTTTTATAAATTCCCGGCGACCAGCTGGACTAACCGTGCGATCTCGACTATTTACGAACCGGGTTCGGTTTTTAAACCGATCGTAGGCGTGATGGGACTGACGGAAAAGATCATTACACCGACGACGATGATCAACGATACAGGCAGTATCAGGATCGCCGACCGGACGATCCGCAACTGGGACGGCGAAGGCATGGGACTGGTCCCGTTTCAGGACGTTATTAAATTTTCGATTAATACAGGCATGGTGCAGCTGGGTATGCAGCTGGGCGCGCAGCGCATGATCGATTACAGCAAAAAATTCGGTTTCGGCAGTGTGACCGGAGTAGAGCTGCCGGGTGAAGAAGAAGGCATCCTCTACGACCCTGAGCAGATGTATCAGCCGGATATCGCGACCATGTCGATCGGTCAGGGCATTGCCGTAACGCCGCTGCAGATGCTGCGCGCGATCTGCGCTATCGCTAACGGCGGCGAGCTTTTGCAGCCGTATATCATCGATAAGATCGTGATGCCGGACGGACGGGTCCTGCGTCAGGGCCAGAAAAAAGTTGTACGCCGGGTGATGAGTGAGGAAGTTGCCAACCAGATGCGCGGCATGATGGAGCAGGTAGTAGCCAGCGGCGGCGGTAAAGCCGCCAGTATCAAGGGCTACCGCATCGCCGGCAAGACAGGTACAGCTGAAAAGCTGGCCGAAACAGGCGGCTATGCGGCCGGTAAATATATTGCTTCCTTCGTAGGCTTTGTACCTGCCGATAAGCCGCAGTATGCGATGCTGATTATGCTGGATACGCCGCAGGGCGCTTTTTACGGTTCGCAGGTTTCGGCACCGGTCTTCCGCGATACGCTGCAGCAGATCCTTGTGGCCAAGGGCATCCAGCCCAGCAGCAGCGAGGGACTGCCGTCTTTTGAGCAGCATGCCAAACCGGGCGCGGTGATCTCTAATGTTCCGGCGCCTGAAAAAATGCCGCAGATGGAGATCATGGCTGACGGTAAGATCAAAGTGCCGGATTTCAGCGGCCTGGATATGCGGCAGACGGCCGAGCTGATCCAGCAGGGACGTCTGGTGCTGGTGCCGCATGGCAGCGGCAGGGCCCGCAGGCAGTCGCAGCCGCCGGGGACAGTGGTCGCCGAAGGAACGAAGCTGGAGATCTGGTTTGAATAAAAACAGTGTATGTATACATAAGGATGCTGTCAGGGCAGCAGGAAAAAAGCTGTCGGCACAGAAGATATACAAGATGGTTCACATGTATAAGTGAAGAGGAGGGCGTTTATTTATGTTATCTGATATTGAAATTGCTCAGCAGGCCAAAATGCTGCCGATCACGGAGGTCGCCGCCAAGCTTGGTATCGGCGAGGAAGACATTGAAATGTATGGCCGTTACAAGGCCAAATTATCTATGGACCTGATCCGCCGGCTGGAAGACAAACCGGCAGGCAAGCTGGTTCTGGTAACGGCTATCACGCCTACGCCGGCAGGCGAGGGCAAGTCGACTACCACCGTAGGTCTGGCCCAGGGACTGGCCAAGATCGATAAAAGCGTTATCGTGGCGCTGCGCGAGCCTTCACTGGGTCCCTGCATGGGCGTCAAGGGCGGCGCTGCCGGCGGCGGTTATTCCCAGGTCGTGCCGATGGAAGACATCAACCTGCATTTTACCGGCGATTTTCATGCGATCACTTCCGCGCATATGCTGTTGTCCGCCATGGTCGATAACCATGTGCAGCAGGGCAACGCTCTCAATATCGACCCGCGCCGGATCGTCTGGAAACGCGTTGTCGATATGAATGACCGTGAGCTGCGCAATATCGTGGTCGGACTGGGCGGTAAAGCGCATGGCGTACCGCGTCAGGACGGTTTTGACATTACCGTTGCTTCCGAAGTCATGGCTATTTTGTGCCTGGCCAGCAGTCTGCATGATTTGAAAGAACGTTTGAGCAGGATCATCGTTGCTTATGACTATAACGGTAAGCCTGTCACCGCCGGGCAGATCAAAGCCCACGGCGCGATGGCGGCCCTGTTGAAGGATGCGGTGAAACCGAATCTGGTGCAGACGCTGGAAAACGTGCCGGCGATCATCCACGGCGGCCCCTTTGCCAATATCGCCCACGGCTGCAACAGCGTCATGGCTACCAAAACGGCGATGAAGCTGGCGGACTACACGATCACGGAAGCAGGCTTCGGCGCTGATCTGGGTGCGGAAAAATTCTTTGACATCAAATGCCGTTATGCCGGCCTGAAACCGGACGCAGTAGTGCTGGTCGCAACTGTACGCGCCCTGAAGATGCACGGCGGCGTGCCGAAGACAGAATTGACTGTGCCGAATGTGGAAGCTGTGAAAAAAGGCATCGTCAATCTGGAAAAACATATCGAAAACATCAAAAAATTCGGCCTGCCTTTAGTGGTAGCCATCAATATTTTTGCGCAGGATACGCCGGAGGAGCTGGAAGCTGTACGCGCTCACTGCGCCGCACATGGCGTCAATGTGGCCTTGTCCGATGTCTTTGCCAAAGGCGGCGCCGGCGGCGTCGAGCTGGCGCAGGAAGTCGTGGCGCTGGCCGAAAGCGGCAAGGCAGACTTTGCCCCGATCTATGCTTCCGAGCTGCCGCTGAAAGAAAAGATCGCTGCTGTGGCGCGCGAGATCTATGGCGCCGGCGATGTAGTTTATGCCAAAGAAGCAGAGACGGCTTTGAAGGATTTTGAAAGTCTGGGCTATGGTAACCTGCCGATCTGTATGGCTAAGACCCAGTATTCGTTCTCGGATGATCCGACCTTGCTCGGGCGTCCCAGCGGTTTCACCATGACGATCAAAAATTGCAGGATCTCTGCCGGCGCAGGCTTTGTAGTCGTGCTGACCGGCGATATCATGACGATGCCGGGACTGCCAAAGGTGCCGGCAGCAGAGAAAATCGATGTCAGCGATGACGGCGTCATCAGCGGCTTGTTTTAAGGAGAGTTGCAGCGATGAAAACTTTGTTGATGAAGGGCAAACCCGTTGCCGATGCTTACAGAGAAATTATTTCAGCCAAGATCGCGGCCGCCAGGGCCAAAGGCGTCAAGGTGACGCTGGCGATCATTGTAGTCGGCGATGACCCGGCTTCGCATGTTTATAAGGACCGGCTGGTCAAGCTGGTCGAAAGTCTGGGCGGTGAGGCCAAGGTGCTGGAGCTGCCGGAAACAGCGACCCAGGATGAGGTCATTGCCATGATCAAAAGACTCAACCATAACCGCTATGTTACAGGTATCCTGCCGATGATGCCGATGCCGAAGCATATCGACGGCGATGCTGTTGGTGCGATCATTACCACGAGCAAAGATGTGGACTGTCTCAATCCCAAGAGCGTCGGCGAAGTCTTTTTGGGACGCAGCCGCTGGGCTCCGTGTACGCCGCGGGCCTGTATGGCTACGCTGGCCCATTACGGGATCGAACTCAAAGGTAAGAACGTCGTCGTTGTCGGCCGCAGCAATGTAGTGGGCAAGCCGGTAGCGCTGCTGCTTCTGCAGGAGCATGCTACAGTAACTGTCTGCCATTCGAAGACGAAGGATCTGGCCGGTATTTTAAAAACTGCCGATGTGATCGTGGCGGCTGTGGGCGTGCCTGCTTTCATTAAACCGGAAATGGTCAAAAAAGGTGTCGTGATCGTCGATGTAGGCATCAATGCTGTCGAAGGCGGACTGGTCGGCGACGTAGATCCTGCTGCCTGCGCTAAAGCCGGCGCGTTCACGCCTGTGCCCGGCGGTATCGGCGTCGTCAGCAATATGATGGTCATGGACATGCTCAGCAGAAATTTATAAGGCGAGGTAAGTAAGACCGTGAAAAGATTTGTATGGCTGCTTTTACTGGTCGTTTTTGTAGCGTTTATTTTCTATAATTCTTCCATGCCGGCGGCTGAATCGCACCGGGCCAGCGAACTGGTCGGCTCGATCCTGACCGGTATGGGCAAATGGTTCGGCATCGATGTGCCGCAGCAGAATTTGGATCATAACATCCGCAAGCTGGCGCACTTTTTGGAGTTTGCCCTGCTGGGAGTGATCCTCTGCAATGTTTATGCCGCCTTTGGCGTCATCCACCGGACGGCGACCGGCTATATTCTGTTTTTGGGACTGGCGGTAGCCGTGACCGACGAATACATCCAGCTGCACGCGCCGGGACGCAGCGCTTTGGTGACGGATGTGATCCTGGATTTTTCCGGCGTCTTCTTTATCTGGCTGACACGTGAGGTGTGGAGCTGGGCCAAGCGTTAGCAGGTTATAAAAAAACACTGTTACGTTTTGCGTAACAGTGTTTTTTTCATTTTTTTAGATCTTTATTAGTTTCAAGCCCCAAAACAACCCGCTGTGAAATTTACTTCACAGCGGGCGTTGTATTTTTGGGTATTCAGTTCAGCGCAGATACGCTGCCAGCGTTTCGTACAGCTTCTGCGGGTCGATCGGTTTGGCAACGTGCGCATTCATACCGGCGGCCAGCGCGTTTTTGATGTCTTCGGCAAAAGCGTTGGCAGTCATGGCAATGACTGGGACCGTTGCTGCCTGTGGATGCTGGCTGCAGCGGATAGCTTTGGCTGCTTCGTAACCGTTCATGACCGGCATCTGAATGTCCATCAGGATCGCGTCGAAGCTGCCCGGCGCGGAAGCATTAAAGAGTTCTACGCCCTGCGCGCCATTTTCAGCAATGGTAACAGCTGCTCCTGTTTTTTCCAGGATCAGTTCTGCTACTTTTTGATTGATCGGATGATCTTCTACCAGCAGAAAAGATTTGCCTGTAAAGTCAAAGTCGGCGCTGCCGGGGAGCTGGGCCGTTTTTTCTACCGTGACGGCGGCAGCAGTATCAAAATGCAGCGGCAGCGTGACGGTAAAGGTAGTTCCCTCGCCGTGCTGGCTGGCAACGGAGATCGTACCGCCTTTGTAGTCGACGATATTCTTGACGATGGCCAGTCCCAGGCCGGAACCTTCGATATGCCTGCTGACAACGTCGCTGCTGCGGTAGAAGGGTTCAAACAGCTGCGGCAGGCTGGCGCTGTCGATGCCGATCCCGGTATCGCTGATCGCAAACTGATACCAGCCGATCCGGTCGCTGGTAGGCGGCAGTTCGCGGACGCTGAAGGTGACTGTGCCGCCCGGCGGTGTGAATTTGCAGGCATTGCTGACAAGATTGTCCCAGATCCGCTGCAGCTGGGAGGTGTCGCCGAGACAGTTACAGTGCAGCAGATCGGTATCATGCAGGAAGTTAAGACCGTTTTTATCCATCAACAGCTGGTAACGGCTGCAGAACCTGTCTATTTCTACGGACAGGTTGAACGGGGCCTGCGCTGATTCCAGCTGGCCTTTTTCGATACGGCTCATGTCGAGGATGTCATTGATGAGCGTCAGCAGATGTGACGATGAGGTTTTGATGATTTCCAGATATTCGCAAAGCTGCTGACGGTTGTCAAGATTGCCCAGCGCCAGATCTGTCATGCCGATGATGGCATTCATAGGGGTGCGGATGTCGTGGCTCATGGCCGAGAGAAAATCGGTTTTGGCACGGTTGGCTTCCTGGGCCAGATCCAGCGCGTTTTGCAGCACGGACCGGGAATTTTTCTCGGCACTGATGATATCCGTAACATCACAGCGGACCAGGCAGATCGTATGGTGGCCTTCATCACCCCAGAGGACGTTGATCTGTTTGTGTTTTTCACTGCCGTTATTGGCAAGGTAAGGCAGCGTCAATTCATATCCCTGCGGTTTTTCGGCCAGTCTGCTGAGGATAACAGGCAGCGAGAATGACGCCGCCACACTTTCGTCAGCTGCTGCTTTAACATATGGAGCAGCAAGCTTTTGCAGCGCTTTGTTAAAATCTGAGCATTTATAAGGCGACAGGTTCTGCAGTACCGATCTGCGGGTGTACATCGTGAAATCTCTGGTCAGCAGATTGATGATGCTGAGCTGTTCAAAGGTATAGGCCAGCGTATTGAGCAGGGCCCGCTGCTCCCGTACATAGTCGGTAATATCGGCCCGGGCCATGCCGACCTTGTTTAAACGCTGATCGATCAGAAAGACGATCATATTTTTAGTATAGATATGTCCCTGCTCATCCTGCAGTGAATAATGGAAGGAATAAGAATTTTCCTGCTGCAGACGCCGCTGCATATTGACAGGATCAAACATTTGCAGACAGAATTCCCGGTCCTTGGGAACAGTGAATTCCTGCAGGAAAGCGACGATATTTTTGCTGTAGCTGCCCTGGTCAGGCGGCAGCAGGCTGGCTTTGCCGTTGGTGAAAAACAGCTGGTAGCTGTCATTGCTGAAGTCGCAGGCAGCAATAAAATCATAGTGGGCGTGCGCCAGGTGCATGGATACCTGCTCGTTGATCCGGGACTGCGTCATATCCAGGATGGAAAGGACGCCGATGGTATGACCGTTATCCGGCGATTCGATCATATTGATGACGCATTTCAGGTAACGGCCGCTGTTATCCTGCGGCATGCGGATAAAACATTCTACTTCCTGCCGGGTGATGCCCTGAGCAAATTTTTCCAGCAGCGGCGCATTGAGAAATTTACTGAGGAAAAGCTGCTGTTCCTGCGCGTCTTCGATCAGTGAAGACAGCCCTTTGAAAAAGGCCTGCCGCTCAAAACCGAATTTTTGCAGTGGATCGATACCTGTTTTATCGTAAATGCGCAGGATCCTGTTGGCTGTTATATCACAGTAACCGCTGAGGATCTCGTTCGAGAGCGGATAATTTTGCTGGCGCAGTAAAATATCATTATATTTTTGCCGCAGTTTGCTTTGAGATTCTATTTCTTTGGTAATATCGCTGTACACGGCGTAAACGAGAGGTGATCCGTTCTGGCGGATAATAAGCGAAGAATTGTTTTTGACCCAGATATAGCCGCCGTCTTTTTTGCGCAGCCTGTAAATGCTTTCGCAGGTATCCAGATGTTTGTTAAGATGGCTGCACAGTCTGGTCAGGCAATAGTCTACGTCATCGGGATGAACGCCTGCTAAAGCGTCGTTTTGATAAAGCGCATAGGCTTCGTCCAACGACATGCCGGTCATAGCGGCAAAGCCGTCGGAAAGATATTCGGGGATCATCCTTCTGGCTGCAGGATCGAAATGCAGCATGGCGATGCCTCCCGGCAGGTTATGGACAAGCGTCTGATAAAATTGCTCCAGCTGGTCGGCTTTGCGCGAGGCTGATATTTTATCAGTGATATCGTTGACGAAAAGGGTATAGGCGGGCATACCGTTCCAGACGAGCTCTTTAGCGCGGAGCTCATAGCTTTTGCCGTTGGGGAAGGTGAGCTCCTGCGGTGTGCCGATGTTTTTGCTGTCGGTCAGGGGGCAAAAGTCGCAGGGCTGCTGCTGATCGTGCAGGGCTGTGTAACACTTCTCACCCCAGAGATTACTTTTACCTGCCAAAAAGAGCTCTGTATTTTCGTTGTAGTACAGCAGGTCGTAGTTCGTTTTGTCAATAACATAGATGCCCTGGGCCGCTTCGTTGCTGATCTGCTGAAAAAGCTTGGCTTCTTCGGACATACCGGTAAAAACAGCGTAAAAAATGCCGTTGATGGCTTTGCCGTTTAAACGTATCCATTCAAGCGTCTGCTTTTTGCTGTTGATCCTGTAAGAAAGATCGATCGTTTCACTACTGGTGAACATATGCTGGAAAGCATTGTAAACCCGGTGATAATCGTCTTTAAAGACCATGCTCCAGGGATTGGGGGCATAGCGCTGCAGATCGGCAGCATCACTGCAGCCGAAAAGTCTGGCGACGCCGTCGGAACAAAGCAGGCGCTGCGGGTTCTGCGGATCAGTAAAATCATAGGCGGCGATACCGCCGGGGATAGAATTGATAACGTGGGCCAGCTCTTCCTGAGACTGTTTGAAGGCGGAGATATTGTGGAACACACATTGCAGCAGGGGATAACCGCCGTCATCGCCGATTTTTTTGGCATAGACATTGACCCAGACGATATGGCCGTCACGGTGCTGTTTGCGGAAATCGAAACTGACAGCGGTATTAGCAGCCAGCGCTGCACGGATCTTGCCGACGACCATCTCGGTATCTTCATGATAGGTGAGGTTGGCTGCATCCTGTTTGATGAGCTGTTCGTATTCTGCACGGTCATAACCCGAAAGCTCGGGAACGCCGTCAGAGTAATAAACCGTTTCGAAGATATCGGAGACTTTATAAATTGCGACGCCGCCGGGAATAGCGTTAATGATATCCTGGGCGTTTATTTTTGTGTCAAAGCGTTCCATGGCAGAACCTCCCCTTTGATGCAAGAATGACAATAAATGATCTTTGATATTAAAATTATAGCATTTTTTAAAAAATATAAAAATAAAAAGCTGAAAATATTAATTAATAAAAATATAAAAACCGGATCGCTGTTATTTTTTGCAGCAGTAATCCGGTTTTTTAGTGTTGCTTGGGTGAAAATCAAAATCAAGCCTGCCGGGAATTTAAACTATCTTGATACCCAGTAGTCTGGCAATGTCAGCGGCCTGCAGTAAATTGATCTGCATGCCCCGCAGTTCTTTGAAGGTTTCCGAAACAGTAATACCGTCGATTTTGCAGTCTGAAAAATCAAGGTCTTTGAGCGGTGTTTTAAAGAAATCGGCGCCGCTGAAAACAGAAGCTGCCAAAGTAAGTTTTTTCAGGCGTACTTCGGCCCAGAAGGATTCTTTGAAAGAGCAGTTGCTGACGGCAGAGTTTTCCCATTGTGATTTGGAGAAATTGGCATAAGCAAAGGAACTGTCACGCAAGGTCAATTCCTTGCAGCAGCTTTGCGAGAAATCGGCGCCGTTGCCGCGGCTGTCAGTGATAGTGACTTGTTTCCAAAAGCTTTCACTGAAATTACAGTTGGAAAAATCACAGTTTTTTATAGTGACTGATAAAAAGCGTGATTGTGAGAAATCACAGCGTGTAAAGCGGCATTTGCTGAACTGGACGTTGTGAAAAATGATTTTACTGAGGTCTTCGTTATTCAGGGTTTCGTCATTGAAAGACATATCGGCGATCTGGCCGTCGTCTTCGCTGCGAGATGCAATAAGTTGTTGGGTTAACATGTTTTTACCTCGTAATGTTGATGTGTAGATTACTGCTAGAGCACATAAGGAACCACAGCGCGCAAAAATCCCCGGCATATCAGCGATAATGCCGGGGATCACAGCAGTTTATTTAATTAGATCCATGCCGACCTGCAGGGCCTGTTTATTTTTTTCTTCAGTGCCTTTCGGTACACGGTTCAAAACGGCTTTGACCAGCGATTCCTCGCTGACGATGCCGGTCAGTCTGACCAGCGCGCCCAGGGCGATGATGTTGGCAAAAAGCGCTTTGCCCAGCACTTCTTTAGCGCTGTGGGTGATCGGCAGCTCGTAGACTTTGCCGCCGAAGTCGGGCACTTCGCTGACGAACAGACTGTCGGTAACGATGATGCTGTCAGCTGTCAGATCGTGCGAGTATTTGGTAGCCGCTTCCTGGCTCATAGCGAGCAGCAGGTTCGGGTCGGTGACCTTCGGGAAGTGGATCGCTTCGTCGGAGATGATGACCTCGGCTTTAGATGCGCCGCCGCGGGCTTCCGGGCCATAGGACTGGGACTGGATCGCCAGTTTGCCGTCTAAAAGCGCTGCTTCAGCCAGAATGATGCCGGCCAGGATCAGGCCCTGACCGCCGGTGCCGGATAAACGTAATTCCTGTTTCATGATTATTTACCTCCCTGCGCTCTGGCGATCAGCTCGTCGTAGGCGGCTGTGTATTCTTGTCTGCCTTCGGCCTGATAGAGTACGCCGATGGGGAATTTGCCCTCTTTTTGTTCGTCGGTCATTTTCTCCCAGGCTGCCAGCGGTACTGCATGGTCGCGCTGCCATTTCATCATGTCGGCCGGACCGCCCATTTTGTTCTGGCGTCCAAAGGAGATGGGGCAGGCCGTTACTGCTTCGATGAGGCTGAAGCCTTTATGCTCGATGCCTTTGGCGATCAGGTCAACGAGGATCTGGGCATGGAAAGTAGTGCCGCGGGCGACGAAGGTCGCGCCGGCTGCTTTTACCAGCTCGGCTACGTTGAAGTCCTGCTCGATCGTTGCATAAGGAGCGGTAGTTGCCTTGGAGCCGTGCGGCGTCAAAGGCGAATACTGGCCGCCGGTCATGCCGTAGATGCTGTTGTTGTACAGCACTACCGTCATGTCGATGTTGCGGCGGGCAGCGTGGATCAGGTGGTTGCCGCCGATAGCGGTGGCGTCGCCGTCGCCGGTAACGACGATCACAGTCAGGCTGGGGTCAGCCAGCTTGACGCCGGTTGCTACCGGCAAAGCGCGTCCATGTGCCGAATGGACGGTGTTGAAATCTAAATAACCGGAGGCACGGCTGCTGCAGCCGATGCCGGAAATAACGGCTACGTTGTCTTTATCAAGGTCCAGCTTGGCAACTGCCTTTACAATAGTGCCGGTAACGACGCCGTTGCCGCAGCCGGGGCACCAGATATGAGGCAGGCGGCCCGGACGGAAATATTTATCGATCATTGCTTCCATGTTCATAATCTAATCTCCTCTCCTTCTCAGGCCATAGCCTTTTTGATCTCAGCTAAAAGCTGGGCGGGGGTGGCCGGTTCGTTGTCGTATTTGGCGTACAGCGCAACGGGGACCTTCCCGGCGACGACGCGTTCTACTTCCAGTACGTACTGGCCATAGTTCAGCTCGTGCACCAAAATGCCTTTGACCCTGGAGGCCAGTTCCCTGATCTGTTTATCAGCCAGCGGCCAGATGGTGATCGGGCGCATCAGGCCGACCTTGAGGCCTTCTTTGCGTGCCATATCGACAGCTTCGTAAGCGGTACGGGCGCCGCCGCCGAAAGCGATCACGGCATATTCCGCGTCTTCCATTTTATAGTTTTCGACCTGGACGATGTCGTCCAGATTGTTGTAAAGCTTGTCGTGCTGACGGTTGGTAGCGGCCAGGGTAGCTGCTGGGGTACCCTTCGGGAAGCCGGTCTCGTCATGGACCAGGCCGGTAACGTGCCAGCGGTAGCCGCTGCCGAAAGCGGGCATGGCCGGAACCAGGCTGTCGTCGGTAGCATAAGCTTTAAAGTCTTCCGGTTTGCAGTCAGGCTGTTTGCGTTCGGCCTGCGGGATCTCGCTGTAGTCGTCGGGCAGTTCGATTTTTTCGCGCATATGGCCGATGACTTCGTCCATCAGCAGGATAACGGGCACACGATATTTTTCGCTGAGGGCGTAAGCGCGCAGCGTCAGTTCAAAGCATTCGGGCACGCTGGCCGGGGTCAGGGCAATGAGCCAGTGGTCGCCGTGGGTGCCCCAGCGGGCCTGCATCAGGTCGCCCTGGGAAGGCGAGGTAGGCTGGCCGGTAGACGGGCCTACGCGCTGCACGTTGACGATGACCAGAGGGATCTCGGCCATGCAGGCATAACCGATCAGCTCCTGTTTTAAAGAAAAGCCGGGGCCGCTGGTGGCGGTCATAACTTTTTTGCCGGTCAAAGACGCGCCGATGACAGCGCCCATGGAAGCGATCTCATCTTCCATCTGGATGAATTTGCCGCCGACGAGGGGCAGACGTTCAGCCAGGGATTCGGCTACTTCGGTAGACGGCGTGATCGGATAGCCGCCGAAAAATTTTACACCGGCAGCGATGGCGCCTTCGACCACTGCCTGGTTGCCTTGTAACAAAAGGATCTTGGACATGATTTCAACTCCTCCGTTTTACTTTTCTACAAAAATTGCAAAGTCAGGGCAGCGTGTTTCGCACTGGCCGCATTGGATGCATTTGTCCTCGGCGACCACCTCTACTTTTTCGATCTCACTGATCGCCAAAACCTGTTTGGGGCAAAATGCTACGCAGATGCCGCAGCCTTTGCAGCGGTTGGTATGGACCTTAAGACTCATAATCGCGACCTCCTTCTTTCTTTAAACTATCCGCCGCTGGCGGAAGCAAAATGATTAGAAAAAATAAATAATAGTTTTCTGTGATTTCAACTCTATTATATAGGAAAGCTCCGGGGATATAAACCCCCAAAAGTGTGAAAAAATAAATTAACTGATTTTTTAATGGACTAAAGCGAAGTTTGGTAAGATAAATTTGTAAAGTTCGTCTAAAAAACTTATAATATATATAATAATTGGGAAAATAGAAATATTTACTGAAAGGAAGTTTGATTTATGCGCGAAATAGACAAGGCCTTACCCAAAGATCAGAGGATACTGCTGGCTGCAGAGGACGTTTTCAGCCGCCGCGGTTATGTGCAGGCGACACTGGACGAGATCATTGCGCTTGCTGATACCGGTAAGGGCACGGTCTATAAATATTTCGGCAATAAGGATAACCTGTTTTATACGCTGGTCGCCGGTAAGATCGAACCGTTCATGCAGGCGCTGCAGAAGATCGTGGAGTCGCAGGCAGACACTAAGGAAAAGATCAGGCGCTATATGCTGGAACTGCTGACGTTCCTGCGGGAAAATAAAGATCTGTACAGGATCCTCTGGTACGAGGTGAGCGGCAATCAGCGCGGCTTCCATCCGGTGATCCTGAATGACGGGTCCTGGGAAATGAGTTCGCTGTATGGCGATACCCTGTCAGAAGAAGAATATAACCGGATCTTACGTTATCGGAACCTGATCAGGGACCAGGTACAGTGCCTGGTCGCCATTATCAGTGAAAGTATGGAACAGGGCTTTATGAAATACGGACAGCCGACGGTCACGGCGCACCACCTGTTCGGCGGGGTGGCGATGTCGGTGCTGCATTATGTGGGTGATCAGGAATTTACCGACGCTGAACTGGCAGACCTGATCGTCGACAGGTTTTTGTATGGTCATGCTGTAAGATAACATTGGATTTGGCTGCGGAAGGGTGAGAAAGCTTGGAAAAGAAGCTTTTATTAGAACAATTCAACAGGGATTTTGCCGCCATGCAGCGGGGCATGATGCTGCAGTTCGACAAGCTGCCGCTGCCAGTGTACGTGCTGCGGGTGGAGGCTGACGCCAGCGGTCAGCCGCAGGATTTTATTTTTGTGTATGCCAACAGCGCCTGCGCTTCTTTTTTAGACATCGACGGCAAAAATTACCTGCTGGGAATGTCTTTCAGAGATGTTTGGAACGATAATGATGAAAGATGGTTCAATGTTTATAAGAAAACGGCGCTGGAGGGAATGACCCAGAATATTGAGGATTACAGTGCCAAATTAGGAAAATACCTTTCGGTAGACTGTTATCAGCCGGTGTACGGTTACTGTGGCTGTTTTATGCGCGATGTCACGAAGCGCAGGGATATGGAGCGGCAGCTGTACGAAGAAAAGGAACGCTACCGGGTAGCAATGGAAAGCAGTATCGACCTGCTCTTTGAATATGACATCAGGTCAAAAGTGATGTATTCCTGGAGCAGTATATCGGCTGAAAATTCTTTGGAAAAGACACAGCGCAGCTATATTCCCGACTATCTGTCTGTGGCGGTCAGGGAAAATCTGGTCGATCCAGCTGAACGGGCGGCGTGGCTGAGCCTGCTGAGCGGCGAGCGCAGCGGAGAAGCCCTGGAGATCAGGATGCGCCGCTACATTGATAAGCAGCTGGATACCAGGTGGTATCTGGTGCAGGCAACGACCGTTTATGGGCAGGGAGAGCCGGTGCGGGTCGTGGGCACGATGCGCGATATCGATGCCTGGAAACGGATGCAGCAGGAAAAGCAGCTGGTCGAAAGCCTGAATTATGAGATCAACTATGTATTGGGTGATATTTATTATGCCGTAGTCCATTTTGACCTGGATGCTGGCACTTATAATTTTGTGGAACTGACCGGGCAGAAATGCGTAGATTATCCGTATCACGGCACCTGCGAAGAATTTTTGGCCTATACCAGAGATGTCCTTCCCCGTGAGGACTGGCACAAATTCAGGCAGCGTTTCGATCTGCGGGAACTGCGCCGGGTCTTGACGAAAAATGGCGATAAGCTGGAAATGGAACTGCGCCGTAAAAACGGCGGGGGCTATAAATGGATCAGCCTGATGGTGTCCTATCTGCCGGATTACAGCGGCTCGAAAAAACAGCAGGCGGTCCTGGTGGCATGCTTTATTGACGAGGAACGCCGCCGTGAGATGGAGCAGCAGCAGGAACTGAAGGACGCGTTAGTGGCGGCACATACTGCCAACGAAGCCAAAAGCGCTTTCCTGTCGCAGATGAGCCACGACATCCGCACGCCGATGAATGCCATTATCGGGATGACGACTATTGCCAGACAGAATATCGATAATAAAGCTAAAACGCTGGACTGCCTTGATAAAATAGGCAGGAGTTCGGCCCATTTGCTGGAGCTGATCAACAGTATTCTGAGTATGTCGAAGATCGAAAGCGGCAAGGTGATTTTAACAGATGATGAACTGAGCCTGCCGCAGCTGCTGGAGGATGTACTCACTATCATTCGCCCGATGGTGGGAAAGAAATGGCAGCAGCTGCAGCTGGAGCAGGCAGAACTGTTCCATCCAGAGGTTTTGGCTGACGGCACGCATATCAGGCAGATCCTGCTGAATATTTTGGGCAATGCGGTCAAGTATACCCCGGAAGGCGGCGAGATCATTTTAACTTTGCAGGAGCTGCCGTCGATGATACCGCAGCGGTCGCAGTATGTATTTACTGTCAGCGACAATGGGCGGGGGTTATCGGAGGAGCTGCTGCCGAAAATTTTTGATATGTTTGAGCGCGGCGAAGACAGCCGCACCAGTAAAATTGAAGGTACAGGCCTGGGACTGGCGATCTGTAAAAACCTGACGAATCTGATGGCGGGCACGATCGAAGCGGCCAACAGGCCGGAAGGCGGGGCCAGATTCACTTTGACGCTGCCTCTGCGCTGGCTGAGCGATGATGAAAGAAAACCTGCCGCTGCGGCCAGGCCGTTGGGCAGGAGCGATTTTACGGGCCGCAGGGTCCTGATCGTTGAAGATAACGACCTGAATATGGAGATCGCACTGGAATTTCTGCAAAGTCTGGGCGTGGTCTGTGAAGGGGCCGAGAATGGCCAGCGGGCGGTAGAAATGTTTGCCGCGTCGCTGCCGGGATATTACGAAATGATCCTGATGGATGTGCGGATGCCGGTGCTGAACGGCTACGAGGCGACCAGGGCCATTCGCAGGCTGGAGCGTGAAGATGCCCGGCAGATACCTATCGTGGCGATGACGGCCGACGCTTTTTCGTCGGATATCAAGATGGCCCTCAATGCGGGCATGAACGAGCATCTCAGCAAGCCGATCAGTATCGAACGACTGCAGGAAGTTCTGGGACAATGGCTGTGATGATGCAGTGAAAGAAATGGAATAAAGTTAAAAAACGCCCAACACCTGATCGTGTTGGGCGTTTTTGTCAGTTCTGCTCATTTCAGCAGACGGATATGCTTATAGCCGTCTGCAACGGTGATTTTAGTTTTGACGCCGTACATCGCGTCGATAGTTCCTTCCTGTAAAACTTCCTGAGCCTCACCATACGCAAAAACGCGAGTATCTTTAAGCATCAGGAGTTTGTCGCAAAACATTGAAGCCAGGTTCAGGTCGTGGATCGTCATGATAACAGAGAGCTGTCTGCTGTGTGCTAAAGCGGCGATCGTATGCAGGATAAACAGCTGATTGTGCAGGTCCAGACTGCTGGTCGGTTCGTCCAGAATGATGCAGCGGGGCTGCTGCGCCAAAGCACGCGCGATCAAGACCCGCTGCCGTTCACCGCCGCTTAAGGTATTCAGCGTGCGGAAAGCCAGCGCTTCCAGCTGCAGCTGTCGCAGAAGTTCAAAAACTACAGCCTGATCCTTCTCTGAATATTGCCTGGCGGCGTAGGGCAGGCGTCCCATCATGACGGTATCGATGACCCGCAGGGCAAAATAGTTGCCGGTGTATTGCGGCACATAGGCGATGATCCTGGCCAGTTCCCGGGCCGTAAGCGCGGCCAGATCCTGACCATCAAAGCAGACTGTGCCGCTGGCAGGCGTCAGCAGATGATCGATACATTTGATCAAGGTCGTTTTTCCGGTTCCGTTAGGTCCTAAAATACCAAGGATCTCTCCCTGCCGCACGGTCAGGGAAATATTATCGAGAATTTTTTTACCGGCGTCATAGCCGAAGGATAAATTACTGATTTCTAAACTCATAAAATGCTCCTGCTCATCAAAGCTGCAGGCTCGGATCGCCATTGCCTGCTCTAAGGGGATAAGTGTAAAAGAAAGACGTCATTCCAGCCCGCGGCCTTTGGCAAGGATCAGGTGAATGAACAGCGGCACGCCTAAAAAGGAGATGACGATGCCGACGGGAATGTTGACCGGATACAGGATCAGCTTGCCAACGGTGTCGGATGCCAGCAGCAGCAGTGCGCCTAAAACGGCCGCAAAGGGCAGGCAGAAGCGATGGCTGCTGCCGACGATAAAGCGCGCCATATGCGGGGCGATCAGCCCGACAAAGCCGATGACGCCGGTGAAGCTGATGATTGACGCCGTAAGGAAAACAGCAATCAGGCCGATCAGCGTGCGCAGACGTTCAGGGTCGATGCCCAGACTTTTGACAGTTTCATCGTCGCTGGCCGACATGGCGTTCAGCGGCAGGCAGTACAGCATCAGCGCTGCAAAGCAAAGCAGGGTGATGACGCCGGTGATGAGCACGCTGTCCCAGGCCGCGCGGTTGAAGGAACCGAAGGTCCATTGCACAACGGCTTCCAGCTTGTGCTCTTTGGCAAAAAATTCAATGGTAGCGGTCAGGGCGCTGAAAAAATAATTCAGGGCGATACCGACTAAAACAAGGGAGCTGGGCTTGACGCCGATCTGGCGCGAGATAGCGTAGACTACCAGGCCGCAACCGCAGGCAGCGGCAAACGCGCAGGTGATGATGCCAACGTCGCTGGTGAAAAACAGCCCAGAGCCGAAAACGATGCAGACGGAAGCACCGAAGGCTGCTGCTGACGAAATCCCCAGCGTGAACGGACTGACCAGATAATTGCGGGTGACAGACTGCATGACGGCGCCGGCAACGGCCAGTCCCACGCCTGCCAACAGCGCCAGCAGGATCCGCGGCAGCCGCAGCAGCAAGATGATCTTATTGACGGCGGCGTCCGGACCGCCGTTAAGTGTGCCGTCAGCCCAGCTGCGCAGGGCGTGCAGTGTTTGCCATGGTCCGGCGTTGTGCAGGCCGATAGTAGTGCAGCAGTAAGCGGCCAGCAGTGTCAGCAGCAAAGTGCCGCAGATCAGCAGATATTTTTTGCGTGTGTCTTGCGCGTAAGCTTTTTCTAACATAATACACCTCTGTCAATCAGTCAAAGCAAAAGGAGGGTCGGTGTGTCCGGGACGGTAGTCCAGATGCTGGTATTTGGTTACCCAGTCTTTAAAAACCTGCTCCGGGTGCAGGTCGGGCAAATATTCAGGATAAAGGAATTTGGCGATATACATGGTGCCGACCAGCTTGGACGCGCCGCCGTGGGCGTATTGAGAGAGAAGTAAGATTTTATCATTTTGTACGGCTTTGATAGCTGTCCAGCCGGGGCGCTCAACGAGTTCCTGATGCCGCTGCAGGAAATCAGCCGCTGTAGGCGGGATATATTTGGGATCGACACCGGCAGCGCCGACTTTGACGATAGCGTCTGGATTTTGCTGTACGACGGCCTCGATATTGATCTCCGTGCTTTTTGCATCACGAAAGATATTATCGGCATGGGCATATTCCAGCATCTCAAAAAAATAATCACCGGGAATAGTAGTGGTACCCCTGTTACGGTATTCGTAGTAAACAGTTTTTTTAGGAACATTTTTTAAAGCTGTTCTGATATACTGCAGTTTATCCTGAAAATAACTGATAAAGGCAGCTGCCTTCGCTTCCTGCTGAAAGATCTGTCCGGCCAAGGTATAAGTATGCTCAAACGCTGAGGTGTAATAAGCATCCATGACGATGACTCTGATGCCGAAGGGTTCCAACTTTTTAGCGGCATCCTGCCAGGCGCCGTTGCCGGTGAGGATCAGCAGCTGCGGCTGCAGTTCAATGATTTTTTCATAATTCAGGTCGTTCTGGCTTTTGCCGATGACTTGTTCTTTACTGAAAAATTCGCCGTAGGCCGCCTGATCCTGGTAGATGCCATAATCTACGCCGACTACTCTGTCTAAAACGCCGAGGGATTTGATGATCTCCATATTGTAGCGGTTGGCGACAGCGACTTTGGTAACCGTCTGGGGCAGACTCACCTGCCTGCCGATACTGTCGGTGATAACTGTATGCCTGTCAGAGTCTGCGTCCGTCGGATCATTGTTGCAGCCTGCGCATAGCAGCAGGCAGAAAATCAGCGGCAGGAACAGGATTTTTTTGATTAACATAGCGTTATTGCTCCTAAAACGAACTCAAGGAGATCGTATGATCTCCTTGGGAAAGTAAAATTACAGGTCGAACTGAGCGGAGAACATAAAGGTTCTGGGCATTGATAAACCAAAGGTGGATGAACCGCCTCGGCCCATCCAGTAGTCTTTATCAGTGAGGTTATAGCACATAGCACTGAACTTTACTGGAACAGTATTGATTTTTGTTTTGTAGTGTACTCCCAGGTCGAAGGTCACATAAGAGGGGATTTCGTATTTCCCCTTACTGCCGGTATCTTCAATGAAAGCCTTATCATTCCAAACAGCGCGGCCGACAATGCCCCAATTTTTATCAGGTGTATATTCTAAGCCCAGAACTCCGCTCCATTTAGCGGCGCCGGTTACAAACATACCGTCTTTTAAGCCTTCTTTAGTGTTTTCACGCTTGGCGTTAAGGTA
Source organism: uncultured Phascolarctobacterium sp. (assembly GCF_958349595.1). Taxonomy (NCBI): domain Bacteria; kingdom Bacillati; phylum Bacillota; class Negativicutes; order Acidaminococcales; family Acidaminococcaceae; genus Phascolarctobacterium; species uncultured Phascolarctobacterium sp. Next base: position 13,468 of record NZ_CATWDQ010000014.1, on the reverse strand, counting down.
CATTAAGCCGCCTGTAGCAGTCCATTTGCTGGCCAGCTTACCATTTACAGTCAATTCCAGGCCTTTGTATCTGTTTTTACCGTCGTCCACTGTAGTCAGCTTATTGCCTGGCGCATCGATATCATATCTGTTGGCTTCGTCAATATCAAAATAGCTGAAGGTAGTAAGGATGCCGGCATTTGCATATTTGATGCCGATTTCAGTTTGCTTGCTTTTTACAGGATCAAGCGTAGCATTTTTATTGGTGTATTTATCGTCGTTTTTGACAACAGCACCTCTGGAAAAGCTTTCGGTATGTCCGGCGTAGAAAGCAAGATTATCAACCGGTTTATAAGTGATGCCGTAAGTAGGCAAGGTATTATTATTGGTAAAAGATTTTCCTCCGGTCAGGTTTTCAAAGTTTTCATGCTTACGGGAAGCGGCCAGCAGGAGTGACGCTTTGCCATATTCCAGAGTATCGGCAATAGTGATACCGACGTTGGTTTCTTCCCACTGTGGTTTGGCAGAGCCAAAATTTTCCAGTTGATAGTTATCAGGAAAGATAATACCGTCGTATAAATTGCCAAGAATCGTCCCTCCGTTAGGGTCGTATGATTTGCTGTTGTTCCAGTATTTGGCCCAGGAACGGTCGACTGCGAGTGCTAAATTGTGTTTTACGGCACCGGTCATTACTTTGCCGGCAATACCGATCTGCGCGTAGACGTTTTTCCCCGATTCATTTTGCTGATTGAATTGATTACCTGTAAAATTGCCGTTTTCATCAAATTTTAAAGCGGAACCCTGATTATCTTTATTGCCGCTTCTTCTGGATTGACCGAAATTGGCAAACCAGGACCAGTCCTCATTCATTTTTTGTTCATGGTTGAGGGTCATTAGATAACCGTGAACATATTTAGTGGTGCCGCTGAAATCATAGTTCTTTTTTGAATCCGGTGCTCCCGGTAGGGAATCGCCTTTGTAGGCAGTGGTTGGTTTGAATTGAAACCAGCGCTGGCCACCGTTGACCCGCAGGTCAAAATAGCCGGCAAACAGGTTGGTCGTGCTTTTTTCTCCTTTGTGGTCCAGATTGAAAAACAGGTTTTTTTCATTTTTTTCAGCACCCGGCAAAGAAAGGCCGCCGTCCATATATTCAGCGTTGACCCGCAGACCCCATTCACCGTTTTTGCCGAAGCGTCTGCCGATGTCGATATACTCGCCGGCATTACCTCTGCCGGAAAAGGTCTGCGTGTAGCTGGTGATCGGTTTGGCGGTTGCTTTTTTGGTAACGATATTGATCGTACCAGGAGCAGGCGTAGCGCCGCTGTTGGTACCGTTGTTAGACATGCTGACGCCGTTGACACCGGCGTTGGGGCCGGAGGTAATATCGATCCTGTCGATGATATGCGAAGGCGGGGTTGTGAATTGATAAAATAAGCTGGGGATACCGTTCAGCATCATGTGGTTGCCGTTCATATTGATACCGCGCATACTGAAGTCGGTATACATTGGTGAACTGGTGCTGGAACGTATCGAAGGATTGTTCTGCAGGACATTGGCAAGCGGTTGGCTGGGATCATCAAATAACGCTAATGTTTTCTGAGTCATGCTCATTTCCGAATATGGAATATCAAGTACGCTTTTGTCGCCCAGGATACCAAGCTTGGCCGTAGTACGAACCAAGCCGCCCGGCAGGGCGTCCCTGTCTGCTTCGACGATCACTTCGTCGAGGTCGTGCGTCATGGTTTCTTCGGCGCTGGCAGGCAACACGAAGCCAACGCTGGCAATAGTACATAATACTGCCATTGCTAAAAACTTTTTGTTTACATTCATCAAATAAACACTTCCTTTAAGTTTTTTATCTGTAATTGTGTTGACTGAGCTGTCCGAGTTTCGCGTGTCAAAACAATCAAGAACAAAAAAAGACGCTTTTCTGCACATAAAGACAGAAAAGCGTAAATAACTTTTGACGCTCTGACCTGTCGTTCGCAGGATGGAGTGGAGTGTAATCAGGCAGTTCTTCTGGCTCTGCTTCATCGCTTACCTCGTCTTCCCGGTTTCCCAGTGACGTTTTGAGGCTTGCTCGGCATTACAGCGGCGGGACCGCATCGGCTTTTAACCGATTTCTCTGTTAGGCAATAATGCACCTGATTATGAATATTCAATTAGCAAATAAAATACCTTGAAAAGATAAATAAAATTAACTTTTGTTTTGTATTATAGCACTTTGCCCCCCCCCCGCAAGCAAAAGTTTTCTGTAGACGTATAAAAAGAAGGGCCTTTTTAACTTTCAGCAGGCTCAGATGTCGAACTCGGCAGACATATAGATAGTTCTGGGAGTGGATGCATAGATCTGATCACCGCGCGATACCATCCAGTAATCTTTGTTAGCGAGGTTATAGCACATCAGTGATAATTTGGTGGGGATACTGTTGATTTTGGTTTTATAGGTCACGCCCAGATCGAAAGTCATATAAGAGGGCGCATAGAAATGTCTGCTGCTGTCAGTGTTATATAAAGGGCTGCTGCCAGTATACAAAGCCCGGCCGATAATGCTGAAGTTTTCGTCAGCCTTGTATTCCAGTGCCGCAGAACCGCTCCATTTGGGTTGTCCGGACTCCTGTACGCCATCTTTAGAGCCTTTGACGGTTTTTTCGTATTTGGCATCCATATAGGCAATGCCGGCCATTACGTTCCATTTGGAAGCGATAGCGCCGTTGAAGCTGAGCTCGATGCCGCGGTGCTTGACTTCGCCGTCCTGACGGAAGAAGTCTTTGCCACCGGCAGGATTAGTGACAGCGATATTATTGGCCTGCTTGATGTCGAACAAAGCCAGCGTCGTCAAAAATCCTTTGTTCAAATATTTTACGCCCAGCTCACTTTGCTTGGTTTTAGAAGGCGGCAGGATCTCGCCGGCATTTTCATAGGTGCTGCCGGCAACGGCGCCCAGGTCGAAATTCTCCGAATGGCTGCCGTACAGCATAATTTTCTCGTTGGGATTATAGGTCAGGGCATATGTGGGGCTGGTAGCGTCCGACGTGACCGAGGAAGTCGCCTGTCCGGTCGTAGGGCTGTAGGAGGTGGAAGTGCCCTGATGCTTATGCACGCCTAAAACGGCGCCCCATTTTTCATATTTCAGGCTGTCAACAAAGGAAATGCCCCAGATACTGGTCTTATTGTTCAAATAGGTTTTGTAGCTGCCGTCGGGCATTCCGGTCTGGTCGATCGCGCCGGTATAAATATTGCCGGTGCCCAACTGGCCAAAGCCCGAGTAGCCCAGCGGCGTGCTGGCGTCGCGGTTGCGCCAGGCTTTGTCGATCGCCAGCGTGGCTTCATGCTTCACAGCGCCAGTCGCAAATTTGCCGGAGGTGCCGATCTGCGCGTAGTAGGCTTTTTGCGGCGTCGCCGACGACTGGTAATTCAGGTCATAGTTGCCGGCGTCGTCTTTGATAGTGAAAGCGCTGTTTTGACCCATGACGTTTTTATTCAGCTTATTGTTGTTCAGGCCGCCGTTAAAGAAGAGCTTCCAGTCATCATTCAGCTTTTGTTCGTGGTTCAAAACCATGAAGTAGCCGTAAGCGCCTTTTTCCATACCGTCAAAGGCGTAATTTTTGCTGCCGTTGATAGTGCTGGGGAAATTTTTGACGTTAGGGCCGATCTTGAACCAGCGCATACCGTTTTTAATATCAATATCCCTGTACCCGGCCAAAAAGTTGGTAGTGCTTCTGTCATCGCGGTGGTCAAGGTTCATATAGATGCCTTTGGCTTTGATGTCGGTTTTATCAACAGAGGTTTCGCCGTTCAAAAGCTCGGTGTTGATCCGCAGTCCCCAGGCTTTGTCTTTGCCGAAGCGGCTGCCAAGATCCAGGTATTCGCCGAAGGAACCTTTGCCGGAAAAAGTTTGTTTGTAGCGGAACAGCGGCTGCTCGCCTGCTTTTTTGGAGATCAGGTTGATAATGCCGCCAGCAGTCGAGGATTCGTACTGGACGCCGCTGCCGCTGATACCGGTATTGGGGCCGGCGGTGACGTCGACCCTTTCAAAGGCCGCCATCGGCACGTTGAACTGCGTCAGCATCCCATGGACGCCATTGACGTACATACTGGTGCCGTTGGCCCGGAAGCCGCGGATAGTAAAATCGTTGTGCAAAACGCTGCCGGCCTGCCTGATAGCGGGGACGCCGACTAAAATATTATCTAAGGGCTGCGTCGGCCCGCCAAAAAGATCTAAAGTTTTGGCTGAGATATTTGTCTGGCTGAAAGGAACTTCCATAATACTTTTATCGCCTAAAATACCGATGCTGCCTTTGGTTTTGACAAAGCCGCCGGGCAGGGCATCTCTGTCGGCTTCGACGATGACTTCGTCCAGATCGTGCGTCAGTGTTTCTTCCGCACCGGCCGGCAGTACAAAGCCGACACTGGCAATGGCGCACAGCACGGCCATTGTCAAAAATTTTTGCTTCCCATTCATCTTGTTCAACACTTCCTTTTAGTTTTTTATCTGTAATTGTGTTGACCGAGCTGTCCGAGTTTCGCGTGTCAAAACAATCAAGAGCAAAAAAAGACGCTTTTCTGCGCCTAAAGGCAGAAAAGCGTAAAACGACTTACAACTCTCTGGCCTGTCGTTCGCAGGATGGAGCAGACTATGATCAGGCAGTTCTTCTGGCTCTGCGTCATCGCTTGCCTCGCCTTCCCGGTTTCCCAGTGGCATCGTGAGGTTTGCTCGGCATTACAGCGGCGGGACCGCATCGGTATTGCACCGATTTCTCTGTTAGGCAATAATGCACCTGATCACTTATATTAGATTAAATAGAAATTTATAAGCTGTTGAAAATTTAAATTACGTGATGTATTATAGCATTCGTCACATTCCTTAGCAAGTAAAAGTTTTTAATAAGAATGTTATAACAACTTTAAAGCAATATATATAAGCATAAAAGAAATTAAAGCTGGCGCTGGTTTTGCTGCTGCTGCTTGCTTAGTGCATAACAGCATGGTTTTTTAAGAAACGTAGAGCATATATCCTATTGGGAATAAATACTTGCCTGTCTGATGAAAATATTAAACTTTCGCTTTGTATTATAGCATTTTGCCCCCCCCCCGCAAGCAAAAGTTTTCTGTAGACGCATAATTTGAAAAATTAACAGTTAAAGGGCAAAAAAATACAGCGTCCGGGTTGACCGGACACTGTGGTAAAATTGTTAGGTGATATATTTGTCAAACGAGTTTGCCGCCGCGCATTTGCAGCTGACGGTCACACATATAACGGATCACATCGTGATCGTGGGAGATAAAAAGAAAGGCCATCTGCTGCTGTTGTCGGATACTTTTTAACAAATGCAGGATCTGCGCCTGCACGGAAATATCCAGCATCGAGGTCGGCTCGTCTAAAATCAGCAGCTGCGGTTTGAGCAAAAGTGCCCGGGCGATGCTCAGGCGCTGTACTTCGCCGCCGCTGACCTGATGCGGATAACGGTCCAGCAGTGCTGGTGACAGCTTGACTGTTGACAGGGCAGATTCAATGATCTCGCTGTTGTCAGGCAGCCCGAAGATCTGCAGTGGTTCACGCAGGCTGGCGCCTAACTTCAGCAGCGGGTCAAAAAAGCTTTCTGGCCGCTGCGAGATAAACTGTACCTGCTGGCGAAAGGGTTTCAGCTGTGCCTGTGACAGCGTGGTCAGGTCCTGCGACCGGAAGATGATCCGCCCGCTGTCTGCCGGCAGCAGCCGCAGCAGGATTCGTGCCAGCGTGCTTTTGCCGCAGCCGCTGGGGCCCATCAGTCCCAGCGCTTCGCCGGACTGGATCGTAAGGCTGCAGTTTCGCAAAACGTCGTAGTGCTTGCCGCTGCTGCGGTCCCAATATTTTTTGGAAATGTCTACAGCTTCAAGCATAGAGGAAGCACCTCACTTTCGCAGTGCCGCTGTCATAGACCGGCGGCACTGCCTGCAGGCAGCGTTCATGGCAGCTGGCGCAGCGCGGCGCAAACCGGCAGCCGGGCAGTTCCTCCTGCGGTAACGGCGGCAGTCCCGGCAAGGGCTGAAAGCCGTTTTCCGGCAGGGCGGCCAGAAAGGCCTGCGTATAGGGATGCCGCGGGTCTGTGAGGACCTGAGGGCCGTATTCGACGATCTGTCCGGCATACATCACGGCGATGTTGGCACAGATAGAGCGTGCCAGCTGCAGGTCGTGGGTGATGATGAGCATACCCAGCTGCTGGCCGGTTTTTATTTTCTGCAGATTTTCATAAACAACGCCGCAGGCTGTTTCGTCCAGTCCTTTGGTCGGTTCATCGGCCAAAAGCCAGTTGGGAGAGCAGCAAATGCTCATGGCACACAGTACGCGTTGCAGCATACCTCCCGAAAGTTCGTGCGGATAGGCGGCAAGCACGCGTGCGGCGTCAGGTAGTCCGAAGAAGTCCAGCAGCTGTTGTTTGCGCTGATCGGTTTTATCCCTGATCCCGGCGGTCTGCAGAATGTCGTCAAACTGTCTGCCGATACGGCGCAGCGGGTTGAGAGAGTCGCCGGGATTTTGAGGTATGAGGGCGATTTGCTGACCGTAAAAACCGGGCAGGGCAGTGTTGTCTGCCAGAATATCCGTGCCGCGGTAAAAGATGCTGCCGCTGCGGGTGACATAATCAGGCAGGATGCCTAAGACTGCCTGCCCCAAAATCGCCGATGATCCCGGTGATCTGGCCGTGGCGGAAACAGATGTCGACGCCGTCGACGGCCCTAACCAGGCCGCCGGGAACGGGAAAGTGCACGTACAGCTGCTGCAGCGTCAGGTCAAGCGTGGCTGTGGAGTTTAAAGTTACCATTTGCGCACCTCGCTAAAGCGTACATCCAGCCTGTCACGCAGAAATTCGCCCAGATTGTTGATGGCATAGATCAGGAAAAAGATGCAGGCGCCGGGAATCAAAATCAGATGCGGCGAACTGCGGTAATATAAAACGGCGTCGCTGACCATCACGCTCCAGTCAGGCGTCGGCGGCTGTACGCCCAGGCCGAGAAAGCTGAGTCCGGCGATAGAGAGGATGCCGCGGCCTACCCTGATCGTGAAGAGGATCAGCAGCTTGTTGACGATATTGGGAATGATGTGGCGCAGCAGCAGCCGTCGGTCGCCGCAGCCCAGACAACGCAGCCCTTCGATGAAAGGCTCTTCTTTAAGCTGCATCACTTCGGCGCGCACGATGCGGGAAAAACCGGCCCAGGAGGTGATGACCAGCGCCAGCACCAGACTTTTGATGCTGGGACCGAAAATGCCGGCGATAGCGATCATAAAGCAGCTGCCGGGGATACCCTGAAAAATATTGCTCAGGATCGTGAAGAAAAGATCCAGCTTGCCGCCGTAAAAACCACAGCAAAGACCGATCACAAGTCCGACGCCAAGCGAAAGGACCGCAGAGGCCAGTGACAGCAGGATCGAGGCCCGGCCGCCGTAAAGGATGCGGCTGAACATATCGCGCCCCAGTGCGTCCGTACCAAAAAAATGCTGCCAGGAGGGCGGCTGCAGCCGGCTTGCCATATCCGGCTCAAAGGGATTGTGAGTTACCAGGAGCGGGGCCAGCAGGCTGGTGCCGATGATGAGCAGCAGGAGGCCGGCGGCGCAGTAAAATTGCAGGTTTGATTTTTTCATGACCGCTCACCCAGCTTTACCTTGGGATTGAGATAGGCGATCAGCAGATCGACCGCCACCATTACCAGGATCAGAGTGCAGCCGCTGACCAGAACGTAAGCCTGCAGCACCGGGTAATCACGGTAACGGATCGCTTCCAGCGCCATGCTGCTGATACCGGGGATCGCAAAAATACTTTCGGCGATCACGGAGCCACCCAGAACGCTGGCAAAATAATTGCCCAGCAGGGCGATAACGGGGATGATGGCATTAGGCAGGGCATAGCGGGTGAGCAGATTGACCTTGCTGATGCCGCGTGCTTTGGCTACCAGAAAATACTGCCGGCCGAATTCGGTCAGCAGAGCGCCGCGCATAAAGCGGCAGACTGTGGCCAGCGTGGCAAAGGCCAGAACGAAGGCCGGCAGCAGAAAATATTTCAGGCTGCCGGTGCCGCTGGTAGGCAGCCAGCGCAGCTGCTCGCTGAAAACAAGGATCAGGACCAGCGCCAGCCAGAAGCCGGGGATCGAGAGCATGATATTAGTCAGGCTTTTGACGAAATTATCAAAAAAACTGCCGCGGTAAACAGCGCAGACGCTGCCCAGAAAAATGCCGCCTACACCGGCCATTACAAGTGCCAGCACGGCCAGTTCCAGCGTTACGGGCAGACGCTGCATGATCTCGGCGGCGATGTCGCGTCCGGTGATATAACTGGTGCCCAGGTCGCCCTGCAGAACGCCCAGCAGCCACAGACCGTAGCGCAGCCACAGCGGTTTATCAAGGCCCAGCTCGGTACGCATGGCCGCTATTTGTTCTTCTGTGGGGGCATACAGTCCGTCCTGGTTCAAAACGAATTCGGCAGGATCGCCGGGCGATAAAACGCCCAGAATAAAGGCCAGCAAACTGATGCCCAACAGTACTGGTACGGCAGTCAGGAGCCGTTGGCAGCAATATCTGATCATGGGTCGCTCAACTCGATTCTTGCTAAATTAACGCCGTAAACCAGCGCGTCGTAATTTTTTAAGCGTTTGCTGTAGGCCACGATGCTGCGATCATTGAACAGCGGCACTACAGGCTGGTCTTTTATGGAAATCAGCTGCAGCCGGTCATAAATGGCGCGGCGTTTAGCTTCATCGACGCAGTGCTTGGCCTCCTGCAGTAAAGCGGCGACCTCGGGATTGGCATAGCCCAGGCAGCTGATCTTATTGCGGCTGCCGTCAGGCATCATAAAGGTGTAAAAAATGCTGTAAGGATCGCCGTTGGGCAGGCCCTGCTGCACACGGGCCATATCATAATCGCCCCGGCGCATCTGCCGGGCCATGGTGGCGTATTCCAGCGACTGGATCGTCACATCAAGGCCAATCTTTTGCAGCCAGTAAGCGATCAGTTCGGCTTCGCCCTTTTGCAGCGGTTCGCCGCCGTTGATACAGTAGACGACCTCACAGCGCTTGTCGCCCAACACCTCGCGGGCCAGACTGCGCGCTTTGGCAGGGTCGTATTCCACCGGATGATCCTTATAATAAGGACTGGTATAGTTCAAAATATTGGCAGTCGGCTCGGCATAATTCAGATATAACGCCTGCACCAGATCTTTTCTGTCGATCGCCAGGCTGACGGCCTGACGCATCCGTACATCGTTAAAGGGAAATTTGCTGCCGTTCAGGGCCAAAAAGCGGATCATCGTTGATTTATTGGTCGAGATAGCAAAACGGTCGTCCTGTTTGATCTCCTCCGCCAGAAAGGGCGGAATAGCGTTGATGTCCAGCACACCTGCGATCTCGCCTGCCTTTAAGGCCGCATAGCGGACGTCGGGATTGGGGATGTTCCTGACGATGATCTCAGGCACATGGGCCTTGTCACCGTAATAGGTGTCGCTGCGGGTCAGCCTGACATATTTGTTCAGCACGTTTTCCGTGATCTTATAAGGGCCTGTGCCGATAGCAAAGCCCTGAAAATTGCCGTCGGGGGCAAAACATTCCGGGGCATAGACAGGGCTGCCGAAATCGATCATTTTGTAAAGCTGGTTGACGTTGGGCTCGGCAAAAAGAAACCGCAGCGTATAGTCGTCGATTTTTTCGTAACGCAGCAGCGAAGGATAAAAGGTTTTGATGTCCAGTCCGTAAAAGGAAGAACGCTTGACGCCTAACTTCATCCGTTCAAAATTTTGGATAACGGCATCGGCGTTGAACGGGCTGCCGTTATGAAACTGCACACCCCGGCGCAAATGGAAGATCCATTCTTTACCGCCGTCCTTCATTTCCCAGCTTATGGCCAGGCTGGGCTTGGGCCGGCCGTTTTCGTCCTTGGTGATCAGCGGTTCCCAAACACCTAAAATCTTGCTGCAATAATAACCGTCCTTTTCGCCGGGGGCCAGGTGCCGGCCGGCGGCCAAAACGACGGCGCTGCTGTCTGCTGTGATATTTTTTTCCTGATCTGCGGCAGTTGGCTGCGTGCCGCAGCCGCCCAGTAAAAGTACGGCGGCCGTGAGCAGCAGCAACAGCGGCTTACAAAAATGCTTCATAGTTTCATCTTTTCATCCCAAATTTATTTTTTTACCGAAATAATAACAGTGGTTCGCGGCTGGCTGATTTGCTGGGCGGAGTCCTGCATAAGGGCCTGCTCTTGAAATCTTCGCAGCAGCGGTTCCCTGTAGGTCAAAAAAGTTTTTTTACTTAAATCATAGCACATCTCTTGTGATACTGCATCTATATCAGTAAAAGATTTTATTTTAGTGTAATGTAAAAATTCTACGTCGGCCTGTATTCCCTGCTGCCATAAAAGCAGGGGCAGCAGCTGATAATCCGGACATTCAGCGCAGTCGAGGCCGCAGTCCCGGTACAGCCTGTAGAAGAAGGGACGCTGGATAGTGCGGACAATGATGAAGCCGCGCCGGCTGTAAGCGTTCATTTTGTGCAGTGCGGCTGCCATATCGCGGATGCGGTAGAGGGAGTTGACGCTGACGATATAATCGAACGCTGCGTCGGTTGTAAAATCTTCCCATTTGCCGGACTGGGTCTGAACATTGCCGATACCTTCGGCAAGCAGACGCTGCTGCAGTACGGCCAGCATGGCCGGTGAAAAATCCAGCCCCAGGATATTTTTTGAATAACGTGCCATCAGCGCAGTAAAATTACCGCTGCCGCAGCCGATCTCCAGAATGCTGTGACCGCTGCCCAGCAACTGCTGCAAACGCTGGGATATCAGCGGTGTATCGTGATTAAGGTTGTATTCTTCAGTGTAACGCGGAGCCAGCTTGACCCAGAAATCACTTTCGACCCGGTCGTCAAATTTGCGGCCGCTTTTGTCAGAAATATTCCAGCCCATTGTTTCCTGCCAGACGGCATTGAAATCGATGTCAGTAAGTTTAAGCATAAATACCTCATGATAAAATGCAAGAGGGTACCGGAAAGCACCCTCTTTAAACATTGCAAGATAGAATTTTAAATGTCGAAGGTTGCTGAAAGCATCAGCGTGCGTGGACTGGATAAATGCAGTCCGCTGCCATAGGCGATCCAGTAATCTTTACCGGTAATATTATAACACATAGCGCTTAAAGTTACAGGAGTGCTGTTGAATTTGGTTTTGTATTTAACTCCCAGATCGTAAGTGACATAAGAAGGAACAGTCCATTTTATATCATTGCTGGCAGGGAAAATAGGCGTAGAACCAACATAAACAGCTCTGCCGATGATGGACCAGTCTTTATCGGGGTTGTACTGCAAGGTAGCAACGCCGGTCCATTTAGGGATACCGGCAACGCTATAACCGTCATAGGTGCCTTTTTCAGTTCTGGTCCTGGTTGCGTCAAGATACATCAAGCCGCCCATGATGTTCCATTTATCGTTCAGACGGCCGTTTACGGATAACTCGATGCCTTTATATTCATTTTCGCCATCTTGAGTATACCATTTTTTAGTAAAGTCATTATTGTAGACGGTAATGTTGTTTGCTTCTTTATTTTGGAAGAAAGCCAGAGTCGCAAGGAAACCTTTGTTTTCATATTTTACGCCGATTTCATTGGATTTTGCTTTGGAGGGGGACATAATATCTCCCTTATTTTCATAATAGAGGTTATTGTTGTCTTTATTTTCCGATACCCGTTCGCCGCTGTCGAAAAATTCAGAGTGACTGGCATATAATGCGATATTTTTATCCGGCTGATAGACAAAGCCAAAAGCAGGGCAGGTAGCGTCGGATTTGACAGAGGTAGCTTTTACAGCGCCTTTACTGGGATCAGAATAGGAAGTGGAAGTAGCGTTATGCTTATGTATGCCCAGCAATAGCTGCGATTTACCCAATTCCATGGTGTCCATCAGGGAAACGCCCCAGAAACGTGCGGAGCTGCTGTGGTAATTTTCGAAGTCTGGAATCGTAACGCTTTCATTGGGATCGACGCCGGTAAAGATGTTGCCCCCTAAACCTGTGAAGTTGGTCAAGCCTGTGCCGCCTACTACACCGGTCCAGGATTTAGACCAGGACTTATCGGCAGCAAGGACCAGGTTATGTTTGACAGTGCCGGTTTTGAATTCGCCGTTGACGCCGATTTGTCCGTAATATTTATGTGAAGGGGTACGTCTGGTGAAATACCTGCCGGCGTAAGTCCCGTCGTCATTAGTAATGGTCAATTTACTGCTCAGGCCGGTAATATTCTTTTTCAGGTTGCTGTGCGTCCAGCCGCCGTTAAAGAATACTTTCCAGCTGTCGTTAAGTTTCTGTTCATGGTTCAGAACCATGATCGTGCCCTCATGGACTTTATCCATACCGGGAAAGCTGTAATTGTTTTTAGAGTTGGGTGCAGACGGCAGGTGAGTAAGTTTGCCTGCTTTAATGCTTGCCGCATCCAGCCCAAACCAGCGCATACCGTCTTCTACTTCATAATATTGATAACCGATAAGAAAATTGGTTTTACTTTTATCATCCTGATGATCGATATTAGCAAAAAAACTCTGAGAGTTTTTATCTGATTTATAGTGAGTTGGATTGCCGTTCATGAATTCGGCGTTTACCCTGATGCCCCACTCATTGTTTTTGCCGAAGCGGCGGCCTACGTCAAGCGCTTCGCCGAAGCCGCTTTTTCCGGAGAAGATTTGCCTGTATCTGGTTACCGGAACATCTGGAGCTTTAGCGGTAGTCATATTGACAACTGCGGCAACGCCTGTGCCTTCACCTGCTGGGAACGAGCCGGAAATGGCTTTATTGGGTCCGGCGGTGATTTCAATGCTTTCAGCAGCGAAGGCCGGCACCATAAATTGACCAAGCATACCGGGAACGCCGTTAAGATAGAAGAAAGAACCATTGGTAGATTTGCCTCTGACAGAAAAATCACCGTGCAGCATGGTGCCGGTCTGGCGTACAGAAGGCATATTGACCAGTACGTTGTCTAACGCCTGGTTAGGCCCGCCGAAATCTTCGATATTTTGTTTGGTAAAATTCATTTGTGTATAAGGAACATCCATAACATCTTTTGTACCGAGAATACCGACGTTGCCTTTGGTTTTGACATATCCTCCCGGCAGAGCGTCTTTGTCAGCTTCGACGATGACTTCGTCCAGATCGTGCGTCATGGTTTCCTCAGCGGCGGCAGGCAGTACGAAGCCGACGCTGGCAACGGCGCACAATACCGCCATTGCTAAAAATTTCTTGTTTCCATTCATCAAATAAACACCTCGTTAAATTTTTGTGGATTTTGGCAGTCTTTACCCGGCACACGTTAAGCAGTATGCCAGGTATTGTTTTAAAGCAGTATAATAAAGCTGATCTGTTGAGAGTCGGTCAGTTAAATGTCGAACTGCGCTGACAGCATCATTGTGCGCGGCGCTCCGAGCGCTACGGACGTGCCGCGGGAGATCCAGTAATCTTTGCCCAAAACGTTATAGCACATAGCAGTCAAAG